>JANXTU010000035.1 GCA_025352235.1 Fimbriiglobus sp.
GGTAATCGAAGCGCGAGTCGACGGGGGCCGGGCCGAGGGCGGTGCCGTCGCGGTAGATCAGTGCACCGGGGACGTTCGTGCGCACCACGAAGCGACGGTCCACGCACCCGGTGGCGAACCCGGTGGCGACGACGATCAGCACCAGCACTCCCGTCCGGTTCGGCATATTCGACTCTCGGTCATCCGGCTGAATCGCCCTGATACCACCGATGTCCGGACGGGTCAAGTCGGGGTGTGGGTTGTGGGTGTTGCAACGATTCTTGGAGTTTTTTACCTGAGCGGGGGACGTCAGTCCCCCGTGGGATCGAACCGCAGTGAGTTTCGCAGACACGGGGGGCTGACGCCGCCCCGCTCTGAAGGCCACCTCCAAGAATCGTTGCTATACCCTGTGGGTGTTGCAACGATTCTTGGAGGTCGTTTGAAAATCGGTGACCCCGGCGAACCGAAACATCGACGGGAAAGAAAATCGACCCCCGGCCGAGCGTGGGCTGGAAAATATCCGGTGACCCCCTCGATTCGGGGTGTTTCTTCCAGGTTTGCATTTAGGCCTTACTTTGCAGTCTCTAACCTGGAATAAATGCCTCTAACATAGGGGGCATGGGGGAATTTATTTCTTCCAACTCAACCCGCAGCCTCAGACGCTCGCCAATAGCGGTAAGTTCTCCCTTTACCTTCACCCCCTTCCTTCAGCCAGTCCTTCGGCACCCCGGCTTCCATCACGCTCTTGAATCGCACTTCGTTCACCCGCACCGCCTCCGGCAGGCGCTCCCAGATTTCTTCTCTCGTCAACGCTTGTTCCCGGTTCGCGGGCAGCAGCCTCCGAATCGCCAGCCGTAGCTCATCTTTGCGCCCGTCTTCTTTCTCGCGCTTCGCTTCGGCTCCGGCTCCGGTTGCGCTTTCGGCGCTCACGGCGCGGTACTCGTTCGTGGTCGGGTCGAGTTCGACGAGCTATTCACATGTCGCCACGGGATGAGGACGGTGCATGTCGTCATTGTGGCGACACGTTTTTAACGTGTCGGAGAAAAGCACTTGCACCATCGATCTTTGCTCCCGACACGTTGGAAACGTGTCGCCACGGGCCCCCCGTTCTGTCCGAATACGTGAAGGCCCAGGGCGCCGCCATGAACTGCGACGACGCCTATGTCGCCCTTCCCGCCATTTCGGTACTCGCTGCGGCTATCGGGACTATTCACATGGTCAGCCCGAAGAATGAGTGGCACGAGCCCTCGGTACCGTTACTCCCGCTGATTCACTCGGCGCGGTCGTCGTCCGACCAAACGGACTGCGCGATTTTGATGCCGAGGGCGCGGATCTTCGTCCGCAGGCTCCCGCGTGTGATGCCGAGGATTTTCGCGGCTTGCAATTGGTTGCCGCGCGTGTGTTTGAGCAGTCGCACGAGCACCTCCCGCTCCATCCGTTCGAGCGCTTCCCCGTAAAGATCCGAACTCCCGGCGCCGATGCGGTCCGCCACGAAGCGATCCCATTCCATAGGGCCGCCCGCCGCCGGTAACGGAGCGCCGACCGGAGTCGCACCGGTCAGCAGCGGCGGGAGGAAATCGACGAGCATCACCGTCCCGGTCATGCGGAGTAGGGCTTGTTTCAACACGCTCTGCAGCTCGCGGATGTTGCCCGGCCAAGCGTACGCCCGGAAAGCGGCGAGCACATCCGGGGTGAGTTCCTTCACCGGCTTGTTCAATTCGTGCGAAAACGAGCGAAGGTAGTGCTCGACGAGGATCGCCACGTCGTCGCCCCGGACGCGCAGTGGCGGGAGGCAAATCGAGAACACGTTGAGCCGGAAGTAGAGGTCCCTTCGGTAGCGCCCCTCGTCCACGAGCTTCGCCAAGTCGGCGTTCGTCGCGGCGATCAGTCGCACGTCGGTCCGGATGGTCTCCGTGCCCCCGACCCGCTCGAAGCTCTGCTCCTGGATGAGCCGCAGGATCTTGGCTTGGGTCAGGGGGCTCATCTCGCCGATTTCGTCGAGGAAGATCGTTCCGCCGTGGCACTGTTCAAATTTGCCGATGCGCTTGCGGTCCGCCCCGGTGAAGGACCCCTTCTCGTGCCCGAAGAGCTCGCTTTCCAGCAGATTCTCCGGGATCGCGGCGCAGTTGATCGCCAGGAACGGCTTCTCGGACCTGCGGCTGTGCTGGTAGATCGCCCGCGCGATCAGCTCTTTCCCCGTACCGCTCTCCCCGAGGATCAGCACGGTCACGTCCTGCGCGGCGACGCGGCCGATGGCCTTGTAGACCTCCTGCATCGCCGCGCAGCGGCCCAGCAGGTAGTCCCCGCCCGCCGGGGCGTCTTCGATTTCGGCCATCACCGCG
This sequence comes from Fimbriiglobus sp., assembly GCA_025352235.1. Classification (GTDB taxonomy): domain Bacteria; phylum Planctomycetota; class Planctomycetia; order Gemmatales; family Gemmataceae; genus JALHQU01. The sequence goes on from JANXTU010000035.1 coordinate 2,322, forward strand.
GGCGTGCGCATGGCCGAACCGGACCGGTGGGCGCGGTCGAGGGTTTCGCGGAGGTGCGGCAATTCGACCGGCTTGAGCAGGTACTCGAAAGCCCCTTCTTTGATCGCTTGGATGGCCAACTCGGTCGTCCCGTGCCCCGTGATCAGGATCACGGGGATCCGTGCGTCGAGATCACGCAAACGCCGGAACGTCTCGAGGCCCGTTGCATCGGGCAAGTGAACATCGAGAACGACGACGTCCGGGCGGGCGCGACGGAACTCGGAGACGGCCGCGTCCGCCGTGCCGGCACTGCGGAGAATCCAGTCGTCCTTTTGCAGGGCCCGCCGGAACGCGTGCTGGATCCCCGGTTCGTCGTCCACGAGGAGTAGTTCAGGCATTTGCGGGACCCGATCCGTGAATGGGGAGCGTGACGTAGAAGCTGGCGCCGCCCCCCGCGCGGTTGGCCGCCACGATGGCCCCGCCGTGGTCTTCCACAATCCGTTTGGAGATCACCAGTCCGAGCCCCAGGCCGGTGTCCTTGCCGCTCGCGAAGGGCTCGAACAGGCGCGGGAGCATTTCCGCCGCGATCCCGGGCCCGGTGTCGGCCACTTCGATCCGCGCCCGCCCCCCGACCCGCCGGGCCGCCAGCGTCAGGGCCCCCCCCGCGGGCATCGCGTCGAGCGCGTTGATCGCCAAGTTGAGAAACACCTGTTGCAACTGCTCCCGGTCGGCGAGCAGGTTCAACTCCGGGCCCGGCTCGAGCGCGAGTCGGACCTCCGAGTTCGCGGAGCGGATCTTTAGCAGCAGCAGGGTATCAATCAGGAGTTCGCGCAGCTCCATCGGCCGGCGTTCCATCTTCGGCGGCCTTGCGAATTCGAGGAACGTGCCGAGCGATTTCTCCATGCGGCGGACTTCGGATTCGATGATCCGCAGGTCGTCCGGCCCGAGTTCGCACCCGTCTTCCAGCCCGCTCTGGACGAGGAGCTTGATCGAGGTGAGGGGGTTGCGGATCTCGTGCGCGACCCCGGCGGCCAATTGGCCGACCGCGGCCAATTGCTCGGCCCGGCGGACTTCGCGTTCGCGTAGCTGGAGTTCTTTCACCACTGTGGCGATCCGATCGGTCAGCGACTCGATGTCCGTGTGCAAGCGGCTGAAATTCCCGTCTTGCGTGACCACGATGTCAGCAGATTCCGGGCCGAGGAGTTCGGCGGCGTCGCGGATGCGGATCTGCAGCCCGCGCACGTTCCGCTTGACCGCTCCGGAGATCCCGAACCCCAAGACGACCCCCGCCGCGGCGCCCAGGGTGCCGATCCCGGCCATGCCCCACGCCAGCGCCAGCAATTCCCGCTCGTGCTCCCGCGTGGTCGAGTCGATGCGTTCGCCGTTGTATTGCTTGTACTCGCGGCACGGTTTCAGGACCTCGGTTTCCAGCACGGATCCCGCATCCCGCAAGCCTTCGACGTGGCCCGGCGCCCCGGCCGCCGGCATCGTCCGCCGCTGGTTCAAGTACGCCGCAAACCCCCGTTCCAACTCGTCGGCCAGCTCGATTTCGCGTTGCTCATCAGCCGCGTTGCGGATCTCCAGCAGATGCAACCGGGCCCGCTCGTGCAATCGGGAAGTGTCTTCGACGCGGTCCCTGAGCAGCAGCAGCAAATCGGTGAGGCACTCGTCGAGTTCGATCGACATGCGGCGGCTGTCGAGGTTTTCCCGCTGTAGCTTGGCCACCGACTGCTGCCGGCCGATGAGCGAAGTGGCGGTGAGCACGGACAGTATCAGCAAGCAAGCGGAAATGAGTGCGACCGGCAAAACGATCCGGGTGTGAAGCCGCGTCAAAGGAACCTCCACGGAACAAAGCCTTGCGCCGATTCCGACCGTTCCGGTCGTTGGTCGACCAACCCGGTGCAATGCACGGGCCGGATTTTCAGGGGACGGACAAGTCACTTCGCCCGTCGCGGCCGCACGGCGATCACCCGGTCCAGTCTCGCTCGAATAACTCTACCGCCGCGATCCCGAAGCGTGAAACGATCAAGATGCAACCGCGAGCGGTGGTCGCGATTCGACCACCGTGGTCGGGCGAGAGCCAAAGAGCCCATGCACTCAGATGCAATCTTATTTATAGAAGACAACTGCGATTGTTTCGATGCTGCGAGCGAACGACGATCCATTACCGGGTGATCGCGGATCGTCCCGAGTATTCAAAACGCCCCACAATCGCGGCGGCGTTCGGCGAACCGCAGCACTCCGCGACTCCGATGGGCCAACGAATCGCAAGGCGAAATGGGTTCGAGAATCGTGGGATCGCAAGCGTCGCCGACACGCTGAGACCCGTTGGCACAACGCTTGCGTTCCCACCTTGCTGTAGCCAATGTCGGGTAAGCGAGTG
>JANXTU010000080.1 GCA_025352235.1 Fimbriiglobus sp.
AGCCCTTGCGAGCGCAGGGCGAGCTGGCTGCGGCGATCCTGCACCCCCGCCTCGGAAGCTTCCAGCTCTTTACGCAATTCCTGCAACCGGGCAGTTGCGGGCTCCGAGACGGGGGCGGTCGAAAGAATTCGCACCTGTTCACGGAGGTGGTACAAAGCAGCGTCCTGCATTCCGCGCTGTGAGTAGATTCGGACTAGCAATGTGTGGGCGGCTTCCAAATCGGGGGCCAGCGCCACAGCCCGCTCGAGTGCGCAAGTTGCTTGGACGTGGCGAAGTTGGGCCAGAGGCCGGCAGCGTTCGGCCCAGATCGACTCGCGTGTGGTGTACGTCAACGCTAAGTATGCCTGACCCAGGCGAAGGTGCGCTACCGGATCATCAGGTGCGGCGGCGATCGCACAGCGGGCCACGCGGATCGCCAGAAGCGAGCCGGACGGGGGCGCGCCATCCATCGGCAACACTAGTCCGGTTTGGTAAACCCGGAACACCAACCCTAGCGGATTGCTTTCGCCCGCGCACGCAGCTACGAAGCTCGCCACGGAGGCCGCCGCTTGACTCCGGGCCACATCGGGGGCGAGAAACGACACTTGGTCCTCAACGTACTGTAGCAGTAAGGCGGCCGTGTCGGCCTCCGCGGGCCGCAGTGGCTGCGGGCGCCACAAGTGCCGCCAACGTGAAGGCGCCCCCCCCCCCGCGGTTATCGAGGGAGGAATAAGCGGGAAGCGGTCATCCCCACCGGCCGGTTGCAAGGCGAGTTCGTCCATGTCGAGTCGCAAGCGATCGAATGGCTCACCGTCGCGCCCGACCGTCCGAATCCCGAACAGCGCCGCGCGGCCACTCAGATCCAGGAGCATATATCCCGACCCCGGGTGCCACAATCGGCTCAGCATCGGCTTCATCCTGCCGATGTCGGAGTCGTGGACCACCACGCAAGTGATTCCGAAGGTGGACGGCGGATCCACTGCGCCGGAAGGTGAACCCAAGCCTCGGCAGATGTCGCGATACTGCGAGGCGACGGGGACGAAGAGTTGGAAGCGATGGTCGAGGAAACAACGCTCACCGGGGGCGAACCAAGCGGAGTAGTTCGCCGAGTCGGGGTGGAGATGGAAGATGCGATCGGATTTCGTCAGGCGGCCCCGTTCCCTCCAGGAAGCTCGCAGCTCGGCGGATCGCTTAAGTCCCGGATCCGGCTGAATTTCCCAAGCGACACGCCGCTTATCGGGCCTGACGCCGAGGGGCCCTCCCAACCAGGCGAAGGCGATCAATGCTAAGCCCGAGACCCCGGCGAGGAACCCCACGGCGATTCGCTGCCACCGCGGACGTGCCAGAGTTGCCACGGCGGCCATTCTGGCACGCGCGTCCTGCAGATTCAACACCAATACCGGGACTGCAACCGCCACAAACAACGGGATCAGCCGACCGTTCCACAACCCGAGTGCAGCGAGCGCAAGCCAGACGAATAGCCGCCCGCCCGCGCAAGCCCGCCGGTACCTCGCAAACGAGATTGCCCCCCCGACGAGAAGCACCAGTGTGGCTATGCCCGGGAGGCGGGCATACCAGTCCTGGTTATCGAAGAGCCCAATATAGCCTCTTTGGAAGTAAGCGGCGAAGCGGACGTCGTCGCGCAGACCACTGCCCAGGACTGCGGGCGACACCTCGGGGGGTAGCGTGAAGGCAAAGATGTGATGGGGGTTCAACAGGCAGGCGAGTACACCCGCCCCGACCAATCGCAAACTGAGACGGCGTTCCGTCGTTCCGCCCATGCGTTCCCCCAGCCAGAACAGTGCGATCGCGAGCGGACCCAAGAAGAACCAACTGTCTAGGTTCACCCAGAGAGCGAATAGTGGCACCAAAAACCAAATCCGATTCCCTACGGGACGGCTAGTGTCTTCGTGCCGGGTGAGTATTGCCATGGTCATGGCAAGCAACACCACCGAGCACAACATTGGCTGGAGGGTAAGTCGTTGAGCCGTGGAGAGAATGCCGAGCACCGTCGCGGCGGCCGGCCCGACGACACCCGTCGCCAACCGACGGCTGTTGAGCCACACGCCGGCCAACATCGCCACCGCAGCCGCCTTCGCGATGACGACAATAGACCCGCCGAGTTGCTGATATACGAGATAGAGGACTAGGTCGTACAGCCAAGCGTGATTCGCCCAGTAAACGCCGGAGGTGGTGTACGACAGCGGATCGACGCCGAATCGATACTCCCCCGATTCGAGCAGTCGGCCGATCGCCAAATGCATCCAGATCCCGCTTTCGCGGACCGGATAGGAAGCACTGAGGAACGTGAAGGCAAGAACCGCGATCGCGAGCAAAAAATCGAAAGGCTGTAGAACCATCCGCGCGAGCGGTGGCTTATTGGTAAGAGAAGTCATTGGGAGTACCAAACGTCTGCCTGGGGGATCGATAACGTTGGCAAGGTTCAGTTGCTACGAGCATCGAGGGACAAGAGTTCGTTTGATGACTCGCGCCGCGCTGGCAGGTCATTTCGACCCAACTTCTCTCATGTCATGAAATTGTGACCTTTTTCGGCAAGTTCTGACCGACCCGAACTTTTACCCAATAATTTCGATTATCGTGTTGCCTTTACGAGCGACTCTCGTTAGTGTTGGTTAAGTAGAGAATGTCACATTCTTATTCAGCAACTTTCCTTTCTCGGAGTTGTGTCATGTATCATTTTCGTGAGAACTCGCGGCGCGGCTTCACGCTGATCGAGTTACTCGTCGTCATCGCCATCATCGCCATTCTCATCGGGCTCCTGCTCCCCGCCGTGCAAAAAGTGCGCGAAGCCGCCGCTCGCATGAGCTGCACCAACAACATGAAGCAGTTGGGCCTCGCAACCATCGGCGCGGCCGACA
>JANXTU010000094.1 GCA_025352235.1 Fimbriiglobus sp.
TGTGTTTGAAGTTCGTCAAGGACGTCTCCGATACCAACACCCGCGAGAAGGCGTTGGATGGTTTGGCCATTGCGCTCGCCGGGCGGACGGTCGATGCCCCGAAAGCCTGGGCCGAGTTGCAAATCGAATTGCGGAAGGATGCGAAGCTGTTGGGATTGGTGAACAAGCTCGCCGTGAATTTCCGCGACCCGGCGGCGATGAAGCAAGCTTGGAGCGTCCTGACTCAGTCCAAAGACACCAACGTACGCATCGATGCCCTCCGCTCGCTCGTGCTCCTCCAGCACCCGCAAATCTCGAACATGATTCTCTTCTTAATCTGCAACAAGGACGACCTGGCCTTGGGCGCGGAGGCGGCTCGGCAAATCGCCAACTTCCCCGATCCCAAAGTGGCCCAGACCGCTGTCAAGCAGTGGGTCATTGTTCCGAACGAGATCCGCGGCGAACTCGCCAATAGCTTGGCATCGCGCAAGGAAGGAGCGAAAGCGCTGCTCACAGCCATGGGCGAGAAGAAAATCGAACGCACGGTCCTGACGGACAACACCGTCATCAAGATGCAGGCCTTCAACGACAAGGAGATCAACGCCCTCATCGAGAAGGCGTGGGGCCGCACCCGGCCGACGCCGGATGAACTGAACAAGCTGATCGACAAGACCCGCACCGAACTCTACACCTCCCCGGCGAGCTTCGCGAAGGGCAAGAAAGTCTTCGAGGCGCAGTGCATGAAGTGCCATAAATTCGAGGGGCAAGGCCAGGACGTCGGCCCGCCGCTCGACGGTGCCGCGCGGGATATCGAGTATCTGCTGGCCAACGTCATCGACCCCAACCGCGTCATCGGGGCGCCGTACTTCCTGCGCACGGCCAACACACTCGACGGCCAGGCGATCCAGGGTTTGCTCGCGGAAGAGGACGACAAATTCCTCACGCTCAAAATCGAAAACGGCGTGCTGAAGAAGATCGCCAAGGCCGATTTGGACGGCCCGGTGAAGATCACCGAAAAGTCGATGATGCCCGAAGGGTTGACCGCCGGGATGACCCCGCAGGACTTCCGCGACCTGCTCCGCTACGCCATGAATAGCCCGTATTTGACCGACGTGACCGTGGCCGGCAAGCCGATGTCGGTTGGCGTACCGGGCCGCATCGCGGTCACGAAAGGCGGGACGATCGATGCGAAGTTCACCGCGACCAAAGAACTCAAGACGAAACTGCTGATCGGTTCGAGCGTCGCGTTCACCGTGGAACTCGACGGCAAAGTAATCGGCAAAGGGACGGGCACCGGCAAGGCGATCCAACCCGACACCGACGGCTTCGAGGTGACCCTGCCCGCCGGGGAGCACACCTTGCGGATCATCACCGGCGAAGCCGAGGCGGTCTCTACGCCCGCTTCTTGGACCCGGAGCGCAAGCTGAGCTACCCCGAAGGCAAGTGACGGGCGAACGACACCTTTGTCACTCCTCCAGCGCGAAGACCAGATAGCGGCCGGTGCCGCCGCCGGAGCGGAAGATGGCCTTCGGGCCATCGTAGGGAAAGACGCCGTCCCAGAGGGGCGTCAGTGAGGGGATGGGGTCGCCCGGGGCGCGGCCGGGGCGGTAGCGGCTGGCGGCTTCGTTCCGGGCGTAGTCCGCGTAGGGGTGATCCGCGTATTCGACCCATTCGAGATCGCTGACCAAGAAGCGAGCGGCCCGGTTCGACTGGCGTTCGGCGCGCACGATCGTATCGGCGTCGGGGCCGATGCTCTCTGCCGTGTGGACGTGCATGAAGCGCAGCCCCGGCCGGACGCCGAGGTGCAAATACAGCGGGTGCGTCCCTTCGTCCCAGCAGATCAATTCGCGGTCCTTCACGCCGCGCGCGCGCAAGAAGGCTTCGACTTCGCCGAGCTCTTCCCAACTCGTCGTGGCGACGTGGTGGTGGCATTTCTTCAACCGGTCTTTCAAGCGGGCGTCGTCCGGCCCGGTCGTCGGCGTGCGGATCGCGTCGAGCCAGCGTTCCCCGAAGCCCGGTTCCGCGAGGGGGTGCCGGTATTGGAGGTCGAGCTTGGCCAAGCTGATGGGGCCGTTGCGGAACGCATCGCCGATGGCGGGGACGTCGTCGCCGAGGCGCAGCATCAGGCTCAGCGACGCGATCCAACCCAGGGCGAAGGCGGGGAGGCACCAGCGGTGCGACGCCCAGAGGGCCATCATCATCAGCGTCTCGACGACGTGGACGTA
>JANXTU010000359.1 GCA_025352235.1 Fimbriiglobus sp.
GAGGGCGGCGGTTGGCCTCTCAGCGTCTTCCTCACGCCGGCGGGCGAGCCCTTCTACGCCGGTACCTACTACCCGCCGGACGAGCGCTACGCCCCGAGCCGGCCGAGCTTCCCCCGGCTCTTGCACTCCGTCGCGGCGGCGTGGAAGAACAAGCGCGACGAGTTGGTGGAACTCGGCAAGCACGTCGCCGAGGGGTTGCAGAACATGGGCGACCTCGCCCGCAGTGACACCCCGCTGTCAGCGGATTTATTGACGAGTGCCCTCAAGAGTCTGAAACGCGGTTTCGACGGCACCAACGGCGGCTTCGGCTACGCCCCGAAGTTCCCGCACCCGCTCGAAGTGAAGCTGTTGTTGCGACTGGCCCAGCGCGATCCCGCCAATCGCGAAGCGCTCGGCATGTTGACGCTGACCCTCGACAAGATGGCCCGCGGGGGGATGTACGACCAAATCGGCGGCGGCTTCCATCGCTACAGCGTCGATGCGGTTTGGCTCGTGCCCCACTTCGAAAAGATGCTCTACGACAACGCCCTGCTGCCGCCGGTTTACACGGAGGCGTATCTGTTGACGGGCGATCCCTTCTACAAGCAAGTTGCGTGTGAAACGCTCGACTGCATTTTGAAGGAACTGACTTCTCCGGAAGGTGGCTTCTATTCGACGCTCGACGCCGATAGCGAAGGCGAGGAGGGGAAGTTCTACGTCTGGAGCGAGGCGGAATTCGACGCGATCCTCGGGCCGGACGATTCCCGATTCGCCAAAGCCGTCTGGGGGGTGAGCGCGTCCGGGAACTTCGAGGGGCACAACATTCCCTGCCGGGCCCGGAGCGACGAAGAGGACGCGAAGCGGCAGAAACTGGACGTCACCGCGTTCCGAACGAAGTTGGAATCTGTCAAAGCCAAGCTTTACGAAGTGCGTGCGAAACGTGTCTGGCCCGGCCGCGATGAGAAGATCCTGACCGCGTGGAACGGCCTGATGATCGCGGCGTTCGCCCAAGCCGGCGCCGCCTTCGACGAGCCGCGCTACACCGCCGCTGCGGTGAAAGCCGCCGAGTTCGTACTGACCAAAATGCGCACGCCCGACGGCCGATTGCTGCGGACTTGCGGCATCGGCCAACCGGCGAAGCTCACGGCCTACCTCGAAGATTATTCCTACTTCATCGATGCCCTCGTGAGCCTGTACGAAGCGACCTTCGACCCGCGCTGGATCCTCGCCGCGAACGAACTCGCCGATGTATTGCACGCCCGCTTCGACGATCCCTCCGGCGGTTTCTTCTACACCGCCGACGACCACGAAACGCTGATCGCCCGCACCAAAGATCTGCAAGACGGCTCGGTGCCCAGTGGCAATGCGATGGCCGCGACCGCGCTGGTACGCTTGAGCAAATTGACGGGTCGAACGAAGGACGCCGCCAAGGCCGAGGAGACGCTGCGGACTTACCGCAGTTTGATGAACGACACGCCGATGGGGGCCGGGCAAATGCTCGTGGCCCTCGACTTCTGGCTCGGGCCGGTCGACGAAATCGCAGTGATCGGCGCCGGCGATTCCCCCGCCGTCCGCGAAGTGCTGAGCCTGCTGCGGAGTCAGTTCCGCCCCAACCGGGTCGTCGCCTTCCACGACCCCGCGACCGGCCCCGCCCCGGCGGAAGTGAAACTGCTCGAGGGCAAGGAATCGCTCGGCGATGGGACAGTGTACGTATGCCGGGACTTCGCCTGCCGCGCCCCGCTGATCGGCGCGGAGGCGGTACGGGCGACGTTTGTCGAAGACTGAGTTTATCATCCGAAATGCGCCGGCGCGTAGCGGTATAATGCATCGGCGTCGATTCGGCGCATCGTTCGGGTGTCAGGGGAAAGTCCGATGGAAACCATCGAAGCCGAACCGGCCGGCTCACCCGGCGAAACCTTTTCGTCATTCACCGGAATCTCCCGACCCGACATCCGCCCGCAGAGCCGGGTCACCCGCACCGCTACCATTGCGGCCTTGATCGGGTTGTCCACCTTGAGCGTGGCCGGAATCCTTTTCGCCCAGTCTATGGGCCAATCGGCGAGCGAAGGCCCCCGCGTGGAATTGGAAGTCTCGGGCCTGCATTGCCCCATTCAATGCGGGCTGAAGGTCGCGGCGGCGCTCGAATCCTTACCTTGGGTAGTGCCCGGTTCGGTGACGGCCAACCCGAAAACGGGACGCGTCACCTTCGCGGTGACGAGTCGGGACGCGGTCGATCCCGGCGAAGTGAATCGCGTTGTGGAACGCGCCGGGTTCCCCGTCCTTTCCATCCGCAATTGAACGCTGCGTTCGCGCGCCGGGGGACTCTGCGACCATCCAAGCCCCCATCCCTACACTACTTCGCATGGCAACTCCCGCCCCGGCTCCGCCGCTGCCCGTCGATGGCCCGCTCTTGGCCCCGGAGTTCCTCCGTCGCTTGGAGACGCTCGAACTCGTCTCGCGCAAAATCCGCTCCGGACGCATGAAAGGCGACCGCCTGTCCAAGCGCAAAGGGCGCGGATCCGAGTTCGCCGACTTCCGCCCATACTCCATCGGCGACGACCTGCGCTACCTCGACTGGAACCTCTTCGGCCGGCTCGAAAAGCTCTTCATCCGACTCTTTCTCGAAGAAGAAGATCTGCAAGTCTTCTTGCTCATCGACAATTCCGAGTCGATGAACTTCGGCACGCCGACGAAGCTGCGCTACGCCAAGCAAGTCGCGGCGGCACTCGGGTTCATCGGCTTGGTGAACTTGGACCGCGTGACCATCGAAGCCATCGGCGGGGAGACGTCGCCGCGCTCGCCGACCTTCCGCGGCCGGCCGAGTCTGTGGCGCATGGTGCAGACCATCGACACCATCGAGGCCGCGGGCAGTGGCGATTGGAACCGGAGCTTGCGCAACTTCAGCCTGCGCGTCGGCGGCCGGGGGATCGCCGTCGTGTTGTCGGACTTCATGGACAAAGGCGGCTTCGAAGACGGCCTGCGCTACCTCGCGGCCCGGAACCTCGACGTTTATGCCATCCACATTTTGGCCCAAGAAGAGATCACCCCGCCGTATACGGGCGACTTGAAATTCACCGATTTGGAAGACGGCGACGAAGCCGAAGTGACCATCAGCGCCCCGCTACTCGAACGCTACCAGAAGACGCTCAACGCCTTCCGCGCCTCGGTCAACACCTTCGCCACCCGGCGGGGCATGAGCTACCTGTTCACGAGCAACCAAGTCCCCTTCGAGAAGCTGGTGCTGGGCTACCTGCGGACGCGCGGGTTGTTGCAGTAGCGGTTGTCATGCACACCGTTTCAACAGGAACGTTTCAGAACAGTCTGCCATAACCGAATGAAAATTCTAAACCCTCAGAATCAGAGCATCCGCTAGGATCGATTCTGCAGGGCCATTCGATATTGTCGGCATGGGTGGAGTTGTTGGCTGACGACTCGATTGACGGACGAAGTAATTTGCACATCGACGAAACTCAGCGAATTACCTCCACGGAGCACGAAGATGGTCATGAGAGTCTTCCGGTGGTCCACCCCGGTGGCGTTGTTGGTCATAGCCGCTCACACGGTTCCCAATAGCTTCGCGGGAGATCCGTTGTCGATTCCGACGAGACCGACCAATCCGACGAGCGCGGCACCCGCGGTCTTACCGGCTTCGACACCGACGGCACTCGGCCTCGGCGATCTGGAGCAACTGGCCCTCCGCCACAACCCGACTCTGTCTCAGGCGGCATCGCAAATCGAAGCGTCCCGCGCCAAAGCGATCCAGGCCCGGCTGTACCCCAATCCGACAATCGGCTATCAAGCCGAGTTGATCGGCGTCCCCAGGCCCTCGGGGAAGCGCTCGCCGGGAGAATTCCAAGGCGGGTTCATCCGGCAAGAAATCGTCACGGCCGGAAAGCTCCGACTGAGCAGTGCGAAGTACCAGCAGGAAACCCGCGCGGCCGAAATCCAAGCGCTCGCCCAACAACTCCGCGTGGTCAACGGCGTTTATGTCGCCTACTACGAAGTTTTGACGGCCCAGCGGCTCATCGAGAACCACCGCCAATTGGTCAAAAACGCCGAGGCCGCGGTGAAAACCACCGAGCAACTGGTCAACGTAGGTCAAGCGAACGAGCCGGACTTGCTGCAGGCCCAAGTCGAAGTCAATCGCGAGCGGGTGGCGTTGGTCGCGGTCGAGCAGCGGTATCGCCGCAGTTGGGAGCACATGGTCACGATCATCGGCAAGCCGGAGATGCCTCTCGGCCAATTGTCCGGCAAGCTCGAACCGGAGGGCCCGGCCTTGGAGTGGGAGAAGGAATTGGCCCGGCTACTGGCCGAGAGCCCGGAAATCCTGTTCGCCCAAGCCGAGATCGTCCGCGACCAGATCACCGTGAAACGCGAAAAAGCCGAGCCGATTCCCAATATCGTCTTGCAAGGCGGGCCGGGTTACAACTACGAAAATCCAGGTACGAACTGGAACGCCCAAGTCTCCTTGCGGATCCCGCTATTCGACCGCAATCAGGGTACGATCCGCCAAGCGAAATCCGACTTGGCCCGTTCGTACGCCGAAGTGACCCGCGTCGAGTTGTCGCTGCGGAGTCGCCTAGCCGACGCGTTCAGTCGCTACAAGACCGCCAAGGCTTCGGCCGACGATTTCCGGGAGAAGACCCTCCCGGCCTCGCTCAAAGCCTACGAGCTTTACCAAGACTACTTCAAGAAACGCCGTGCGGCTTTCCCCCAAGTCTTGGTCGCCCAACGCACCTACTATCAGTACAGCGACGACTATGCAAATGCCCTCCTCGACCTCCGGAAAGCGGAAACGGAAATCAAGGGGTTGTTGCTGGTGGACGGGCTCAATGTAGCGCCGGGGCCGACGCCGCAAGGCCATATGAACGCGGTGTCCAAACCGCGCTGATCGGGTGAGTCCGGACGAAGTGACCCTGTTCGCTTGTGAATAAAATACGGCCGGCCCGAGTCAACTCGTGCCGGCCGCACACTTTCAGATCCGTCTACGCTGCACCACCACTACTTGACTTTGACGTGGAACCCGGCCTTGTTCAACGCTTGAATGACTTCTTCCGCATCGAACTCCCCGGTGATTTCGGCCGTGGTGACTTTCGCTTTGGCGTTGTCGCCGGTCACGCCTTTGACATCCTTGATCGATTCGCGGAACGAGACCACGCAGCCACCGCAGGAGTTGTGGAAACCGGTCACAGTCAGCGATTTAACCTTGCCCGCCTTGACGCCGCTATCGGCTTTGAATGCGAAATCTTTGCTCCCCGCGTCCCCGTGGAAGCCCCCTTCGGCCAAGGCGTCGATCGCCCGCTGCGCCGCTTTGGCATCCGCAGCTTGGAACCGCGCCGAGGTCGTTTTCTGATCGCATGCGACTCCGGTGATTCCTTCGACCTTGCTCAGAATCTTGGCCACTTCCTTAGCGCAGCCCCCGCAACACATGTGGATGTTCTTCAGTTCGACGGTCGTTTCCGCCGCCTCGGCCGGGGAAATCCAAGTCAGCGCGAGAAATGCAGCCGCAAGCAGGGTGAACTTCGTCATCGCTCGATGCTCCTGGAGGAAATGATTCACGGTGGCAAAGCGTTTTCGCGAAACGCAAACGTCGAGACGTTTCGCATCGGTCACCATTCTATTGACCGCAAGTTGCCGCCCTCTATTCGGCTGCTTGTGACGCCCATTATTTCTTCGGCAACTCATGCCCTTCGTGACCGCCCGCAGAAGCTCCGGGAACGCTCGCCCCGTAAGCCACTTCGCCTTTGCCCGACACAACCTTCTCGTAGAGTTCCGGCGGCAGCACGCGCACCACGGTCATCAGACCTTCAACTCCCTCGAACCAGTTTTTACGCATCCCCCGGGTCTCGGGCTTCTGGATTTTCTTCAACTGGGCCGGCGTGTACATCTCCATCGCCATCCCCCCCATGCTCTGAGGGTACCCCGGCGCCATTTTCTGGTTACCCCCATGTCCTTCATGCCCACCCGATTTGGGTTGAGCCGGCATCCCCGGCATGGCGGGCATCCCCGGTTGTCCGGGCTGGAGCCCGTTCGGAACGGCCCGCTCGGTACCCGTGTTCTCGCCGGTTCCGCGGCCGAGTTGGGCTCCGAAATCGGGGTTCAGTGCCGGCCCTCGGGTGATCATACCCATTCCGGTTCCCATGCTGCCGCCCGCCGGCATCCCCGGCATGCCTTTCATGCTGCCGCCCGCCATCGGGCCGGCCATCGAGGACATGAAGTTCATCATGTGGTGAAACATATGGCAGTGGAACACCCAGTCGCCGGGGTTCTTGGCTACGAATTCGATATCCCGGGCTTGTGCGACCGCCACCAACACGTTGTTGCTCGGGATCCAAGCCGTGTCCGGGATGCGGCCCGCTTCGGTCCCCGTGATCCAGAATTGCATCCCGTGCAAGTGCATAGGGTGGTGGTCGATGGCGCTGAAGTTGACCAAACGGATCCGCACCCGCTCGCCCTGTTTGATAACCAGAGGCGTGATGTACGGGGCGGCTCGGCCGTTGAGGGTGAACAGGTTGAATTCCATCGACATGGTGTTGTGGATCGTCGACCCCGGCAGGATCGCCCACTCCTGGATGATCAGAGCAATGTCGCGGTCGACCGGCGGGTAATGCGCCTCTTTCGGATGGACGATAAACAATCCCACCATCCCCATACCCTGCTGCATGCCCACGTGCGTGTGGTAGAAGAACGTGCCGTTCTGTTCGAGGGTGAACTCGTACGTGAACATTCCACCGGGGGGGATCGGATCCTGAATCAAGCCCTCGACGCCGTCCATGGCGTTGGGGACATCGATCCCGTGCCAGTGCAGGATGGTCGGTTCGGGGAGTTCGTTGTGGACCACGATGCGGACTTTGTCCCCTTCCACGACCTCGATCATCGGGCCGGGCATGCTGCCTTCTTTTTCCTTGGCCATACCCGGCATGCCGGGCATGGAGGTCGCGCCCTTCGGGCCGGGTTCGGCTCCGTAGCTCCAGACATCGAAGAACTGATCGGGCAGAAACTCCCTCTTCATGACCTGGGCGTACAGGTGGAATTCCTTCGCCCCGTTTTTCATCACCCACTTCAGCTTGGTGGAGTCAGGAGTTTCGACCGGAACCGGTGGGTCACTCGCGAGGCGGCGACCGGGCGTCATTTTACCCCGGTCATTCGCGGCGCCCGCCTTGACGTGACCCGTGTGCGGACCATCTTTTTTGTCTTGGGCAGCAGCACTTTCCGCCACAAGTCCCGCGGCCAAGCCCGCGCCACCGAGCAAGAAACGGCGACGATCGGAATTCGCTTCCATGGGGCACCTTAGCCATGAGGACAGAAGATTCCGGGTATCCACTCGTGCGGCAAGGAGCCACCGAGTATTGAGTTTAACCGAATTCCGCACGGTATGTATCAAAGGGTGTGGCAAAACTTTCTGGCAGTATTTGAACCGCTTGCAATTCCAACGGAGACCTCACCCCCCGGCCCCCTCTCCGAAGCGGAGAGGGGGTGACTGCGCGCATTGCTAAATTCTTTGATCCTGTTTGCGGAGAAGCACATTCGTTAAGCCGGGATCGGAAAGACCTGCTCGTATTCGAGCAGCATGTGGGCGTATCCCAAGCAGGCCGTGATGCCCGGGTAATTTTCGAGGACCTCGGCTTTGCGCCAGCCGCTCGCCAAAAGTCCGACGATGAATTCGACGGACAGGCGAGTGCCTCGGATCACCGGTTTGCCGACGAGGATGTTCGGATCGATTGAAATGCGATCTTCCCAATTCATTTGCGTGCCGTTCCTGCGCTCTTCGGGCTCTATTTTCTTCCCCGAGAATTGCCTTTCTGGCCACCGGAGATTCATTTCCGACACGTTGGAAACGTGTCGCCACGCGGAAGCTTCGCCGATCCTTCAATGCTTGTTTGCGGCGGCGGGGGGCGCGCCCTTGGCGGCGTCCGGGGTGCGGAGCCAACCCCAGGTGGCGGCGCCGGTGGCGAGGATCGCATAGACGGCCAGTGCGGCGATCACCGCGTTTTTCCAAGGGAATGCCGAGGCTTCCGGTTCCTCGAAAGCATCTTCCCCGTCGTCGTCGAACTCTTCGCTGGACGGCAAGTCGTCCGACGCTTCCGGCGATGGATCGACGCTCAGATCTTCGAAGGGGTTGCCGGGCGCCGGGAGTTCGACGGGCGTGGGGACGTAGGTCGTGCGGGTGGACGTGGGGGGGGGGACGCCGTTGCGAATCGGCGGGAAGTCGGGCAGGCCGGGAATGCGCGCCGCCCGTTGGTTCGGATCCGACCGCAGGGGCGTGGTCGAACCCGGGATCATCGGAGGGACGATCGGTTTCCGCGGCGGATCGATCCCGCCGAAGAGGCTGTCCTCGTCGTCGTCTTGGTCGTTGAAAATGCTATCGGTCGCTTCGCGGGCTTTGCGGAGGGTC
>JANXTU010000152.1 GCA_025352235.1 Fimbriiglobus sp.
AACGCCAAAAGGCTGGACTCAACGCCAAAAGGCTGGACTCAACGCCAAAAGGCTGGACTCAACGCCAAAAGGCTGGACTCAACGCCAAAAGGCTGGACTCAACGCCAAAAGGCTGGACTCAACACCCCAACACTACGCAAACTTGGTATTCGCTCTAAACCATGACCAAACTCCCCAATTGGCCCGAATTGCTGGCGATGCGCGAATCGGCCCGCGCCGCCGGTTTCACTGTTGTCTGGACCAACGGCGCCTTCGACCTGCTTCATCCGGGGCACCTCGCGAGCCTGCGACAGGCCCGTGCTCTCGGCGATCGCTTGATCGTCGGCGTGAATTCGGATCGATCGGTGAAGGCTTACAAAGGATCGAACCGGCCGATTTTGAACCAAGACGAACGCGCACTGATGCTGGCGGCGCTCGAGTGCGTGACCGCCGTCATCATCTTCGATGAAGACACTCCGGTCGAGAGCCTCATGAAACTGAAGCCCGACATCCACTGCAAAGGGGCCGAGTACGCCCCGCCGCACGGGCGGCCGGTGCCCGAACGGGCCGTCGTCGAAGGGTACGGGGGTCGGATCGAATATCTGCCCTTGGTGCCGGGCGTGAGCACGACGGACATCCTCCGGCGCATCCGCCTTGCGGAGGGAACCGCATTGTGAACGACCTCCTCGCCCGCTTCCGCAATTGCCCGGTACTCGTCGTCGGCGACCTGATGCTCGATGAATACCTCTGGGGCCACGTGAACCGAATTTCGCCCGAGGCACCGGTGCCGGTGGTCGAAGTGCAGCGGCGCAGTTTCACCGCCGGCGGCGCGGCCAACACCGCCGCCAACGTCGCTGGCCTCGGCGGATCCGCGATCCTCGTCGGTATCGTCGGCGACGACGCGGAAGGTCGACGCATCTGCGATTTGATGTCCGGACTCGGGATCGACACCTCCGCCGTCGTCGCCGATTCTTCCCGACCGACGACGACCAAAACCCGCGTGATCGCCCACAGTCAGCAGATGGTCCGCATCGACCATGAGCAACTCGGGCCGCTGTCGGCATCGGTCGAAACGGAGTTGCTGATTCGAATCGAAGCCTCACTTCCGCGGGTGCGCGCGGCGGTCATTTCCGATTACGGAAAAGGGGTCGTCACGCCGGGTTTGTGCGAGCGCTTCCTCGCGCTCGCGCGGGCCGCCGGGGTGCCGGTGATCGTCGATCCGAAGGGGACCGACTACCGCAAGTACCGCGGCGCGACGGTGGTGAAGCCGAATCAACTTGAAACCGGCAAGGTGCTCAATCGCGAACTGCGGACCACGGCGGAAGTGGAACAGGCCGGACGCGAGTTGCTGGAATTTCTGGGGGCGGGATCGTCGGTGCTCGTCACGCGCGGGGCGCACGGGATGACGCTACTCGAAGCGGACAAGTTGGCGGTCCACGTGCCGGCGCAGGCGCGGGAAGTCTACGACGTCACCGGCGCCGGTGACACCGTAGCCGGGGCCCTTGCTTTGACCCTCGCCGTCGGCGGGAATTTGGAAACCGCTTGCCGCCTCGCCAGCCTCGCGGCCGCGGTGGTGGTCGGCAAGGTCGGTACGGCGACCTGTTCCGTTTTGGAATTGGAAGCCGCGCTGCGCGACCGGGCCGAACCGGGATCGGGTTGACGGTCGTTCGCGAAATTGCATCCGCAGACCCAGGTGAATCGTTTCACCGCAGCGATGCGCGCAAGTTTCGCTGCCGGACACATTCCCTCGGAAATGGGAACACGATCTCCGCGGAATCAAGCCATGACCAGACTTCAACCCACGATCGCGGAACTCACCAGCCTGGCGATTGCAAGCCGGAACAAAGATCTGCCCGCCGCCTCGGGCGACGTTGAACCTCATGACGTCCTTTCGGGAATCCGGATCGACGCCCGATCCGCGTGGGCCGACGCCCAATTGGCCCTTCGGCTTTTCGGTGCGACTCCCGTCGAGAAATGTCCGCCTGACTGGTCGACGGTGGTGGATCAAACCCCCGGCCGGCTCGGAATTCCCTTAGCGTCGGGGCAATTTCCCCAGCGGTTGCGGGACATCGCCGGCCTATTCGCCGCCCGATTGGAAGAAAAAGCGTCCGCACCCGACCGCGAATCCCACGGTCTGCAAACGCCGCTTGACGACGAACCGGTGAATATCAACGCACGGGCGACTTCGCTGTGGCTGTGCAACCGCCGTGAAGAAGCGATGGCGGTCTGGCAGACTCTCCCCGCTGGACCTGTGGCGAACTTCAACCTCGGGATGGCAAATCTGATGCTGGGGTCGCCGAAACGGGCGATTCCATTTCTTCAGGCCTCGGTGGAATCGCTGCCGGAAACCTCCGGCTGGCATCACCTTGCGGCACTTTATCTGTCGGTAGCTCAGATACGTGACTGATCGTTGGCGAAAGGCGATGTCCGAAAAGCAGTCGATTAGTTCAAGCTAACTGGTTATTTCTGACGGAATCGCTTGCTAACTTCGTGTCTAGAGCGTAAAGTTCTCGTGTCCCGCCGAACGACCTACTCAGCTTTTGGGCGATGGCTGAGTGAGTCCTCGGCGGGATTTTTGCGAGCGTTACGCCTCCATGAGACGGTAGCAATTCCAGTCGTCGATTTCTTTGACAAAGAACCGGTTTAAACATTCGCAAGCGACGGGGCGAGCCGGCCAGCGGGTCACGCTGGCTGGCTCGCCCCGTCGCTTGCATTTGCTGGAACCGACCGTCCCGTCGAGCACCGGATTCCAATTGCAACCGTGGCTCAGGGTTTGCGGAGTGGGGACACGAGTTTTCGACAAAGTCGGCAGAAGTCCCATAGCTTCTCCATGTTCCAGGGGATAATTTTGAAACGACCCCCACCGCGACCATCCGAGCCGACCGCAATGACCGCCCTGATCGCTCCGTCCGCCGAAATCGCTTGGATCGGGGAACAGGACTTGTTCTTGTTCAACGAAGGTAGCCACGTCCGTTTGTATGACAAACTCGGCGCCCACCCGACCGTGCGGAACGGGGTCATTGGAACGCAATTCGCCGTCTGGGCACCGGCCGCGCAGTACGTCTCGGTGGTCGGCAATTTCAACGGTTGGGAGCGTGAGGCGAATCCGTTGTATGCCACCGGCTCCGGCGGAATCTGGCAGGGCTTCATCCCGGGAAGTCACAAAGGCGAGTGCTATAAGTTTCACATCGTCAGTCAGTTCAACGGGTACGCGGTCGATAAGACCGATCCGTTCGCGGTGCTCTGCGAAGTCTCCCCGAAGACGGCCTCCGTCGTGTGGGAACTGGATTACCAATGGAACGATGCCGAGTGGATGGCGAACCGGAAGGCGAAGAGCGCCCAAGACGCTCCGATCAGCATTTACGAACTGCACGTTGGTTCGTGGATTCGCGACGAGAAGCACCACTCGCCGAACTACCGCGACCTCGCCCCGAAGTTGATCGAGCACGTCACCCGGCTCGGGTTCACCCACGTCGAATTGATGCCGATCACCGAGCACCCGTACTACGGCTCGTGGGGTTATCAGACCACCGGCTACTTCGCACCGACCAGCCGCTACGGCACCCCGCAAGATTTGATGTTCCTGATCGACGAACTCCACAACGCCGGCGTCGCGGTGATCCTCGATTGGGTGCCGAGCCACTTCACCACCGACGAGCACGGCCTCGGTTTTTTCGACGGCACGCACCTGTTTGAACACGCCGACCCGAAGCAGGGATACCACCCCGATTGGGGTAGTTACGTCTTCAACTACGGCCGGCACGAAGTCCGCAGCTTCCTGCTGTCTTCGGCACTGTTCTGGCTCGACAAGTACCACATCGACGGTCTGCGCGTCGACGCCGTGGCGAGCATGCTCTACCTCGATTACAGTCGCAAAGAAGGGGAGTGGGTCCCGAACAAGTACGGCGGCCGCGAGAACTTGGAAGCCATCGAATTCCTCCGGCGTTTCAACTACGAGGTCTACACCCAATTCCCCGGCGTCCAGACGTATGCCGAGGAATCGACCTCGTTCCCGATGGTCAGCCGGCCGACGTATCTGGGTGGCTTGGGCTTCGGGTACAAGTGGGACATGGGCTGGATGAACGACACGCTGGCCTACGCCGCGCGCGATCCGCTGCACCGGAAATACCACCACCACGAACTCACGTTCCGCATGATCTACGCGCTGAACGAGAACTTCGTGCTGCCGCTGTCGCACGATGAAGTCGTCCACGGCAAGGGACCATTGTGGGACAAAATGCCCGGCGACGAATGGCAGAAGTTCGCCAACCTGCGAGTGCTGTACGCCTACATGTTCGCCATGCCGGGCAAGAAATTGCTCTTCATGGGGGCCGAGTTCGCCCAACGCCAAGAGTGGCGGCACGACGGGCAGCTCGATTGGTTCGAGTTGGACCACGCCCCGAATGCGGGGGTCCAACAACTGGTAGGTGATTTGAACCGGCTCTATTCGTCGGTACCGGCCCTGCACGAACTCGACACGCAACCGGGCGGATTCAATTGGATCGATGCCAATGACGGCGATGCCAGCGTCTACACTTTTGTCCGCAAGCCGAAGGCCGGGGACGAACGCATCGTTTGCCTGTTCAACTTTACGCCCGTCGTCCGCGGCGGCTACCGCGTCGGCGTCCCCGGCCCCGGTTACTGGAAAGAAATCTTGAACACCGACGCGACGCCGTATTGGGGCGGCAATATCGGGAACAGCGGCGGCATCCAAGCCGAGGCGGTGCCGCATCAAGGGCAGCGCTATTCGATCGCGGTAACGCTGCCGCCGTTGGCCGGAGTTTACTTCTCGGGTACAGTGCTGCCGGATTCCAAGCCGCGAGACTGAGACCATGAGCGACGAAGCGGAACTGGAGGCCCGGATGCGGGCCGTCGAGCCGGGGTGGCGCTTCGTCAAGGAACGGTCGCTCGCCCAAGCCCGCCGCGATCGGCGCGATCGGGGAATCCGCATCTCGGAATCACTGCCGCTTGTGCTGTCGAAAACCGACGCGGAAGCGATGGGCTGTTTTCCATCGGCGATATTCACCGATGCCCCGGAGCACTTGATACTCGCCCCGACGCCGGTCCGATCATCGCCCTTCGAGCAGCGACTCCTCAACTGTTGGCGCGAGCTGTACTCGCTGCGTGCCCCGACGACCAATGCCGTCGCCGTATGGGCTTCGCTGCCGTGGTTTGCGCAGCGAGAAATCGAAGCCGTGCTGGACGCCTCGGACGCGTTGCCACCGGAAACGACCCTGGACGAACTGGCTGCGGCGTGGGCCGTCGACTTGTTGACCACCGCGCGGTTCGCCGTCGAAGCGTTGCCGGTCCGCTACCCCGGCTTGCCGAACTGGCCCGAATGGCGGGCGAAGCTTGGCGCCGGTCTCGATGAAGAAGGAATTTTCCGCGCCACTCGCCCCGCCGGTTCGGCGGAACCACCGCCGCTCGCGGAGACAGAGCCAGCGGTGCTTTGGGAAGCGTCGTCGTCCGGGCGCGATGCCCCCGGGGCCGCACGATTCGCCCAACGGGCCGCCGTCGCGCGGCGGCGGGGGAACTTCGCCCGCGCCGCCATCCTCTACGCGGCGGCGGCGAAAGCGTGCGCGGCCGGTTCGACGCGGTATCGCGGCGAGGCCAAGTCGGCGTTGCGGGATGGGATCGTCGATCGGCTCGGAGCCGTTTGCCATTGGGACGCGACGACGGCCGCCGCATGGAAAGCGGCATTGCCGCCGCTTCTCGAATCGGCGACGCACGGGCATTGGTCACCGGCGGCCAAGGCGCTCTACGACCTCCAGAAGATCGCCGTCGACGCGGGCGGCGACCTTTTCGCGGTCGATCCCGCCGGGTGGGTCGGTAGTTTCGGCCGCCGACCCCTACTCCGGAAGTTATCGCTGTCGCGGGTGGCACTGCTGCACCGGGGTTGGAAGACGGTGAAGAAACACCTCGCGCCGGCGCGGCTGCGGGTTTCCGATTCTCAACGACTGTTCGCGCGGATCGATCCGGAAATCGACCGGGCCGAACGGGCGCTCCGCGCGGCGATGGAGCCGGTGCTGTTGCGTGTCTTCATCGAAGTGGGGCTCGTGCCCGCGAACTTCGTCGAGCGCATCGCCCTGCCCAAAATCGTCGATGAACTCCTCGATACCGCCGTCGACAAAGGCTTCATCCGCTTCGGCGATTTGCGAGACATCCTCTCCCGCAACCGCTTGAAAATGCCCGACCTCGCCGGGCCGGGGCCGTTCCTCTTCGGCGATGCACTGTTGCTCGCGGACGCGAAACTCGGCGACGCCCTCGACGGCGTCTATTACCCCGGCGAAATCTACCTGCGCTGGTTCCAACGCGGCAGCGCCGTCGCCTTCGGCACGAAACTCGGCCGGTGGGTCACGCTATTCGCGGCCTTGCCGTTCGGCGCGGCGTTCATGACGGTCGAATTCGCCAAGTACATCGCCCACGAAGTCGCGGCCGTCGCGCGGTTCGCGGACGGTCTATTCGTCGCGGAGCCGGATGTGCCGCCGCATGCGCACAAGCACGGGGGCATCTCGATGTCACCGGAGTCGGTGGCCGTCTTCCTCGCCCTTGGCGTGCTCTACCTCGGGTTGATCCACTCAACCGCGCTGCGATTATTCGCACTCGGCGGCCTCGGCCGGCTCGGCGCGATCGTCCGTTGGACGTTCGCCGAACTGCCCACGCAAATTTGGAACTCGGCCCCGTTGAAGGCCGTGCGCCGGAATCGCTTCGTTCGTTGGTTCCGACGCCGCTGGGCCGCGCCGACGGTCGGGGGCGGCCTCGCCGCGATCTTCGACTCCGCGGTCGATTGGCCTGACGGCATCGAGCGATCGATTATCGTCGGGACTTTTGCGGTCCTGGCGTTCGCGTCGAACACATCTCGGGGACAATCGATTCTCGAGCGCACCGAAGACGCGTTCGCTTGGCTTTGGCGGCAAGTCCGGACGAACTTCTTCCCCGGCTTACTCGGCTGGATCGTTTGGATCTTCCGCGAATTGCTCGCCGGGCTCGACCGGCTGATTTACTCAATCGACGAATGGTTCCGCTTCCGCGAGGGTCAAACCAAACCGTCGCTGGCGATCAAGGTCGCCCTCGCGTTGATCTGGTTCCCCGTGCGCTACGTCTTGCGCTTCGCCATCTACTTGCTCATCGAACCGCAGATCAACCCGGTCAAACATTTCCCGGTCGTCACGGTGTCGCACAAACTGCTGCTGCCGATGATCCCGGCGCTCTCCACGGCGACCGGCGTCGGCCGCGAATGGGTGGCCGGGGCGCTCGCGGGTATCCCCGGCATCTTCGGATTCTTGGCGTGGGAACTCAAAGAGAACTGGCGGTTGTACGCGGCGAATCGGCCCGATCGCGTGACCCCGCTCGCACTCGGGCACCACGGCGAAAGCGTACGCGGATTGCTGCGGCCGGGGTTCCACTCCGGGACGGTGCCGAAGGCGTTTGCGGCGATCCGCCGGGCCATCGCGAAAGCCGAAGCCACCGGCGACGCCCCGCGATTTCACAAGCCGTTGGAAA
>JANXTU010000191.1 GCA_025352235.1 Fimbriiglobus sp.
GCGGCGATCCGCAAGCACGCCGAGACGGAAACGCTCTTCGATCAACCCTACGAAGACAAGGGCACCGTGCGCGTCAGCGGCCCCTTCACGGTCGAAAGCCTCAGCCCGCACCGCATGTTGCCGGACGGCGACGTTCCACCGGCCCCGGCCCTCGGCGAGGCGGCCGCGGCGACCGACTTCCCGACGATCATCCTCGAGAACCTCCGCAAGGCCGGAGTGCAGAACACGAAGAAGAAGGAACGCATCCAGTTCGATCCGCTCGACCTCTACCCCGGCAAGGCGCTCGTCTTCGCCGGGGAATACACCGACGCCGAGGGGAAGAAGAAGCGCGTCGGCGTTTGCCTCGGGCCGGAGTTCGGCACGGTGGGCCAGGAATTGATCCACATGGCCGCGAAGGAAGCCGCGCGGAGCATCCAGTACGACTTCGATCTCGTTCTCGTGTGCGGCTTCGCCTTCGACCCGCACGTTTGGGAAGACGGCCAGGACGTGGAACGCCAGCACGGGAAGATGAAGGTGCTGCTCGTCCGGATGAACCCCGACCTGAGCATGGGCGACGAACTGCTGAAGAAGACCGGCGCCGGCAACCTCTTCATGGTCTTCGGCGAACCCGACGTGACGCTGAACAAGCTGAAGGACGGCCAGTATAGTGTGACCGTAAACGGCGTGGACGTGTTCGACCCGAACACCGGGCAAATCCGCAATAGCGACACGAAGGACATCGCCTGTTGGTTCTTGGATACCGCCTACGACGAAAAGAGCTTCTTCGTGCGGCACGCCTACTTCCTCGGCGCGCAGGAACCGTACGAAAAGCTGCAAAAAGCCCTCCGCGCCGAGATCGACGAAGGCGAATGGAGCAAGCTCTATAGCGCAACGAGCGTCCCGTTCGCGGTGCCTGCTGGCGGGAAGATCGCCGTGAAGGTGGTGAACCACTACGGGGATGAGGTTTTGAAGGTGTACACGGTCGGATGAAGTCCTGAGGCCATGCCGAGAAGATACCAGCAGATTGGCCATCGGATCGAATCGAGAGGGGCAATCATGGCGAGAAGTAGGGTCACTCCAAACATGCTACCCCGCGACTGGAATTCTCCATCACAAAAACGAATCGACCACTTGCTTCAGTTGCTTAAACGCTCAGCTCCACAATCTGACTCCGAGCTTCATGCGCTTTGCACACGGCTCATCGAGTGGTTCGGGTATCAGGAAGAGCTTCTCAAAGCTACACCCGAAGGACGAATTGCTCACAGTCGCGGTGACTATTCCCATACCTTCGAACCGCTTTGGGACATAGTTCGCCAACGCGCGGGCACTTCCGCTTTCCCTCCACGTCCCGAGTCGATGATTGGATTGTCTCCAAACGAGGCGAAGCGCGAAGTTGAAAGGGTCATGAATTGGTGCACACGGAGCGTTCAAGTTCCACTGGCTCCCGAAAGCCGAGGGCTCAAGACGGTAGGCAGAAAGAAGCCGGTTTGTGTCCTCCCGAAGTGGAGAAAAATACTTGGCCAGTGGAAGAAACACCAAGCCGATATGGAGAAAGCAGGGAAACGAGCGACACTGACGGATAACGGGACATTCTTCTTACACCTGCCCACGATCAAAGTGTTCTTGGCTGGCAAAGAGCTGGCCGAATTCCGTGCTTGGTACAACGGGCAATACAAGCCCTCACTCCCCAAGCCCACTTCCGTTTGAAACTCATCAATCTGATCAAGCGATTCCCCGCGCTGCGATGAGAATTTCCCAATATTTCTTCTCCCGTCTTCTCCTGACCATCGTTCGAATTCACAGCCTGATCATCGAACTCATCATGAAGCACGATGAGTTCGATGAGTTGCTTGGGAAACTTACCCCTATCGCCCGGAGCACTTCCGCAACGGCCGATGGGGAACAGCCCACATGACAGCAGAATCGACCACCGCGCCCCCATTGATGCTTCGCCGTCCGCAAGCCGCCAGCGCCTGTGGTAAGGGAACAAGCACTTGGGATCGGATGACCGCCGCCGGCTTGAATCCGTCTCCGGTAAAACTCTTGGGCACCGTGCTCTGGAACGCCGAGGAACTGGCCGCATGGTGCCGCTACGGATGCCCGCCGCGCGATGAGTGGAAACAACTCTGGCCCTCGATCCGAGACGGCCACCGCGTCAAACAAACAGTTCCATCTCAACCCCGCTAAATGACCGTGGCCGAAGCGCTCCGGACTAAGGGAAGACGCATCGGCCACGGTTCTGAGGACAAGATTCATGATACACGACAAGAGAACGCTCTACTCCGACCCGTCGAAGAAACCTATCGCGGTTCCGGTGAAGCCGGATGGCATCGCCGAGGAACTCCGCGATGTCGTCCGCTTCATGCTCTGGTGCTTTGTGCTGGTGAAGCAGAAGTGGACGAAAGTGCCACGGCAAGCGAACGGTCGAAACGCGGACAGCACGAACCCGAAAACGTGGGCCGGCTTCGGTCTGGTCCTAGCCGCCTACGCCAAAGGTGGAATCGACGGGATCGGCTTCGCCCTCGGCGACGGCTTCGCGGGCATCGACCTCGACAACTGCCGGAACCCGGACACGGGTGAGATGGCACCGTGGGCGCAGAAGATCATCGACTTCAGCGGCACCTACGCGGAAGTTTCGCCGAGCGGCACCGGCGTCAAACTCATCGGCCGGGGCAAGTGGGAAGAAGGATGGCACAAGAAGCCGGCGGAAGACGGCGGGGAAATCGAGATCTACGATAGCGACCGCTACTTCGCGCTCACCGGGCATCGGCTGAACGAGCACGGCATCGGCGACATCGGTCAGCTTCTGGCAGTCCTCGCGCTGGAATACGGCGATCCTCCGAAGCCACCGCGGAATGCTCCGCCCCCGAACGGGCAAGCCTCGGCGAATGGTGCGGACGACGCCGAGATTATTCGTCGCGCGATGGCCGCGAAGAACGGGGCGACGTTCGCACGACTCTGGATGGGCGACACGGGCAACTACGACGGGGATGATAGCAGGGCCGACTTGGCGCTCTGCGGGATGCTCGCCTTCTACTGCGGCCAAGATGTCGAACGCATCGACCGGCTCTTTCGGCAGTCCGGTTTGATGCGCGCGAAGTGGGACGAGAAGCGCAAAGGATCGACCTACGGCCGCGACACGATTGCGACGGCCCTCGAAGGGAAAACGGAGTTCTATTCGCCTGGACAAGCGAAGAAGGGGTTCGGAGCGAATGGAACCTCGGCACGGGGGGGCGGAAACACTCCGCCCCCATCGACCGCAAACATTCCGAGCTATCGGCCGTTCCCCGTTAAAGCTTTGCCGCTGGTACTCCGCGAGTTCGCGGAGCAAGTGGCTGCGTCCGTCGGCTGCGATGTCGCCTTCTCCGCACTGCCCGCACTCACCGTGGCTGGAGCCGCCATCGGTGCTGCCGTGGTCGCAAAACCGAAGCGGGGTTGGAGCGAACCGCCTGCGATTTGGGCTTGCGTTGTGGGCGATTCGGGTACGGGCAAAAGCCCGGCGATGAAAGACACCGCCTCTCAGGCTTTCGAGATCGACCGCGAATTGCGGGACGCTCACGCGGCCGCCGTGGAGAAGTACAAAGCCGACCTCGACTGCTACAACGCGGCGCAGGAAACGTTCGATCCGTCAAGCGGTGCCGAGAAGCCAGAGAAGCCGCGCAAGCCGAAGCGGGAATACTTCGCCGTGGTCGATGCCACAATCGAGCGCCTCGCCGAAATGCTCGGCGATTCGCACCGCGGCCTCTTGATGGTGCGCGATGAACTAGCCGGTTGGTTCGGCTCGTTCGCGCGCTACAAGGGAAAGGCCGGGGGAACCGACGTACCGAACTGGCTCAGCCTCTTCGACTGCGGAGCCATCCGGGTTCACCGTCGCACCGGGGAACCCCGAGACATCGAAACCGATCGCGCCTTCACCGCCGTTTTCGGCGGGATCCAACCGGACATTCTAGCCCGGCATTTGGCCGAACCGGGCTACGTCGAAAGCGGGCTTGCGGCGCGCATCCTCTTCACCGCGCCGCCGAAGTATTGCCCCGGCTGGCGGGATGCGGAACTCGACAGCGAGACCGAACGGCGCTTCGGAGAAGTGCTCCGACACTTGCGGGCGATCCCCTTCGATCATCGGCGACCGACCGAACTGCGCCTCGAATTCACGGCCCTCGAAAGGTTCAAGCGGCTGAACGATGAGTTCGCCGAGCGGGCCGAATACGTCGATGGTGGCCCGATGTCTTCGGCTCTGCCGAAAGCCGTCCGCTACGCGCTCCGCTTCGCGTTGATTCACCATTGCGTCACGGAAGCTGCGAACGGCCGCGACGTGGCGCGGGGGTGCATCGGTGAAGAATCCATGATCGCCGGGGAAACCTTGTCCCGGTGGTTCGTGGGGGAAGCCGAGCGGGTCTACGCGATGCTCGGAGAGAAACCCGAGGAACGCGAGACACGGCGTGTCGACGAGCTGGTGAAGAAACTGGCGCTCCGTAATGGCGGCGCGGTTCGCCCGCGCGACTTGCAACGGGCCAACAAGAGCCAATACCGGACGGCGGAAATTGCAGAAGCCGCGCTCGAGCTGTTGGTCTCTGCGGGTCTCGGAACGTGGCGCGAAGTGCCGATGGGCAAGAGTGGTGGAAGGCCGACGCGAGAATTCGTTCCTGTGCGGAATAGTGAACCCGACAGCCGACAGAACCCGACACAACCGCAGGCACCGAGTTCGGACGGCGAACGGGCGCAGTCCGACACAACCCCTGAAGCGCCTTCCCCATGCCCTGCAAACGCCGCCGATGCCGAGGTTGTGTCGGGTTCTGTCGGCTGTCGGGTAGAGGACGCTCACTCGAAAGAGACCTCTGAAGTCGAAGAAGCGAAATCGGAAGTTCTGTCGGACACGGCTGGTGGGAAGCCGAAGAGAAAACCGAATCGGAGGACAAAGCCGGAACCCGATTCACTCTTTGGCGAACCTTCCCGAGGACTGCCGGATTAACTCTCAACCGAGCTGGCGCGCTCCACGCGCTCCGAGGTATACTTCCATCGCCTTACGGCCCGAACCCGTGTCCGTTGACCTGAGAAGCAACGGCGCGGGGGAAGGCCCTTCTCAGAAAGGTTCCGCATTCATGGCAACGCTCTTCAAACCTGACAGATCCTATGCTGTACCCGCCAATGCCGAGATCGTCTGCAAGGACGGCGCAAGCTTCGTTCGCATCCTCGAAGGGAAGAGGCATACCCTCTACCCGCTTTCGCAAGATGGACGCCACTACTTAAAGCCTGCCGAAAAGTGGGCGGCCGATGTACGGCTCTCAGATGGCACCCGAAAGCGGTTCCGCTTTTCGGCGAACAAAGATGCCGCCGCCGTCATGCTCTCGGAACTGCTGAAGAAAATCGAGAACGAGAAGGCCGGGATCGTGGATCGCTATGGAGAACACCGGAAGCGGGTTCTGAAAGGGCACCTTGAAGACTGGAAGCGTTCCCTCGAAGCGAGTGGGCGCCCTCCGAAGTACATCGGGCAACGGTTCAACCGGATCGAAAAAGCCTTCGCAACTTGCGGGTTCCTCCGAACCCAAGATCTCACCGCCGAGCGGTTGGAACACTTCCTGCACGACCTCCGAAAGACGGACGATTTGAGCGTCCAAACGACCAACGACTGGCTACAAGCGATTCGCCAGTTCTGTCGGTGGATGGTGGCGAATGGTCGCATGGAACGCGATCCGTTCACGCGGTTGAAGCCCGGCAACGTCAAGGCCGATGTGCGACTCCGCCGAGGGGAGTTCACCGATGCCGAGTGTCGGAAATTGATCGCTACGGCGGAAGGGAGCCTCGAAGACTTCCGGGAGATCTCTGGCCCCGCCCGGGCGATGCTCTACCGCGTGGCGCTAAACACCGGCTATCGAGTCAAGGAACTGGCTTCGTTGACGCCCGATTCCTTCGACCTCGATGCGAAGACGCCAGCCATCGTGCTCGCCGCGGAATTCACGAAGAACCGCTGTGAAGCCGTTCAGCCGATTTCCACCGTACTGGCCGATGCGCTCCGCCCCTTCTTGGCCGCATGCCCGAAACAACTCCCGGTCTGGCCGGGAACGTGGCGCGAGAAAGGCGCGGTGATGCTCCGCGTAGACCTCGATGCCGCCAAAATCCCGTTCACGATCATCGGGCACGAAGGGGAAGAGACCCGCGACTTTCACGCCTTCCGGAACTGCTACATCTCGAATATCATCCGCGCTGGAGCCGACTTGAAGCAAGCCATGACGCTGGCCCGCCATTCTGACCCCAAGCTTACGACGGCCCGCTACGCCCGGACACGGCTGCACGATTTGGGGTCGCTCGTGAACAAGCTGCCCGGTTCCAAAGAACCGGAAGCTGAACGACTGCGGATGACCGGAACTGACGGCGATACGGCATCTCGGAAGCAGCAGCACGCGATTTCGGGCGCAGCAACGGGCGCAGCAAATGGGGGAAACGGACGGTTGCGATTGGTGACGAATGAAGAAACGACGGCGACGGAACAGAACGGGGAGGGAACCCTCAAAAGCCTGAAATCGCTAGGAAATGAAGGCGATTCGGGACGGGAGAAGAGCGGAGAGGACGGACAAAAAACAAAGCCACCTGCGAGACTCGAACTCGCGACCTACGCTTTACGAAAGCGTCGCTCTACCAACTGAGCTAAGGCGGCAATCTATTGTAAAAATACCGGGCGGGGCCGGTTTAGCAAGGTCACTTGCCCGCGGCGGCCGC
>JANXTU010000235.1 GCA_025352235.1 Fimbriiglobus sp.
GCGGTCGCCATTGCCATTAGGAGACGGTATGGGTTTGCGGATGCGGATGCACGACCGGGAGCCGATCGCAGCGGCCCTGCGTCGGTTCAAGAAGTTGATCGAACGCAGCGGGATGAAAAAGGAACTCCGCGCCCACGAGTATTACGAAAAGCCCTGCGAAATCCGCAGCCGCAAGAAGATGAGCCGCATCCGCGCGATCAAGAAAGCGTTGTTGGGCAAGCCCGAGCGCGTCGATACGCGCACGAACTGATCGTGGCGAAGCCGTGGCTACGGGAAGAAGCTTTTGCGGGGAGAGAGCCCCGCGGATGCTTCTGAATCGTTTTGCGCGATGGCAATTTTTGATGCTACAATTCGTTTCCTCGTTTGCCTCCCGTTGGTTCCAGCGGCGCCCTTCGACGCAAATCGTTGCTGCGCATGATTCGTCCAGCGTAAAGCCGATGTGTCCAGCATTCTGAGATTCGTCCACGGAGGGGTGGGTGCATTCTCGCTGGACACATCCCGTTCATTCCAGTTGACCTTCCGTCCAATCCTGCTCGCGGCTATCTCCCTAAGATTCTGCACGGACGCAGCGGGGACGATGGCATGCGATTTCGCTTCGCGGCGGCGGCCGGGTTGGTCGGACTGTTGGCAATCCTCGCCGCCATCGGGCCGGCCGAGGCTCAGCAGCAGGTGCTCGTCCACCGCAACGGCTTCGCCGGGAAAGATCCGTTCTGGCTCCGCGGCGACTCCAACATCCACTTCGACGAAAAAGCCCAGAAGATCACCGACACTGCGGCCCGCAACGCCACGACTTCGGAATACATCAAAATCGAAGCGAACCCGAAGCCCGGGGCCACCGACGTCGAATTCGTCCACTATTACTACGCCACGCCGATCGCCCCCGTCGGGCCGGACACCGTTGCCCGCGTCTGGATCAAAAGCTTCCGCACCGGCATCCAGCTCAAGGCCCGCATCGTGCTGCCGAAGGAAAAGGACCCGAAGAACCCGGACTTGCCTTTGACCACGCTGATCGTCGGCGACACCTACACCAAATCCCGTACTTGGCAGCAGTTGAGCATGGGCAACGTGCAAGACGCCCTCGCCAAGCACAAACCGGTGCTCGTCGCCAAGCTGAAAGGCCCCGTCGATACGACTGGCGCTTACATCGACTCGCTGGTGCTGAACGTCTACGCCGGGCCGGGCGTTACGGAGACGTGGATCGACGACCTCGAAATTAGCCCGGTGTTGAAGCGTGCCGACGACAGAGACGGCCCCGGCAAACCGGGGAAGACCGTCGGCAACTCAAAGCGGAAGCCGCCGCTCGTCGAGTTCTCCAACGGCGATTTGCTCGTCGATCAGCAGGATGGCGAAGGGCCGAAGCCGTTTTTCATGCGGGCCGTGCGGCACACGAACACGCCGCTCTGGGCGATCGACGTGGCCCGCTTCAATACCATCTGGTTCCCCGGCGAAGTCACGGACGAAACCTACGAAGAGGCGATCCGCGCCAAATTCTTCATCGTGCCATCGTTGCCGTTGCCCACGGTCGACTGGGATCCCGCCCGGCCGAATCAGGGTGACCCCGCTCTCCTCGAAAAGGACGCCGAACTCGTCGGTAAACACCTCAAGCGATTCCTGAGCAGCGACGCGGTGCTGATGTGGGACCTCGGCTCCGGCCGGACGACGGAGCAACTCCGCCGCGTGGCCCGCGTCGCGGATGTCGTCAAGACTTACGACCCGCGCAAGCCCCGCGCCGTCGACCTCTGGGATGGGCACAACGCCTACTCCAGTTACGTCGACGCCATCGGAGCCCACCGCTGGCCCCTGTTCACGAGCCTGAGCATGGACCGCTACGCCGACTGGCTGGCCCAGCGTAAAGCTTTGACGTCGCCCGGCAAATTGATGTGGACGTGGATTCAAACCCACCTGCCCGAGTGGCTCATCAAGCTGCAAACGGGCGACGCCAACACCGAGAAATTCGCTGACCCCATCGGCCCGCACCCGGAGCAAATCCGCGTGCTGACTTACCTCGCCCTCGCGGCGGGCTACCGGGGCATCGGCTATTGGAGCGATCAGTTCCTCGCGGACAGCCACCACGGGCGGGATCGCCTGCTCGAAATCGCGATGCTCAACGCCGAAATGGAACTGCTCGAGCCGGTATTGCTCGCGGCCCACGAGCCCGCGCGCTGGGTCCCGACGGGGCACCCGAGTGTGAAAGTCGCCATCATCCGCGGGCCGAAAGAAATCATCGTGCTCCCGATTTGGCTCGGCAAGGACACGCAATTCTGCCCGGAGCAAGCGACGATGCCGGCGCTGACGATCAAAATCGAGGCGGTTCCGGACGGGGCGACGCCCTGGCAGATCACTCCGGCGGGCGTCGACGAAATCAAGGATGTCAAGCGAGTCCCGGGCGGAACGGAGATCGTCATCCGCGAGTTCGACACGACCGCCGCGATCGTCTTCACCTCCGACCTCGGGCCGACGGGTAAAGTCGTCCGCTGGCAAGACAACACCCGTCACAAGCTCGCCCGCACCGCCGCGAATTGGGCCCGTGAGCAGGCCGTGGCGCAATTCAACAAGACGCTGATCACGCACAAAAACATCGTCGCCGCGGGCGGGCCGGACGTCCGCGAAGCGGCCGATTTGTTGAAGGAGTCGAAATGCGCGATCGACCGCGCGAGCTTGTACACCGACAACGCCCAGCCCGATATGGCCTACCGGGAAGCCCGCCGGGCGCTCCGCCCGTTGCGGGTGCTCCAACGCGCCCATTGGTTGAACGCCGCAGAGCAACTGGATACGCCGACGGCCAGTCCCTTCGCCGTGAGCTTTTACACGCTGCCGAAGCACTGGGAACTGGCCCGGTACATCGATCCGAAGCAGTGCCGTTCGGGCGGCAACGGCCTCGCCCACCCCGGCTTCGAGTTGAACGAAAAAGTTGCGCCGGAAGGGGCCGCGATCTCGTCGCTGCCCGGTTGGACGACGCGCCGAACATTCCTCGATCCCGTCCTCGGGTTCGCGTCGATCGTCAACAGCGACGCCGAATTCATCGAAGATGCGATTCCGAAACAACCCGTTTACGCGAAGGGGCGATTCGATCAACCAGGCCGACCGGTGCCGACGGAGGCCGACATGATCAACCGGCAACCGAAACCGAACCTCGGCCGACACGTGCTACGATTGGCGATGTCGCCCGATATCAAAAAACTGGGCGAGGGGAAAATCCCCCAAGCGCTGGAACGATCGTTCGTGGCGGTCGACAGCCCCGCAGCGGAATTCCCGGCCGGGACCTGGGTCCGCATCGGTTTCTGGACAAAAGTCACGGAACTGAGTGCCTCGGCCGACGGCGTGGTGATCTACGACTCCGCTGGCGGCGAACCGCTCAGCGTACGGCCGTCGATCGACGCGCGTTGGCAACATTTCCACCTCTACCGGCAAGTGCCGGAGTCGGGGAAGATCAGCCTCACGTTCGCCCTGACCGGCCTGGGGTTGGCCTTCTTCGACGACGTGAAAATCGAACCGATGATCCCCTTCGCCAGCACGAGCGCGAAACCGGGAATACCGCCGAAGCCGCGTCTGCCCGAGGAAGACAAACGGACGCTCCCGTTCCCGAGACAAACCGACCCGCTCCCACCGCCGAAGTTGATTCCTCCGAAGAAGTAACTTCTGTGGCGCGACACGTTTTTCAACGTGTCGGTGCTTAG
>JANXTU010000250.1 GCA_025352235.1 Fimbriiglobus sp.
CGCGGACGATCCGCCTGGCCCGGACGGACCCGGTGGCGTTCCTCCGCTACCTCCTGCTGGACCCGGCGGCGCCGGCCGACCCGATGCCGGAAGTCCACGCGGCTTTGCAGAACCATCTGAGCGCGCATCGCCTGGCGCTGGTGGAACTACCGCGCGACCACGGCAAGACGACGCAGGTCTGTCTGCGCGTCTTGTGGGAACTCGGCCGCGCGCCGAACTTGCGGATCAAGATTGTCTGCGCGAGCGAAGCCATCGCGGTGGATCGCGGGCTGGGGATTCTGGGGTTCCCCAAACGACTCGAGAACGCCAGGACGATTGGCCAGACCCTCCCACATTACACGACCAGCATCGCGTCGCCGTAGCTGAAGAATCGATACTCCGCGCGGACCGCTTCCGCGTAGGCCGCCTTCAACAGTTCACTACCGGAAAAGGCTTGCACGAGCAGAAGCAGCGTCGTCCGCGGCAGGTGGAAATTCGTGATCAAGCCGCCGACGGCGCGGAACTCGAACGGCGGGTGGATGAACAGGTCGGTCGGTCCACGGAACGCATTTTGGGGCGACACCCGCGCCGCCGATTCCAACGCCCGCACCGTCGTGGTGCCGACGGCGATCGCGCGCCCTTCGCAATGGTGGATCGCCTCGAGCGTTTCCGCCGGCACCTCGCACCACTCGGAATGGATGGCGTGTTGCGTGGGGTCGGTCGCCTTCACGGGGGCGAAGGTGCCGAGGCCGACGTGGAGCGTTACGTCGGCGATACCGACTTCCCGCAAGAGCAGTTCCCGAAGCAATTCGGGGGTGAAGTGCAAGCCCGCCGTCGGCGCGGCGACCGACCCACTGGCCGCCGCGTAGACCGTCTGGTAGCGCTCGGTGTCGGCGCCATCGGCGACTCCCTTGCGGATGTACGGCGGCAGTGGAATGGAACCGTGGATCGCCAACAGTTCTTCGGCCGAACTCGGAGTCAAGGGTCGGAGGAGCCAATGCCGATCGTCGGTGCGCCCGACGAGTTCGAGCCGGAGTCGACCGCCGTTCGCGGTCAGGATTTCGCCGACGTCGGGGAAGCCGCGGGTCTGGGCGAGCAGTTCCCAAACGCCGTCGCGCTCCGCCAAATACAGCCCCTCCCAGCGACCGCCGGTCTTCTCGCGGGTGCCGATCAACCGCGCCGGGATCACCTTGGTGTTGTTGCGTACGAGCAGATCGCCCGCGTTCAGGTACTCGGGCAAATCGCGGAAGAATCGGTGTTCGAGCCGGCCGCTCCGGCGGTGGACCACGAGCAGCCGGGCATCGGCGCGGTTCACCGCGGGGGTCTGCGCGATGAGGTGTTCGGGCAAGTCGTAGTCGAAGAAGAACTCGGTCATGGCATCCGTTTTATTCACCGGGTGCGTCCGAACCAACCGGACATCGCCCGCCGCCGGTGGTATCCTGAAATTATGTTCGAATGGGGCTTCCAAACTCCCGCGTTTCTATTGCTGCTGCCATCGGCGCTGGCCGTGGCAGTTTGGCAATTCCGTCGCCGCCGGCCCGCCTTGCAATACTCCGATGTCGCGGCGTTGCGCGGGTTGCCGACCGGCCGGGCCAACGCGAGCCGCTGGGGCGGGGCGGTTCTGCGCGGGGCGATCGTCGCGGGAGTCATTCTCGCCTGCGCGAACCCGCGCCGGCCCGACTTGCAAACGCGGTTGCCGGTGGAGGGGATTTCCCTCGTCTTCGTCCTCGACGTTTCGGGCAGCATGGCCACGGCCGATTTCGTCCCCGCGGCCGACGCCTCACCGACCACCCGGCTCGCGGCGGCCCAGCACGCCTTCCGGCTCTTCGCCGTCGGCGGGGAATCCGCGGACGGGCAAACGTTCCGCGGCCGACCGAATGACCGGATCGCGCTGGTCACGTTCGCGTCGATCCCGGCCACGGTTTGCCCACTCACGCTCAATCACACCGTGTTGATGAAAGTGCTCGACGATCAAAAAACGCAGAGCGCCCTGACCGCCGGCACGAACATCGGCGACGCCTTGGGCGAAGCGCTCGTCCGGCTGGATTCCGGGCATCCCGCTGGCAAAAAAGTGATCGTGCTGCTGTCCGATGGCGAACACAATAAGGCCGGGGACCAGACACTGAAACCGATCCAATCGGCACTGTTGGCCGAGAAGTTGCGTGTGCTGATCTACGCGATCGATTGCGGCGGCGATCCGCCGGGGAACGACCCCGAAGGAAGCCAACAACGTAACGAGGGCCGACTGGTCATGGAACGCGTGGCGGGGGCGACCGGCGGACGCGCCTTCGTGGCCAACAGCGGCGCCGATCTGCGCGAGGTGTTCCAGACGATCGACCAGCTCGAACGAGACGAGGTCGAAAGCTTCCGCTACCGGCGCTATTTCGAATACGGCCCGTACTGCGGCATGGTCGCCGCCGCCGCGCTCGCGTTCCTCGTGATTCTCGAACGGACCGTGTGGCGGCGCTACCCCTGACTTCCGGATGCCCATGGATTTCGGCGGCGGACAATCCGGTTTCGACGCGGCGTGGGCCGACCTCCGCGAGTTCCTCGCGGCGCTCCGCTGGTCGCGCCCCGGCCTGCTCTGGCTTTGGTTCGTCCCGATTGCGTTCGTGATGTTGGCATGGTGGGTGCGCGGGCGGAACCGGGTCGTCGCGGCCCGACTCGGGCGCAGCGGAGCGGTCCGCAATTTGGCCGTTCGCGTTCCCCGGCGGAATGCGCTGCGCCGGCTCGCCTTCGGCCTCGCTTGGAGTTCGTTCGTACTCGCGCTCGCCGGGCCGCGCTGGGGCCCGGCCGACGACGGCGGGGTCGCGGTCGGCCGGGATGTCGTCGTCGTGATCGATCTCAGCCGGAGCATGTTGGCCACCGATTTGGCGACGCCGCAAGCCCGCTGGCAAGCGGCCCGCGATGCGGTCCGCGACTTAGTCGACACCGCCGCGCGGCGGGGGGGCCATCGCATCGGCATCGTGGTGTTCGCCGCGCGGCCGAAGGTCCTCGTGCCACTGACGACCGACTACGACCATTTGAGCCTGATGCTCGATGAAATCGACGCGGGGGTTCAACCGGTCGAGATCCGACCCGCCGACGAATTCTCGAAGTCGGGCACGCGGATCGGCGCCGCACTCGCACTCGCGTTGCAAACGCACGACGAGCGATTCCCCGGTACGCAGGACATCATCTTGCTCAGCGACGGCGACGACCCGGCCGACGATCGCGAATGGGCCGAGGGGATCGCCGGCGCCCGCGCGGTCGGCATTCCGATCCACGTCGTCGGTATCGGCGATACCGTAGAATCGCCCCTGACGCTGCGGCGGCGCGGCGGGGGCGACGGTGAATTGATCGCGACGAAATTGGTCGAAGAGCCGCTGCGCACCATCGCCCGCGATTCCCGCGGCCGCTATTTCTCGGCGGGCCGGGACAAGCCGCGACTGGGCGAGTTCTTCGCGGCGGAATTGGAGAAACAGCCGAGCCGGGAACTGACCGACGACGCGGCGACCGCGCTCCGCGACCGTTCGACCGGTTTCTGGCTCTTCGGTCTGGCAACTTTGCTCCTCGCTTGGATTCGGAGGGCGTGACGATGGATTATCTCCGGTACGCACCGCTGCTGTTGCTCGCGGGCATCGCCGCGCAGCCCCCCGCATCGGATACCGGTGATGTCCCGCTGCGCGCGGCGCAAGACGCGTGGCGGCGCGGCGACGATGCCGCCGCCAAACAACTCTACGCCGCCGCCGAAGAGCGCAGCCCCGACCCCGGTCGGATCGCGTTCAACCTCGGGGCCATCCATT
>JANXTU010000253.1 GCA_025352235.1 Fimbriiglobus sp.
TCCTTCACCGAGTTGGAATTCAAATACATCCTCAGGCCGAAGTATCCGACGGCGACCAGCACCGCCAGCGCGACGAGACCGATGATTAGAATTCGGAGAGTCTTTTGCATGGAAATCCCGACTGAGGATTTGGTGATAACGGATCGGTTTGCGGCAATTGGTATGCCAACGGACTCGACGTAGTCGGATCGTTGGATCCGTCGGGGGACGTCGATTTTGCTACGGGATCGGGCCTCCCCTGCTGACGTGGCGACCAGTTTCCAACTTGTCGACAAGAACAACCACAGCATATCCGAGACACAGGCCTTGCTTGTAAAATCGCTCGCCGACAAGTTGGAAACTTGTCGCCACGCATGAAGGCATCCTCCAGCATTCAATCAGCCTCTTCCTCCCCTGCCGTTCGTGCTCCCGCCGGCCGCGATCGAGAAATTGCGGTTTGTGCACGACACGATTCACTTGGCCACGGGCGGCGCCCCGCCGGGGTTTTGATCCGTCCCCTGCGGCCGCATCGGCTGCTTGGAATCTTTCTTGACCACCAGTTTCAAGCCCGCGCGATTCCGGCCGCGCTCACCGTTTTCCAAGCCCGGCGGCGTGTTCCGCCACGCGGGGCCGGGCTCTTTGAAAAGGACCTCGGTTCCGTCCGGGTACTGGTAGTTTTTCTGCGGCGTGTCGGTGTTCTTCGGGTTCGGCTTGACCGCGCGGGTGAAAGCCCCTTCTTGCGCGAGTTTGTAGCCGGCGTCGAACATCTTGGTCGTTTCGACCGGGTCGAAATTGGTGCTGTCGTTGGTGACCTTCAAATCGGGCGGGATCGCGGCCGAGAAAAAATCCATCCCCGAGAGCATGCTGTAAGTGTAGAAGCGGTAGAGGTCGCCCCGCGCCGTGGCATAGAGCAAATTCGACACCGACGCCCCGACGACTTTGATCGTCCGCGGTTTGATCCCTTCGGGATCGGGGTAATTCTTCCCGGCGACCAGCGCGAACAAATTCGACCCCGCCAGCGAGTTCGGCCCGACCGGTTCTTGTTCGTCCGGCGCGAAGTACGGCGGGCGGAAGAACATGGCCCGGGTGACGCCGCCGTCGACGTGCAGCTCTTCGTAGGGCTTGCCGTCGATCGTCACGTTGAAGCGCACCGACGGGAAGAAGCCCGGGATCGCGGCGGACGCCATGATGACGTCGATGGCGAGTTTGCGATCGGCTTCGGTCCCCTTCACCGAGATCGCGCCGATGTCCCAGACGACGAGTCGCTTCGTGTCGAGGTTCGTCGTGCCGACGTACAACC
This sequence comes from Fimbriiglobus sp., assembly GCA_025352235.1. Classification (GTDB taxonomy): domain Bacteria; phylum Planctomycetota; class Planctomycetia; order Gemmatales; family Gemmataceae; genus JALHQU01. Next base: position 1,280 of record JANXTU010000253.1, read on the forward strand.
GCCGGCCTTTGTTGTGCTCCACGGCGACTTTCGCCATGAGATCGGAGGTGAAAATCTGCTCCACACGCATGCGGAGCGGGCCGCTGTCGGCCAGCGATTCGGCGAAGAACGACCGGACCGATTTGCGGATCTTAAAGACGTCGTCGTTGCGGATCGTCGTGTAAAGGTTCTTCATGATCGGGTCGCAATCCGAGCCCAAGAACGCCAGCGGCGCGATCAAGGCCCCGGTGCTGACGCCGGTGACCACATCGAACGGCGGTCGACCGCCGTCTTTGGGCGATTTGCCGGAGGCCGTCCAGCCGCACAAAATCCCCGCCGGGTAGGCCCCGAAGACGCCGCCGCCGGAAAGCACGAGGACGTTGTATTCTTTCTGCCGGTACGGATTTCCCGCGCCATCCTTGCCGATTTTGATCTCGCGGGCCCGGCGTTCGAGCGCGGCTTCGGCGCGGCGCTCGACGAAGATTTTCGTGATCTCCGACGATTCCAACGGACCGAGAGGATCCGACGCATCCGATTCAAACGCCGCGTCGGCGAGGTCATTCGGTTCGACGCCGTAGGGCAACGGCGTGGGGCGTTTCTCGACATTGCGGAACTGGCACGCCGACACGACCAACGCCAGCGCGAAGGTGACCAGAGGCGGCATCAGGCCGCGGACCCGGCGATGGCGAAAGATAGACACGGACGGCCCCCAGCGCGACGGCGAATTCGCGCGGGGTATCCGCGGCTCGCGGAAAATACAAGCTGGATTTGGGTATGGGGGTGTCGCAACGATTCTTGGAGCAAACGGCGACACTCTCGGACAATTCGCGACGGAACTCCCCGAGGAACGTTGCTAGACCCAACCGGTCGGGGGCCGCACGCCGGCTCGGGCCGGACCGGCACCCGCCGGTTCGAAAATGGTTTCGGCGGGCATCGCACCCCCCCAAATCGGACGCAAAGTGTTGTCGCGCATGGGTTCTACCCGAAATCGGAAATGATTTCGCGGAGGGGTGGGGGGGTTCCCGGCGAAATCAATTTGCGAAGGCTTTGGCCGCGCAAGCCTCTCACGGCGTGAGCGGCCAAGGGTCGCCGACTTGGCCGCTGCGGCCGATCGATTCCGTACCGCAGAGTGGGCAGGCGTTCGCCAGCGGGGCCAGCAGTTGGCGGACTTTCTGCGGGTTCGACCGGGTCAGCGCTTCGGCTTGCGGCAGGAGTTTCTGGACGCGGTAGCTCAACCAGGCGGAAAAGACCGGGATCAAGTCGGCCGGGATTTTGCGATCCAAGTTGATGAACTCGCGGCCCAATTTGAGGATCCAACCGCTGCCGCGCGGGGAGCGGCCGAGGTCGATGGCGATCTCCGGATCGGTCAGCAACATCGAGCCGATGACCAACCCGCGCGGGGTGAGCACGACGTCGCCGAGCGTGCGTTGCGCGGCCTCGGGCAATTCGAGCTTCAGCAGCGCATCGGGACAGGCAACGAGGAGTTTGCGGCTGGCCGAGGGCGATTTCTTGGCGAAGTCGAAGAGCGTCGCGGCCGGGCCGATGCCCGCCCACGGTTCGGAGTTCTTGCCGCGCCAAACGGCGCACGCCAGTTGCAACCGCTTCGGCGTCGGTAGGCCGAGGACCCTGTTCAACCACGGCAGGTATTTCGTGATCGCGAGGATGTCTTGCGGGAGCAGGCCGTTGTCGAATGCCGAACCGAGGACGAGAATCGCCAGCCGCGAGGCTTCGCCCGATGGGAGTTGCAACGCATTCGTCGCGATTTCGGCGAGGTACTCCCCGTGGTCGATGGGGAGTTCGCCGCGCCAGACCGCGTCGAAGAGCTTGACCAAACCGTTGACTTTGTCTTTGCCGACATCGGCGCCGTCGGCGATTTGCAAAACCTGCCCCGCCGCGAGGAGCTGGACGGTGGCCGCATTCGGTTCGGCTTTCGCCGCGCTCGACTCGATCAATCGGCGGACGGTCGCGGCGCGCTCGCCCGGCGTCCCGCGGCCAGGGCTCGCGGTGCACAGTCGGGTGAGGAACCGCAGCGACGAAGAATTGACGGGGAGATTCGCGGCGATTTCCAGCCACACGACATCGACGGCGCGGGATTTCGCATCGATCAACGCGGGGCGCGTGTAGCGCACTGCGGCGTAGAGCCCCCAACCGATGGCGACCAAAACCAACGAGAGTCCGAACGGGGGAAAACGCGGGGCGATCCAAACGACGACGCACCCGAGGACGAAAAAAACGCCCGCGATCAGTACGGCCAACCCGCGCGGGCCCCAGCGCCGGCTCGTGCCGGGCACGACGCTCCGGGCGGTGGTCGGCGTTTGCAGTTCGACGACTTGCTGGCTGGCGAAATCGCGGACGCAGACGCTGTACCCGTCCCCCGCGATGCGGTGGGCCGTCCGGGCGAGGGGCGGAGGTAGCGGTTGAATGCGGTCGTCGAGCGGACCCAAACAGGTCGGGCAGAGCGATTGCGCCGCTTCAATAGCCCCTTCGACGAGCGGGAGGGGGATCGCGCCGGACGAGCGCTGGCGCGCGGCGACCGCTTGCAGCACTTGGTGCGGTGCCGAGTCCGGGAAATAATGCTCGGACGCGCGGTACGCGTCTTCGGGGAGTTTTCGGTTCGGCTCGGCCGAGACCTGCCCGATGATGACCTCCACCGCAGAGCGCGGGTCGATGGCGTGGCCGCGCTCGAAAATCAGGCGGTGTTTGTGCCAAAGGTGGACGATCAACTCGGGGCGGGTCAATTTCACCCGGCACTTCGGGCACTTCAACTTCACCCGGGCTTCGGTGGTTTGCACCATCGCGTCGAGGGTCGCGCAACCTTCGACGCGGCTTTGCAATTGGATCATCCGCTCGAGGGTGCGCGAGCGCGACAACCCCGCCGTGATCGACCGGACGATCGGCCCGACGGCTTGCACCGAATCGGGGAGCGAGCCGAGCAACTTCCCCGCGACCGCCAACCGCAGCGGCAGCGGATTGGCCCGGTCGGGCAGCGCCTGCGCCGCCAAGAGCAGGACGCCCTTCGGCACGGGGTCGGGCATCCTCGCCACGAAATCGAGGGCCAAGTGCGAACTCGTCCCGGCGAGCGCTTGGAACGTTTTCATACTTTGGGGCGTGGCGTACGTGCGCTGGACCAGCAGATCGAGGAGCCGCAATTGCGCGGGGCGATCTTTCGCCGCGGCGGCGAGCCGGATCAGTTCTTCGGGCGTCTTTTTCGAATGGGGGTCGATCATGCGCCGATTACTTCGCCTCGGCCTTCAGGGTGGACGGCAGCAGGCAGTTCTTATCGTTGCACGCGACAATTTTGGCCCGCACCGACAATTTGGCTTTGCCGTCGTCGGTGCGTTTCACACTACCGCGGATGGTAACCACTCCCTTGTAGATGCGGTAGTCGGTGAGTGGATCCTTCTGCCCTTCGCCGGCTGGGTAGTCGATTTTCGCTTCGACCACTTTGCCATCGATCGAGACTTCGACGGTGGTCGCGCTCTCGGCCAAATCTTTGCCGAGCGGCGGGTTCGCGTACAGATGCCACGGTTTCGCCACGGCCAACGTCACGGTGAACGTCTGAACGCCGTCTTGGATGGCTTCGGTCTCGAAGGCGATGGCCGTGACATCGGCGGAGAATTTCGGATTCGCCGGAAGGGGCGGGGCGTCGAGTTTGGTCTCTGGCGCCACCGGGGCGAAGCCGCTGCGGGCCAAGATCGTGTCGAGCGCCTCGGCCATCAGCGGCACCGACGTCGGATTCGTTTTCAAGGTCGCGGCATACAGCGTTACCAGTTGTTCGGCTCGGGCCCGGTACGACTTGTCACTCGTGAGGGTGGCGAGGCGGAGGAGGTTCCGCGCCGAGACCCCGTTGCCGGACGGTTGGGCGCCGTCGTAACTATCTTTGCCGCGGGCGAAGAGTTTCTCGGAATCGTGGGCCGTGCTGAAGTAGCCGCCGCGTTTGTCGTCTCCGAACCACTTGGCCTGTAACGCGGCGAGCGACTTGGCTTCGTCGAGCCACTTCTTGTCGCCGGTCGCGGCGTGCAAATTCAACAGCCCGTGGATGAGGAATGAGTAGTCGTCCAAGAACCCCGGCACGCGGGCGCTGGGTTTTTCCCCCGGCTTGGCCGCGTAGATCCGCAGCAAGCGACCGTCTTTGTCTCGCAAGTTCTTCAGCAGAAACTCGGCCGCTTTCGCCGCCATTTGTGTGTACTTCTTCTCCTGTAGCACTTCCCCCGCCTTGGCATAGGCTCCGATCATCTGGGCGTTCCACGACGTGATGAGCTTCGTGTCGAGAAATGGCCGCTCCCGCTTGGCGCGGGCATCGAAGAGCTTCTTCTTCAACGGTTCGAATTTCTTCAACATCGCGGCCTCGAGCGGCTTGGCCAACCGGAGGATGAACTGTTTCTCCTCGAAGTTCGGCTTCTCCAAGCTGTACACCTCGCGGAAGAGCTTGGCGTCGTCCCCGGTGCCGAGGATGTCGTCGAGTTGCTTGGCCGTCCAGACGTAGAACTCGCCCTCCTTGCCCTCGCTATCGGCGTCCAGAGCCGCGTAGAACCAGCCCTCGGGCGCCGTCATCTCGCGGGCCACGAATGCCAGCGTCTCGTCGATGACGCGCTTGTAGTTCACGTTCGGCTTCCGCCGGTAGGCCTCGGCGTAGAGTTCGACAAGTTGGGCGTTGTCGTAGAGCATCTTCTCGAAGTGCGGGACGGTCCACGTGCGCTCGGTACTGTAGCGGTGGAAGCCGCCGCCGAGGTGGTCGTAGATTCCCCCGGCCGCCATTTTGTCGAGCGTCAGCGCCAGATTTTTGGCGAGGGCTTCGTTCCCCTTCTTCCCGGCTTGTTGCTGCAGGAACTGGAGTGCAGCGACACGCGGGAACTTCGTCCCTTTGAAGCCGCGGGCTTTGCTGCCGATGCCGCCGTGCTCTGGGTCGAGTTCGTACGCTTCGGTCGCCTCCTTCGCCAACTCGGCATCGAGGGCGATCAAATTGACGATCCGCAAGTTCTTATCGAGAGCGTCGTTGGTGAGTTCCGCGACGTGGTCGGCTTGCTCGAAGAGTTCCTTCTTTTTGTCTTTGTGCAGGCCCATCACGGTCTTCAAGATCGAGTTGAAACCAGGGATCGTCTCCTCGCCGACTTTCTTGTCGTCGGGTGGAAAGTACGTGCCGCCGAAGATCGGTTTGCCCTCGGGCGTCAGGAACATGCTCATGGGCCATCCGCCGCCGGTGCGGGTGACTTGCAGCGCCGTCATATAGACGTCATCGATGTCGGGCCGTTCTTCGCGGTCGACCTTGATGCAGACGAAGTTCTCGTTCAGTACTTTGGCGATGGCCGCGTTCTCGAAGGTCTCGCGCTCCATAACGTGGCACCAATGGCACGACGAATAGCCGATGCTCAAAAAGATCAGCTTGCCGTCTTTCTTCGCCTTGGCGAACGCCTCCGCACCCCACGGATACCAATCGACAGGGTTGTTTTTGTGCTGCAGCAAATACGCGCTGCTCTCCCCGGCGAGGCGGTTCGGTTTGGGTTTTTCTTTGGGCGGGTCGGCGGCGGGTGCTGATGCGCCGAGCATCAAGAGCAACAGCGCAGCGACAATCCGCGGTGCAGACGTGGCGACAAGTTTCCAACTTGTCGACAAACGATCTTTCGAATGCTTCCCGTCCAAACGAACGGCTTCGATTTTTCTCGTCGACAAGTTGGAAACTTGTCGCCACGTAAGAGGGACACCCCCTTCTCGAACGGCGAACCAGGTGCGAACAATTTGGCTGAGCATGGTCGATACTTCGCGTGACGCGGAAGGGTTCCGCAGTTACTATGTTGGAAACGGCCGCGACCTGCCACTGAATTCACTCCCGCCGAGGCCTCTCCCCATGCCGAGATTTTTGACCCTCTTCGTGGCGTTCGCCTTCATCGGTCCCAACTTCGCCCAAGACAAACCGGCCGAAGTGAAGATCCAGAAGGCCGCCGCGATTGAGAAGCTGGCGAAAGCCGGCCAATCGAAGCCGACCTCGGTGGAGACCGCGGACTTGCTCGTGTACACCTCGTGGCCCGAACCGAAAGCGAAGGTCCTCGCGGCAGCCGTGCAGAAGACTTACGACCTCGCGTACAAGACTTTGAAATTCGAGCCGAAAGATCCCGTCTGGCCCGGCAAGCTCACGGTCTTCTTCGTGCCGGAGCGCAAGGAATACAACGCATTCATCCGCCTCGTCGAGCAGCGCAAGCCGGACACCGGCGACACGACCTCCGTGCAGGTCCGCAGCAAAGAGCCGTACATCCTCGTCGGTTTGGAGTCGGATTCCAAATTCAGCGACGCCGACATGGCCGGGGAAGTCGGCGCGGCCGTGGCCGAGGCGCTGTTGAATACGAAATCCGGCGTCACCGCCGGGGCCGCGATGCTGCCGACGTGGATCACTACCGGCTTCGCCAAATTGATGGTGCTGAAGATGGACGGCAATTCCGCGAAGGTCGGCGCTTACCGGACGAAGGTGAAAGCCCTCTTCGCCAAGGGGAAAGCGGCGACGGCGAAATCCTCCGACGCGTGGGGCGAAGCGAAAACCAAAGAGACGGAAACGATCGCGATCAGCGTCGTGGATTTCCTGCTCTTCGGTCCCGACCCGACGAAATTCACGAAGGTGATCAGCGGCTTCAAACCGAGCGACGAGCGCCCGACGCCGACGTTGGAACAAGCCCTCGAAGTCGCGGATTACAAGCCGGACACCCTCGATGTGGCGTGGAAAGCCTGGGTGGCAAAGGGGAAGTAGGATTGGGTCGAATACTATTTCCCCAGCGGCACCAGCTGCTTTTCGATCTCCGGTGGCATCTCGAACTCCTGAGCCAGGCTCGCGATGCTCTCGCCCAGTTGTGGGATCGCGTCTTCCTTCAGGTTCCCGACGCGTTTCTGCTCGGCCAAGCGCAGGGTCGGCAGGCGCTCCGGGGGCATCTTCATCAACCGGCAGCAAGTGGCGTCGACGGCCAGCAAATCGAGGCCCATGACGATGGCCCCGACCGGCTTCGCGGTGCCGGCGAGCGGGCCGTCCCCTTCCATACCGACGATGCCGTCGACGATGGCCAAATGCGGCATGTGCGTCAGCGCGATATCGACGATGCTGTTCGGGATGCCGCGCCAGTGGAGTTCGTTCTTCGGCCAGCCGTAGCAGATCCCCGGCAGCGAGCCGAACAGGTTTTTCAAGCTCAGCGTCGCCCCGGCCCAGTGGTGCGTCTTCAACTTCGGCAGCGACACGAATACATCCGCATCGAGCACAGTCCGCGACAGGTAGAGGTAATCGAGCCCCGTCGTGCGGCCGAGGTTCAGCGTCTTCACCGGTTCGTCGTGGTTGATGTCGACGAAGCGCACGCCGTGTTTGCGGAGGACATCCCCGAGGCCGCTGGCGTTGACGAGGTACTGCACATTCCGCCAATGCCCCGGTCCCTCCGCGACGATGATTTCCGCCGCGCCTTCGCGTTTGAAGAATTCGATCACCCCGTCGACGAAGCGCGGATCGGTATTGATGACCTTCCCCCGGCTGAACTCGACGAGGTTCGGCTTCAGCACGACCTTCTTACCCGCGACCGAAACGTGCTGGCGGAAGTGCTCGAATTGCGCTTGCAGAATCTCGGCGAGGGGCGAGTCGTAACTCTCGACCTTGGCGATGTGGATGCTGGACGTCACGGGCAACGGCCGCATCGCGGCGGTGCCGTTGATGACGAACCCCCGCATCTTGGAACGCAACTTTCCGAAGAACCCCGTGGCATCGCTCGACGCCGGGGCCGCTTCGTCCTTCGCACTCGCCCGGGTGCTGCCGACGACGGCGTGCGTGGCGACCGTCGGCGCGTCGGTGAGTCGGAAAGGATTGTGAGTGGCAGTGTTCAACGCGATCGTTGCGAGCGCGAGCCGCATCGGTCCGGCGCCGAGTCCGTTGGTTTCGACGACCTCCACCCCGAGCGTATCTCTCAATCGCTCATCGATCATCGGCAGAGCCTCCCGCGTTGCCGAATCATCCGCATGGCAGCTCAGCGCGATCTTGATCCAAGCCAGATTTTCGACGTCGGTCGTTTGCCCGGCCACGACGCGCAGGTACCCCTTCGCCGCGTCGATGCGGGGTTGATCGTTCACCCCTTGCAGGGCCAATAGCAGAATCGCCGTCGGGCCGGGGATCGCTTCGGTCTGTTTGCCGAGGATCACCCGGCTGCCGTAGTTCGCGCCGCCGTGGTCGAAGGCCCGATCCAGCAGCAGACGCAAACCTTCCTGCACACGCGGGTGACTGCCTTGCCCCGCCGCGCGCAGGGCGAGGCAGGCCCACGCCGTCGGTTCGACCCACGAGAATGTGTCCGAAGCCCACGGCCAGCCGAGCAGACCCGCATCGATGTCCCCGGCGTCGGATGTTTCGAGCCGCACGACTTTGCCTTCGATGGTCAACAGCTTATCGATGATCGGCTTCAACTGCGCCGCGGGGATATCTGACTTGGCTTTCGTGAACAACACGAGCGCCGTCGGCCAAACGGCTTGCGGACGACCGCGGGACAAGCGGTAGCTCCCGTCGCCGCCTGCGTGGAGTTCGATGGCGGGCCAGCCTTGTTCCGCGCCGGCCAGCAACGCCAAGCACGTCGGTTCCAAGTGAGCCGGCTGATCGACGCGATACCCCCAACCGCCATCGGCCGAAACGCAGTCGCGGAGCAAAGCGAGTGGGGAAATCGCGTCGGCCATGGAGTTCTCGCTTGGGTACTGTGTTGAAATCGTAAGAATTAACCACAGAGACGCAGAGAGGACGAAAACCGTTTTTGGAGAGAGTCCATCGTTCCTTTCTTCTCTGTGCCTCTGTGGTTAATCTTCTCCTGTCGAGCTTAGAACATGCGCGTGGCCCACTTCGATTGTTTCAGCGGCATCTCCGGCGACATGGTGCTCGGCGCCGTCCTCGATGCCGGAGTTCCCGCCGACGCCATCCGCGCGGCGCTCGCTTCGCTGGGTCTCCCCATCGAACTCGAAATCGAGACGGTCAAGCGTTGCGGCTTCGCGGCGACCAAGGCGACCATCCACGCCAAGGATGAGGAAGACTATCGGTTCCTCCCCGATATCGAAGCCATTTTGGCGAAAGGGGCGCTCACCCCGAAACAGCGCGAGTTGGCGAGCGCGATCTTCCGCAAGGTCGCCCTCGCGGAATCGGTGGCCCACGGGATGCCCCTCGAACGTGTTCATTTCCACGAAGTCGGGGCGCTCGACAGCATCGCCGACATCGTCGGTGCGGCGGTGGGCTTGGATCTTCTCGGCGTCGAATGCTTCACGAGTTCGAGCGTGCCCACGGGCAGCGGGACCATCCAATGCGCCCATGGCATCATGCCGGTGCCGACGCCGGGGACGGTGGAATTGTTGAAGGGCGTGCCGCTCGCGAAGTCGGCCATCCGAACGGAACTGACGACGCCGACGGGGGCCGCGATTCTGACGAGCGTCGTGGGCGAATATACCGATACGCCGGCGATGACGATCCGCACTATCGGCACCGGCGCGGGGACGAAAGACTTCCTCAATCAGCCGAACATCTTGCGGATTTTCCTCGGTGACACCGCGGTGTCGGCGAGCGCCGTGATGGTGCTAGAAACAAACCTCGACGATTGCACGCCGGAGGTCATCGGCTACGCCATCGAGCGGCTCTTCGCGGCCGGGGCACTCGATGTCTTCGCGGTGCCGATTCAAATGAAGAAACAGCGGCCGGGTGTCCTGCTGACGGTGATCGCCGAGGAAAGTCGCGTTGCGGAGTTGGAGGCGATTCTGTTCCGCGAAACGGGCACGTTCGGCATCCGCCGGACGCGGGCCGAGCGGACGATTTTGGAACGCGAAGCGATCGTCGTATCGACGCAATGGGGCGAAGTGAAAGCGAAGCGCGGCTGTCGCGGCGGGCACGAGATCGTCACGCCCGAGTACGACGACTGCGCCCGGGTCGCGCGCGAACACAATATTCCTCTGCGGGTTGTCATGGATTCCGTGCGGGGCAAGTGTCATTTCAGTTGGTAGGTTGATGCGGCGGGCCAAGTCCGCGCTCGGCTCCGAAAACTGCGCCTCGTGGCGTTCCGGAGCATCGACGGGAAAGAAAATCGACCCCCGCAGAGCGCTTGCTGAAAAATATCCGGTGACCCCCCTGTTCGGGCCACTTCCTCAACAAAACCGTGGGCTTCTTGTTGAGGAAGTGTACCTAACATAGGGGTACAAGGGGAAACGATTTCAAGAAGCCGAAGCGAGCCAGTACCGGTAGGAACCGGCTTGTCGCCCACCTCCTTCTTTCAACCATAAGGTCGGCACCTCCGCTTCCAGAACCGAGTGAAACCTCGGCCGGTTCACATTCACCGCCTCCGGCAGGCGCTCCCAGATTTCTTCTCTCGTCAACTCTTGTTCCCGGTTCGCGGGCAGCACTCGCCGAATCGCCAGCCGTAGGTCATCCTTGCGTCCGTCTTCTTTCTCGCGCTTCGCGTCGGCTCCGGCTCCGGCTCCGGCTCCGGTCGCGCTCTCGGCGCTCACGGCGCGGTACTCGTTCGTGGTCGGGTCGAGTTCGACGAGCTATTCACATGTCGCCACGGGATGAGGACGGTGCATGTCGTCATTGTGGCGACACGTTTTTAACGTGTCGGAGAAAAGCA
>JANXTU010000260.1 GCA_025352235.1 Fimbriiglobus sp.
CGACGTGACGGTGGCCAAGCCGTAGTCGGCGAGGAAGGCGTTGTCGCCGACGAGGAGGATGTTGTTCGGTTTGATGTCGCCGTGTTGGTAACCGACCAACCGGCCATCCACCGTATGCCGGCGGGCGTTCAAAAAGTCGAGCGCCTTCGCCGCTTGGCCGAGGTACAGGTACAGCTTGTCGGGGTCGACGTGCTTTTTGAAATCGTCGTGGTAGAGCATCATCAAATCGAGCAGCGACGCGTCGGCCAAGTCCATGGCGATGGCGATGATGCCCGGCAGCGACCAGACTTCGTGGATGCGCAGCAGGTGCGGGTGGATGAGCGCCTGGATGCACTGGAGCGAGCGGATTTCGCGGGCGGTCGTCGAACCGGTCTGGCCGGCTTGGCCCGACATGAATTTGAGCGCGACGCGGCGGTCGGACGGCGTCGTCGATTCCCAGACCGTCGCGAACGCCCCCCGACCGCGCAAGCGCAAGAGCCGGTAACCCGGAAACGGTTCGGCCCCAACCTCGGGTGCGAAGGGGCTCGGAGCCGCGCCGCGCACGAAAGACGATGCCACCCAACCACCTATTTCACGCGGTGCGATTCGGGGCTGAAGATTTCGGCAGCACGCGAATGGGCGATCACGGAGCCGAATGCCGAACCGTAGCACACGGAAACTTCATCCGAGGCGAAACATCAGCGGGGGAGCACCGAGAAACGCCAATCGGTCGGCCGGCCGTCGGCGTACGGCATCACGCCGTGGAAGAACGGGGACGCGAGGTCGAAAATACGGGGCAAAAACGAGCGATCCCCCTCCCAGACGGGGAGTTCAAGCACGCGGTCGACCTCGACCCAGCCCAGCGTCCCTTCGTCGTTCGACTCCAATGGGGTGCCGCTGAACTGCGTGATGCGGAAGAGGAACCCGAACCAATCTTCGCCCGCCCGGCCGAAGCCGGGCCACGAGATCGTCGCGGCGAGGTGGAGCTCGTCGCAGACGATCCCCGCTTCTTCGAGGATCTCCCGCCGCATCCCCGCCACGATGTCTTCGTCTCGCTCGAGCTTGCCCCCGAGCCCGTTGAACTTGCCGAAGTGCGGATCGAGCGGCCCCCGCGCCGTCCGGTGCACGAGCAACACCAGCCGGCGATCCTCGGAAAAGACGTAACCCAAGGTGGCCAGGATCGGGGTGTAGGGCATTTTCTGAACCTTGCGTTTTTAGCAATCACTCCGACAGACCGGCAAGCGCGGACCGCATCGTTCGCGGTCGTGTGAGATAGCTTAGACATCCGGTGAAATGACGTTGGGGACGGAGCCCATTCGATCCGCGAACGGATCGCTCTCGACCGCCCCGAACTGTCGCGCAACAACCGCCACGCCCGGTCGGGCGGAATCGATACGATACACTCCGGCCCTGGGACTGTCGTTCCGGGGCGTTCACTTCGGTACGCCACCATGCGCATCGGCATCGCCTTCGATCTCAAACCCTCCGAGCCGCTCCCGGACGGGGCGCCAGACGACCTCCACGAGGAGTTCGATTCGCCCGACACGATCGGCGCCATCGCCGAGGCACTGCGGGCGCGCGGGCACACCGTGGTCGAGCTCGGCGGGGGCCAGCCGCTCATCGAAGCGTTGCTGAAGCAGCCGCCCGATTTCGTCTTCAATTTCAGCGAGGGCCGCGGCGTTTCCCGCAACCGCGAAGCGCGCGTGCCGGCGCTTCTGGAAATGCTCGGCATCCCCTACACCGGATCCGACCCGCTGACACTCGCGCTGTCACTGGATAAAGACTTCACCCGGCGCATCGCCACCGATGCGGGGATCGAGATCCCCAAAGGGTTCGTGCTGCAACCGCCGGCGCGGCTGTATGACGGCGAGTTCGCCGAGTTCCCCGCACTGCTCGAAGCGAACGGGCTGACGCTGCCGGTGATTTTAAAACCGACTTGCGAAGGATCGAGCAAAGGCATCCGCGACCGCTGCCTCATCGAGACGGCCGAGGCGTTCGGGCCGATGGTCGTCGAACTTTGGAACGCTTACCAGCAGCCAGTGCTCGTTGAGGAGTTCATCGCCGGAGACGAGGTCACCGTCGGCATCTTGGGGAACGACCCGCCCGAAGTCATCGGGATGATGCGCGTCGTCCCGAAGGTGAAGACGGACCGCTTCGTCTACAGTTTGGAAGTGAAGCGGAACTACGCGGCGCTCGTCGATTACGAATGCCCGCCGCAGCTGCCGGGGGGCGTGCTACGCGACTTGGAACAGAGCGCGCTCGCGGCCTACGAAGCCCTCGGGTGCCGGGATGTCGCGCGGCTCGATTACCGCATCCGCGACGGTGTGCCGGTCTTCATCGAGATCAACCCGCTGCCGGGATTGAACCCGATTTCGAGCGACCTCGTTTTGATCGGCAACGCCATGGGCATCCCGCACGCGGAGTTGGTGCAAAGGATATTCCGAGCCGCGTGCGACCGGCTCGGACGTACTGAAATTTGACCCCGCGACGAGGCAGTGCGATCTTCACCGCATCACGGTGCCACCGTCGACGTTGATCGTCTGCCCGGTGATCATGCCCGCCCGCGGCGAGGCGAGGAACACGGCCATGTTCGCCACATCTTCGGGCGTCTGCCACGCGTTCAGCGGAGTGATTTTGCGGATCTTCTCGGCGGCCCAATCTTCGTAGCCCATCGCCGTGTCCGGCGGTTGCCGGTCGGCCCACGCTTGCCAGACGGTTTTGTTCAACTCCGTCTTCACCATGCCGGGGCAAATGGTGTTGACGCGGACACCGAACGGGGCCAGGTCCTTGGCGGCGCATTGGGCGAAGTTGATCAGCCCCGCCTTGGCGGCACTGTACGGCGGGTCGGTCTGCGAGCCGATTTGCCCCGCGATCGACGCCAAGAACAGCATCGTCCCGCGCCGCGCTTCGGCCAACCCAGGAGCGAAGGCGTGGGCCACCGCGGCGGCGCCGGTGAGGTTCACGCGCAGCACGCGATCCCAATCGGCGGGGTCGATATTCCAAAACGGGAAGCCGAACTTCCCCGAGCCGATGCCGACGCAGTAGACGACGTGCCGGACCGGCCCGATGGTTTCGGCGCAAGCACGGATCGAGTCGAAATCGAGGACGTCAGCGACGGTGCCCGTCGAACCGAGCCGTGCCGCGGTCGCGAAGACTTCCGACGACACATCGACGAGCGCGACGCGGGCCCCCTCGGCGACGAACGCTTCGGCGATGGCCGAGCCCAGACCGCGCGCGGCCCCGAAGACGACCGCCGTATCCCCGGCGAGTTGCAGGTCCAAGTCATACCCTCTCGGTTTGAAACGCGACGCTGTAGTTACCATAGTCCATGCTGCGGATACCGTGCCGTTCGGAGCCGTCGAAGACGCGCTCGCTGCCGTCGACGATGGTGACGCGGACGAGGCCGCGCTCGCCCACGCGCAGGGTGCCGGAATGGACGGCCGCCACCGCAACGCGGGAATCGCCGGTGTAGGCGTCGGTCCCCCAGATGTTCCCTTCGTTCGTGCCGACGAGTTCGAAGAGGTAGCTCTTGCCGACATCGGTCGAGCTGAAGTCGGACATCGATCCGGGGTCGGCCTTCACGCCGAAGAGGTCGGCTCGGAGGGTGCGCAACCGCGCCCGGATGGCGAGGGCTTCGTCGAGCATCCCGGTCCCGGCGTAGTTCGCTTGCAGCGACTTCAACTGCGCGAACAGGTCGCGCAACAGCGGCGACAATTCCCGCGAGGCTTCGAGTTGCACGGCGGCTTCCTCGGCACTCAACCGCAGCCGGATCGCCGCGATCTCCCGCTCGGCGATGTCGCGCACCCCGCCGACGGTTTGTTCGGACTTCCGGCGGACCTCGGCCACGGTCCGCTCGGCTTCGTCGAGCAGCGCGCGGGCATCGGCGGGCATTTCGTCGCCGAAGAGCAGATCGTCGTCGAGTTGCATGGCGGTCGGTGTCCTGGTGGGGGTCGGGAGCCGGTGGCGTTCCGCGAGTCGGGTCAGCAACTGGGGGAAGCCGAGCAGGAGGTTCATCGGGGGCACCCCTCGGTGGATCGCGAGCGGTCGATGGGGCTATTCTACCCAGTGCGTTCAGGCCGACGGCCTTTTCACAACTCCGAAACCGATTTGACACCTCTCCTCGGCGGGCGTACTCTCGGGGTCCTTCCCCGTTCCCCTTTGGATCGTGCCCATGCTCACGCGCCGTCAAATGTTGTTGGCCACCGGGGCCGCTGCGATCCCCGTCTGCACCCGGGTCTTCGGGGCCGACGACGTTCGCCCAACCGATATCTTCCAAGCCGGCGAACGGCCCAAAGACTTCCGCCTCGGCGCGCCGAAAACGCTGAATGGCTACTTCCCCTTCGCGGTGCCCAAGACCAAGGAAGAATGGCTCAAGCGCCGCGAGGTCGTCCGCGAACAGACGCTCGTGTCGCATGGGCTGTGGCCGATGCCGGAAAAGACGAAACTCGAACCGACGATCCACGGGAAGATCGAGCGCGACGGCTACACCGTCGAGAAGGTCTTTTTCGCCAGCACGCCGGGGCACTACGTCACGGGGAGCCTGTACCGGCCCAACGGCGACGAGAAGAAGTCGCAGAAGTACCCGGCGATCCTCTGCCCGCACGGCCATTGGAAGGAAGGCCGGCTCTACGAGAACGGCGAAGCGGCCGCGAAGAACGAGATCAAAACCGGGGCCGAGAAGACCCTCGAAGGGGCGATGTACCCCTTGCAGGCGCGCTGCCAGATGCTCGCCCGCATGGGCTTCGTGGTCTTCTTCTACGACATGATCGGCTACGCCGACAGCACCGCGATCCCGCACATCGCCAAGTCGGGGGTGCCGCACCCGGACGGTTTCGCGGATGCGGAAGGTGAACTCCGGCTGCAATCGCTGATGGGCCTGCAAACGTGGAACAGCATCCGCGCCCTCGATTTCGTCGAGAGTCTGCCCGAAGTCGATCCGAAGCGCATCGGCATCACCGGGGCCAGCGGCGGTGGCACGCAGACCTTCGTCCTCACGGCCATCGACGACCGCGTGACGGCGGCGTTCCCGGCCGTCATGGTCAGCACCGCGATGCAGGGCGGCTGCATCTGCGAAAACTGTAGCCTCTTTCGCGTCGGCACCGGCAACATCGAACTCGCGGCGGTCTTCGCCCCCAAACCGATGGCGATGAGCGGGGCGAAGGACTGGACCGAAGAGATCGAAACCAAGGGCTACCCGGAACTGAAGCAGTTGTGGAAGCTCCTCGGCAAGGAAGAGAACGTGCTGGCCAAGGCCTTCACGCAGTTCGGCCACAACTACAACCAAGTGGCGCGCGAGATGATGTACGGCTGGTTCAACAAGCACCTGCTCGGGAACGACAAAGCCGTGGAGGAACTGCCGTTCAAACCGGTTCCGCCGGCGGAGCTGCGCGTCTTCGACGATAAGCACCCGCGGCCGAAGGACGAATTGAAGTCGAAGCTGCTGCGGGCGAAACTCACCGAGGCGAGCGATGCGCAAATCGCAAAGCTGCTGCCGACGGACAAGGCCTCGGCGTTGAAGTACCAGGGAGTTCTGAAGGTAGCGCTGCGGGCGATGATCGCCGATGAACTGCCCGACGACATCCAGCAGCACCGCAAGCCCACGGTGTTGGAAATGGATGGGTTCGTGTTGAGCCATGCCTTGGTCGGTCGAAAAGGAGAGGCCGACGCGGTACCGGTCGCCCTCGTCTTCGGCCCGAAATCCGGCCGCGGCCGCATGCTCCTCTGGCTGCACCCCAAAGGGAAGGCCTCGCTCCTCGACGGCAAGAAACTCGTCCCGGCCGCGAAGTCTCTCATTGAGGCCGGCTTCGCGATCGTCGCGCCGGATGTGCTGGGTACCGGGGAACTGACTCCGGCCAAGCCGTTCGCGGTCTCGGAAATCTACGCCGGGTTCACCTACGGTTATAACCGGCCGCTCTTCGCCGAGCGCGTCCACGATGTGCTGACGACGATCGCGTTGGCCAAAAGCGTGATGAAGCCCGAAAGCCTCCACCTCGTCGGCTGGGGCGAGTTCGGCCCCATCGCCATCGTCGCCCGCGCCGCGGCTGGTGGAGCCGTGGACAAACTCATCGCCGACGCGAACCACTTCCAGTTCGCCGACTTGAAAAAACCGACTGACCCGATGATGCTGCCGGGGGCGCTGAAGTACGGCGACCTGCCCGCGTTCGCCGCCCTCGGGGCACCGGGGAAGACGGCCATCTTCAACGCCGACTTCGCCGAGAAGAACCCCGCCACGCGGACCTACGCGGCCCTCGGGCAACCCAAATCGCTCGAAGTGAAGACCGCCAAGATGACGGAAGCCGAAGTCGCGGCGTGGCTGACGGCGGAGTAACGCTCATTCCATTTAGGATTGTCGGCATGAACCCCATGGGGCCGACGCTACCGGAGTTGGATGCGAGCCGCTGCACCGGTTGCGGCGAGTGCGTCGCCATCTGTCCGATGGCGTGCTTGGAAGCGCTCGGCCGGATCGTCTGGTTGCCCCGCCCCGCCGACTGCGTGTCGTGCGGGGCGTGCGTCGAAGTCTGCGGACCGGCGGCGTTGACTTGGCAAGCGGCGCCGGCGGCGTGAGCGATCACTTCGCGCGCAGTTCCTTGGCGGAATCGACGATCGCCCGGAACTCCTTCGTCTCGCGGATGTCCGCGAGGTCGGCGTCCTTCTCGATCCCGGCGAAGTCGCTGGACTGCTCCCGCAACGCGACCCGCAAGTGGTTGAGGGCCGTGCGGGCGTCGTCCGGGTTCTTCTTCGAGAGCAACGCGTAAACGCAGGCGACTTGGTAGCGAACGATCGGGTCGTCCGACTGGGCGAGGGCGCGTTCGGCCCCTTTGCGGGCGTCGTCCACTCGGCCGATCCGAGCCGAGAGCACGGCTCGGCCGACGGTGGCCGCCGTGTAGTCCGGGTTCAACACAAGGGCTTGGTCGAGACGGTCGAACGCTTGCTCCGCCTGATCGAGATACTCGCTGAGCACGTGGGCTTGGTTCTGCCACGCGACGAGATAGCGCGGGTTGAACGCCGAGGCCGCGGTGTAATCTTTCAGCGCCTCGGCCGGCTCGCCCGGCAGGTGAGCATTGCCCCGGGCCACGTAATCCATTTCGTCTTGCGGTTCGTGCTTCGCGGCGGCGGCGCGATCCCGGTCGGCCGCGGCGTGTTCCCCAAGGGCCGCTTGCAAGCTGGCCCGGAGCAGGAAGGTCCGGAAGGCCGGCTCGCCCAGATCGAGCGCCCGGGTCGCATCGGCGATCGCTTCGGGGAGCCGACCGAGACGGGCTTCCGACAGCGAGCGGTGATAGTACGCCGTCGCGCACTTCGGGTCGCGTCGGATCGCCGCGGTGAATTCCTTGCGAGCTTCCGCGTGCTTGTTCATCACACCGAGCACAAGGCCCCGATTGAGAACCGGGCGATAATCCTTCGGACTGAGGACTTTGGCCAATTGGTACCGTTCGGCGGCGTCGGCGAAGCGGCCTTGGTATTGGAGGCCGGCGCCCAAGGCGAATTGCCCGGCCGCGTGGCCCGGCTCTTTCTCGACGAGCGCGTCGAGGACATCGGTCGAGGCTCGGTAGCGCCCGTCGATCAGCAGGGTCAAGCCGCGCAGGTAGAGTTCGAGGGCACCTTCGGCGCGGCATTGGGCCGGCTCGATTTCTCCGGCGAGGCCGGGCTGTTTCATGTCTTCGCCCAGTCGGATGCGCTGTTCCCGCACGGCGGGGGGTAACTCGGATCCTTCGTAGTAGCTCTGGGCGAGGCGGTTCCAGCGGAGGGCCCGTTTGTGCGCGGCGGCTTGTTCGTCCTCGCTCTTTCCGCTGGCGTTCAGCCGCTCGGCGTGGGCGCTCAGCAGCGCGAGTTCCCCGAGTTCTTCGGTCAGCCGTTCGCGCTCGGCGTCCGGCAACCGGGCGACACACGATTGTTCGCGCCAGCGGGGATCGCCGGCCGCGCCGTACTTGTCGAACCATTCCTCGACTTTCACCAAAGCATCGCTGCGGGTCTTGGCGTTTTCCAACGAGGTGAGGTCGATGCGCAATCCGGGCACGGCGTCTTGCAGTTTGCCGGCTTGCAAGGCGGCTTCGACTTCTGTCCGTTGGCGGGCCTGTTGAATCGCCGCCCCGGCAGTGCCGAAGGCCGTCAACCCGAAGGCGGCGGCGACGAACATCACGGCCAGCACCGGGTGCCGGCGACGGTATTTGCGCAGGCGTTCGGTGAACGACGGGTTCCGGGTGTACTTGAGGGGGCGGTGTTGCTGATGCAGTGTCAGGTCGGTCAACAGTTCCGCCGCGGTTTGGTAGCGGGCGTCCGCGTCCGGGGCCAACAGTTTCATCACGATGGCTTCGACGGCCGGATCGATCCTCGGGTTCAGCGTGCGCGGGGGCGGGGCAAACGCGCGGCGGGCCGCGAGGATCGTCGGCAGCGACACGCCCGATTCCATCGAGCGCTCGAACGGGTGCTGACCCATCAGCAGTTCGTAGAACATGACGCCGAGGGAGTAGAGATCCATGCGGGCGTCGGGGTCGGTGCCGCGCTGTGCGGCGTAGGCCGCGAGCTGTTCCGGCGACATGTACCGTAGGGTTCCGCCGGATTGGTCATAGTGGCCGCTGCGGATGTCGTGGGCGAGGCCGAAATCGAGGATCATCGGCACGCCGTCGTCGGTGACGAGGATGTTGCTCGGCTTCAAGTCCAAGTGCAGGATGCCGCGATCGTGGGCGTGGGCGAGCGCCTCGGCGAGCCGCGTGAAGAGCCAGACGACGGAATCGGGGAACGAGAGTCGGGACAGCAATTCGCGCACCGGTTGCGGTTTGAATGCGGCGTGCGTACCGCTGCCCGGAGTCGCCGCAGGCGCTTCGAACGGATGCGACTTCGACGCCCGGCCCGATTTCGACCGCTTCTTGGTATCCGGTTTGAAAGCGTTGAGGGTGCTGAGCAACCCGGCGCCGGTCGCGGGGAGCCTCTTGTTCTCGGCGACCATTTGCAGCACGTCGTGCAGCGTCTGCCGGCCGAGGTACGGCATGCACAAGACTTGGATCGGCGGCATCGTGTGCACCGAGTACACCGGCACGATGTTCGTGTGCTGCAGGCTCGCGAGCCGCTCCGGCTCGCGGTTCGGCCGACTGGTGAATTTGAGCGCGACGGGCCGCGCCGCCAAGCCGAGCTGCTCGGCGAGGAACACGGAGCCGAAACCGCCTTCTCCGAGTTTGTCGACGATCTTGAAGCCGAGGAACAAATCGCCGATGCGCGGCAGCGCCACGGCTTGGGCTTCCAATGCAAAGTTCGGCCCGCCCATGCAAGCCGTGCGCACCGGGTGGGGCGTTTCGAGAGCGGGCGGGTGGAGTTGCAACGGCTGCACCGGCATCGGCGTGAGGGTCGTCGGGTCGTTCACCGCGGCCCGCGGGGGCTGCACGTGCATCTGGCGCATCGGTTCCATGAAACATCCCGTGATTGAGGCCGGGCATCGATCCTGATGCTTGAGCAAACGCTCGCCAACTCGCGAGCGGAGCCGTGCACACTTCCCCTAGAAGCATCGTGGAGAGCAGTGGGAATTTGCCGAAAATTCCGGACCATCCGGAGTGCCTCAATTTTGAGTTCAGGTTCGGCGTTTCGAATTCAGCCCCGGGCGTGAGCGGGATCGGCGACATTCGCCGCGGGGCGAATTTTCAGCGGGCGCAATCGGTTCGCGCGGGTTCTCGTATCTTGTCCCGGAGTCATTTTTTTGGTCGGCGAGGGGCAGCGATGAGCCGGGTGCGATTGCTGTTGGTCTTGCTCGTCGGAGCCGGCGCAGGGGCCGGTGTCACCTACTTCGCCGGTGTCACCTACTCCGTCGTCCGGTCGAAAATCCCTCCGGAGGCGGTCGTCGACGGCAAAGCCGAAGCCCCGCCCTACCGGGGGCTCGATGCCAACCTCTACATGCAGATCTCGGCCGAGTACCGCGCCGCTTGCTACCAGACCTACCACTTCGCCTATGCACGGCTGATTGAAATCCTCCGCACGCGGGTCAACGACGGACACCAGGTGGCGATCGTGCTCGACCTCGACGAAACCGTATTCGACAACGGTGCCTTCCAAGCCAAACAGGTGAAATCGGGCGCGGCCTTTGACCAGAACGCGTGGGAGGCCTTCGAGGAACACGACCATGCGCTCATCCGGCTGGTGCCGGGCGCCAAAGACTTCTTGGTCGCCGCGGACAAGCTCGGATTGGCGCTCGTCTACATCAGCAATCGCAACGACAAGTTCCGCGAGTCGACCCTCGCGGCGATCCGCCGGCTCGGCCTGCCCCTACCCGGCGTTGACCGCGTGAAGTTGGCCACGGAGAAAACCGGGAGCAATAAAGACAGTCGTCGGAAAGAAGCCTTCGACCAATTCGACGTGGTGATGCTCGTCGGCGACAACCTGCGCGACTTCGACGACAAACCGTTTCGGAGTGCGGTGGACAATACTAAGGTGGATCAAAAAACCGACGACCCCGCCAAGCTCGCCGCCGCCATTGAAGCCCGGAACCGATCCGTCGACGAGTTGCGGGGCAAATTCGGCACGACGTGGATCCTATTGCCCAATCCCGCCTACGGGGAGTGGGCGAAGGTCCTCGGCCACGGCGCCAAGGACACGGATCTGCTGAAGTAACGGGAACTGTGAGCCTTCACCCGATGTAGAATCCGGTGTCGGTCGATTTCTTGAACAGCGACATCAGCGACATCGCATCGAAGCCGTAGCTCGGGGCCGGTGGCCGGATCGACACGAGCGCGTGCGGCGCCGCCGCAGGAGCCGGGGATGCGATCGGCGTGGATGGTTCGGGAATCGCCGCGTCCGGTTCCGCTGGCGGCAGGATCGTCGCGGCCATCGATTCGATCTTCGGTTCCATCGGTGGCGGCGTCGAACCGTCGGCTTCGCGGAAGCCGTAGGATTGCACCGAGTTCCCCCCCGCCCCGGTGGCGATGCTGAAACTGAAGCCCGTGATGCTGCCGACGTCTTGCCGGGTGACGTCGGCCACGCGGAGCTGCCAGGTGCCGGCGGGCGTCGCCCCGTCGAATCCGGACAGCAGTTGTTCCGGGCGGAATGAGCCGCGGAACGGCGCAGCGCCCGCGGCGATGGTCGTCGAGGCTTCGTCGTCGAAGGTCGTGCCGGTCAGGTTGTCCGCCGAACCGCCGCGCCGGTTGAAAAGCTGCACCGATTTCCCATTCGGCGCGACCAGCGAAATCTGCAGGTCTTTGTCGTAGGTGTGGGTCAGCGTCACCGTGACGTTCACATCGGTGATGGCTAGGTTCGCGATCACCGATGTGCTCGGCACGACGACGTTCACCGTCGAGGTTTGCAGATCGCGGATGGCGACCGCCGCCCCGGTGTACGTGAACGTCTGCCGGGGCGGGGTGATCGTCGCGGTGGTGGTGTACCGGTCGGCGGTCGCTTCGCCGTTCACCGCGTTTTGGTTCTGGTTCATCGCGTTGCCGGCGAGGTCGAGGATGTCCGGCCCGACCGTGATCGAATACGTGCCCAAAGCCGATTGCGTGGCGAAGGTCACGTCGAATTGCGTGCCGTTCGATCCGCTCACGGCCGCGACGCCGGTCGGGGTGATGCCGGCACCGCCCGGCCCGCTGAGGGCCACGACATCGGCCGCGGTGAACGTACTCTCGGCGATGGCCTCGTTGAAAGTCAGGCGGACGCGGTTGAAATCGGTGGTCGATGTACCGCTGAACGCGCCGGAAACGACGCGGGCGCCGTTGGTATCGGCCGGGGGCGGAGGCGGAGGCGGCGGAGAGGTTCCGTTGATGAGTTTGTTCAGATTCAACCGGCCCCCGGTCGAGGTCCGCCCGGTCAAGGCCGCGATCGGGTCGACGGTGTCCTTCAACCGCTGGATCACCTGGGCGGCCGTGGCGTTCGGGTTGGCGTCCCAGTAGACGGCGAGCGCACCGGCCACGTGCGGCGTGGCCATGCTCGTGCCGCTGAGCGTGGCGTAGCCGTTGTTCAAGTAGGTGCTGTAGATGCTGCTGCCGGGCGCGCCGAGCGCGACGGTGTTGGCCCCGTAGTTCGAGAACGACGACAACCCGTCGGTCGCGGTTGTGGACGCCACCGCGACGACGTTCGCGACGGCGTAGTTGGACGGGTAGTTGGCGACGGTGTCATTGTTGCTCGTGGCGTTCCCGGCCGCGGCGACGAAGATGACCCCATGCGCTTGGGCGTAGGCGATGGCGTCGTACAGGGTCTGACTGTAGCCGCCGCCGCCCCAACTGTTGTTGAGAATCGTGGCGCCGTTGTCGACGGCGTAATAGATGGCGCCCACGGCGCCGCTGGTCGAGCCGCTGCCGCTGGCGCCCAAGAATTTCAGGGCCATGATCTTGGTCGTCCACGCGACCCCGGCGACGCCGATGCCGTTGTTCCCCACGGCGCCGATCGTCCCGGCCACGTGGGTGCCGTGGCCGTTGTCGTCGACGGGGTCGCCGTCGTTGTTGGCGAAGTCGTAGCCGTGGACGTCGTCGACGTAACCGTTGGCGTCGTTGTCGATCCCGTCCCCGGCGATTTCCCCGGCGTTCGTCCAGATGTTCGCGGCCAAGTCGGGGTGGGTGTACAGCACGCCCGTATCGATGATGCCGACGATGTGCTGGCCGGTGCCGCGGGCCGTGTCCCACGCTTCGGGGGCGTCGATATCGGCGTCGGCGGTGCCGCCGGTTTGCCCGGTGTTGTTCAGGCCCCAGTCGCTGCCGAAACTCGGGTCGTTCGGGATCGTCTGCACGCCGAGGGCGTAATCCGCTTCGGCGAACAAGACTCCGTCCGCGCCACTGAAGACCGTGATCGCCTCGCCGACGGTGACGCCCGCGTTGAGCGACACCGAGTACGAATGGCCGCCGAGGGCGGTCACCGCGTGGGCGAGGGGCGAGTGGGACACGGCGGCCAAGCCGGCGGGGGAACTGAGCCCCACGAGGACGCGATTCGAGGCGAACGCGGCGAAATCTTCGGACAGGACGGCGGACGGGGTCGTGCGATCTTCCAATTCTTCGACGCGCAGCGGCGGGCGAACCGAATGGCGTAACGAAACGGACATGGGCGAACCTCTCGACATGCGGGTGCGGATTTGACCGGAGGCCGTCGAACGTCGAACGGCGAATGCCATTCTCCAGTGCAAGGATGGTAAGCGATTCGATTCCGCTATGCCAACACAAGATGAGAAAATCTGCGCGGATTCTCACAGATTTATTCGGCGGGTGTCGGGGAATCGGGAATCGGGAGTCGGCGTTCGGCCTTCGCAGTAATATTCGACCTCCCTCTTCGCCCCAACGGGGCCGTCTTTTACAGCCCCGGGCGGAAGCCCTGGGTCACTGGTCGTTCCGATTCTTCGCCCCAACGGGGCCGGCGTCCGACCTCCCTCACGCCGGCCCCTTCGGGGCGATTCTGATTCCCGATTCGGTGACCCAGGGCTTCCGCCCGGGGCTGTAAAAGACGGCCCCGTTGGGGCGAAGAAGGGGCTAGCGGTCGACCGTTGCATGGAAACCGGGAATGGTTCGAGTTCCTCGACCCATCTAGCCGATGGTGAATGGGAACAGCCCCATCGCTACCGGTTGCCGCCGACCATGACGCGCTTCGCCGCCCTGACGCTATTACTGGGCGCAACCGCAGCGACGGTGCTGTTGCCGACCGGCTGCGGCAAACCGGCCGCGAGCGGCGCCGGTGTCGTCCACGGCGAGGTCACGTTCCAGAATCGGGCCATGGCCGGCGGCCTCGTGGTCTTCGTCCCGAACACGGAGCGCGGTTGCACCGGCAAGTTGCATTCGGCGAACATTTCCCCCGAGGGCCAGTACCAACTCGCGGACGGGGCCAAAGCCATTGCCCCCGGTTGGTACCGCGTCGCGCTGGCCGACCCGAGCGAGTGGTACCACTCCGAATGGGCCCGCGCTTTCCCCACCGCGCTGCGCCGGCCCGACCTGTCCGGGCTCGAACGCGAAGTGAAAGCCGGGCAGGATCACACCTTCGATTTCAAAATCGAACTCACCACCCAGTGACGCGGAATGCGGAACTTTCGATGCACCGCCTCAATGCCTTGTGTCGCTGTTCTCTTTTTTAAGAAATTTGCGGAATTCCGACGAAGGCGCGATTGCGGACGCCCCCGGGGGCATGGTACAAAGTACCTGTCCACAAATCGCTGGTTCTTTCCGTTCGCGAACTCGGGTATTCGCCCAGCAGTTCTTTTTTCGATTCTCTCTTCTCCGAGGCGTCTCATGTCGAAGCTTCTCTCCCCAAGTAACCGGCGGGGTTTCACCCTCATCGAGTTGCTGGTCGTCATCGCGATCATTGCGATCCTCATCGGGTTGCTCCTGCCGGCCGTCCAAAAGGTGCGCGAAGCCGCCGCCCGCATGACGAGCAGCAACAACCTCAAGCAAATGTCCCTCGGTAGCCACGGCCTCGCCGACGTCAACAACGGCGTCCTCCCGCCGGTCTACATCGAATTTTGGGTCAACCCCGCTCCCCCTGCCAACCACATGTACAGTGGTCCATACATCGGCAACACCGGTACGGGCTTCTTCTTCCTGCTGCCGTTCATCGAACAAGACAACCTTTACAAGCAAGCGCCGGGTGGCCAGAACGCGAACACGATTTACAACAACGGCGTCCATACGAACATGGTCAAGACGTTCCAGTCGCCGCTCGACCCGACCTCCAACGAAAAAACCTACGGTTGGGGTGTCAGCAGCTACGCCATGAATTATCAAGTCTTCGGTCGCCCGGCCCATCCGTGGGGTTGGGCTTGGGGCTGCATGGGCGCCACCCGCCTCGTCTCGATGGCCGACGGCACCTCGAACACCATCCTCTTCGCCGAGAAGCGGGCCGGCTGCCGCGGCGGCTCCAACGGGAGCGACGGGAACCTCTGGGCGCACGGCTGGTGGAACGCCGGCTGGATGCCGATGTTCGCCAATACCGACATTTACGGTAGCAACGCACTGCTGGCCCCGCAGCAACAACCGATCAACTCCAACTGCAATTCGTACCAAGCCACGGCGTTCGTCGCCGGCGGTTGCCAAGTCGGCATGGGCGACGGTAGCGTTCGCAACGTTCGCTCCGGCGGCAACATCCTTTGGTGGCAGTACGCCTTGACCCCGAACGGCGGCGAAGTCCTGCCGAACGAGTAAACCTTCCGACTCTCGCCGTGGCCGGGCCGCCTTGAACGACCCGGCCTTTTCCGTTTCCACACTCCTTCCCCACGGCCCCCATGCCTTCATTGATCCGTTCTCCCCGCACGCTCGGGGTTGTCCTCTTGGCAACCGGCCTCCTCGCCTTGGCCGGTTGCGGCGGCGGCGGCAAAGCCGGCCGCGCCAGCGTCTCCGGCAAGGTCACCGTCGCCGGAAAAGGCCCCCTCACGGGCGGCACGATCACGTTCGTGCTGATCTCGAATGAAAGCGAAGTCGGCGGCGGCAACATCAAGTCCGACGGAACCTACGACGCCGTCGATGTCCCTGTCGGCGAATGCAAAGTGATCGTCAGCAACGCCCACCTGAACCTGAGCAAGTCCGGGATGGGCGGCGGGATGGGCGGCGGCATGCCCGGCATGGGGGGACCCGCGGTCGGCGGCGCGCCGAAGACCGGAGACAAAATGGGCAGCGCGCCCAAGGGGGCCGAGGTCGATGCAAAGATGGGCGAAGGCAAAGACACCGGCACGCCCAAATACATGAAGATGGACCCCGCCTACGAAGCCGCCGGCACGACGACCCTCCGCCACACGGTCAACAAAGGCGAAAACACCAATGCCAACTTCGACCTGAAGTGATGTCGGCCGAAACCCCGCCCCTCCTCCGACGAGGCGGGGTGTTTCAGCCGGATGGAAAAAGGCCTTCGTCGATCAATAGTCGACGGAGCAATTGTTGAACTTCGGCGTTCATGTTCAACACATAAATCGTGGTGCGACCGATCGCGGTGCGACCCACGAGAAGCGGCCCGGACAATTTGAAATGGTACTGCCAAGTATGCAAACGCGGATGGAATAATCGAATCGGACGGAGTCGTGAAATTCGGTAGTCGATTCCACTGAGATTTGGCCCCTTGTGGCGATTGCAATGCGCGCAAGCCTACGCCAAATTGCCAAGTGCGTCCGAACCCCAATGCTGCCGGGGGATGATGTGTTCGATTTCAAATTGCGACGAAATGTGAGCTTCAGGAAGGTGGCAGTATTCGCAGCGGCCGGCCGCACGGTCGTGGAGAACATTGTGGATCGGATCAAGCATGGGTGGACTTGACCTTGGGTGTGGCCTTCAAAACCTTCGTGGAGGCCTTCAAGAATTGTCTCGCCTTCGATTGCATGATGCTCAACGTGAAGCTGGCACGTAGGAAAGCGTCGAATTCCTCGAGTTCTTCGCTCGTGATCTTCCCCGCCGAATTCTTGGAGCGCAGTTCGGAGACCCGGGCGAGTTCCTCGTCTGCGAACCCGAGCTTCAGAACTCCCTTGGCCCTTTCTCCTTCGCCTTCACTTGGATTTCGACGCCAACGTAGCCGTGAGTTTTTGTCGATCCCACAATTTCAAGAAGAAATCGGTTTCGGACTTGAGGCGTGCCGGCGCAATCATCGTGAACTCCTCGTAGGTGATCCGAATCAGTATACACCGAAATCCGGCCCCGCCTCTTCTCGACAGCCATCCGCCCGCGCTGTAAACTGCTCGCCATGAGCACACCCGCCCCCATGGCCGAACGGGCCGCCGAGTTCCGCAAACGCTTCGCCGACCTCGAAGCCGAAATCGGCCAAGTCATCGTCGGCCAACCCGAAATCGTCCGCGGCGTCCTCACCGGCCTGTTCGTCGGTGGCAACGTCCTGCTCGAAGGCGTCCCCGGCCTCGGCAAGACGCTCATCGTCCGAACGCTCGCCCAAGTCCTCGACCTCAAATTCACGCGCATCCAGTTCACCCCCGACCTCATGCCGTCCGACATCGTCGGCACCGATATCATCCTCGAAACGCCCGAGGGCCGGCGCGAACGCCGCTTCCAGAGCGGCCCGCTGTTCAGCCAGATCGTGCTCGCCGACGAAATCAACCGGGCCATCCCGAAGACGCAATCGGCCATGCTCGAAGCCATGCAGGAAGGGACCGTCAGCGTCGGCGGCACGACGCACCAACTGCCCAAGCCCTTCTTCGTGCTCGCCACGCAAAACCCCATCGAACAAGAAGGCACGTATCCGCTGCCCGAAGCGCAGCTCGACCGCTTCTTGTTCAAGTTGCTCGTGCCGTTCACGACGCGCGCCGAGTTGAAATTGATCGTCGACCGCACGACGCAGAACGTGAAACTGCACGCCAAGAAAGTGATGGACGCCAGCGAAATCGGCCAGTGGATGGAACTCGTCCGCGAGGTGCTCGTGGCGACCGCCGTGCAGGATTACGCCATCCGGCTGCTGCTGGCGACGCACCCGAATTCGGAGTTCGCCACGGCCGACACGAATCGCTTCTTGCGCGCCGGCGGTTCGCCCCGGGGCGCCCAGGCGCTGATCTTGACGGCGAAGGTGCGAGCCCTGCTCGACGGCCGTTTCAACGTCAGCTTCGAGGACATCCGCAAAGTCTTCTTCCCCGCCATGCGCCACCGCGTGCTGTTGAACTTCGAAGCCCAAGCCGAGAACATCTCGAGCGACACCGTGCTGGCCGCGATCTTGAACGAGGTGAAGGACAAGGACGGGAAGTAGAAGATTCCGCGTGCGGTGGTTTGCCGATGCCGCTAAAATAACATGTGGGAATTCCGGAAAGGAGGGCGGGTCGTGAACGCATTGCAAAGTCGCATGACCGCCCTTCGGATGACCCCGGCCGCGTTGGCGCGCCGGTCGAAACTCCCTCTCGATGCCGTGATGATGGCACTGGCACGACCGGACGATTCAACCGAAGGACTGGATCGCATCCGCCGCTGCTTGGGGATCGCTACGGACGGCACACGTCTGGTCCCGAACAAGACGTTCCGCAAGCACGCCGCCCGCAAGAAGGCCCGGTTCATCGTGGCCATCGTCCAGGGCACGATGGGGTTGGAAGCGCAAGGACTGGACCCGGCGGCGCGGGCAAGGCTCTTGCAGTCGGCTTATGGCCGCTTCAAGTCGAACCCTGCCGAGCTCTGGTGAGCGACTTCGGACAGATCGATGGCGAAACGCCAATCGACGACGTGTCGGATCTAATTCCTAATATCGGAACCCGTCGAGAGTTGAACGAGCACGAAGCTCGGAACGTCTTCGACGCCGTGGTCAAGTATCTGTCCGGCGAAGCAATCTCTCCCGACGGACGCGAATTCGACTTTACCTGGATGCGGATGCTTCACAAAGCTATGTTCGGGCGCGTTTGGAAATGGGCGGGCATCACCCGCAAAACGGATTTGACCATCGGGGTCGAATGGTCGCGAGTTGAATCCGAGCTGTACGATTTGTGCGAATCGATCCCGTACTTCAAAGTGCCACCCGAAACCGACGACATCGCCTACTTGCATCATCGGCTGGTCCGCATTCACCCATTTCAAAATGGCAATGGTCGCTGGGCGCGGCTCGTCGCCGGCATCTACCAAATCCGCCGCTGCGGAAGCTTCATCAATTGGCCCGACGATCTCGTGGGCACCACACAGGCGACGAGCCCCGTCCGCGCGGAATACATCGCGGCGCTAAAGTCGGCCGATGCGGGGAATCTCGGGCGTTTGATCGAATTGCACGAGCGATTCAGTAAAGACTGGTCGGCCGAAGGGTAGCCCGACGCGGACAGCATCTTCAATCACCCCTTCCCCAACACCAGATCGACGACCCAACACCCGCGGACGTGGACGCCCGGTTCCCGGCAGTGCAGCAGCACCTCGGGGTTCGTGCAGCCGGCTTCCTCGAGCGCGTCGGCGAGGATCGGCATCGCGGCGATGCCGAGGGTGTCGGAGGTGCGCCAGGCGGTATGTATTTCGCCAAATATAGTGACTGCATCCTCATCACCGTGCGAGTTGGGGATGCCGTTTGATGATGGCGATCTCTTGAGCTTCTAGCTCAGAAATCCGCCTCATGTCTTCTTTCTTGAAGCATGTCGGAATTTTTAGCTCGCCACTCTCTCAAGACTTTGTCGGCTATCTCACGCTCAAAATCGTTTTTGGCGGGTAGCGTGATATTGACTCGCTGCTGAAGTAGCGATTTTTCTCTACGTATCTCGATCAAACGTGCCCCATCCTTCTTGAACTGCATGTTGTTCCAAACAAAGTACCCAACCCCGCACGCAATAAAGACGGCGGAGACGGCTACGATGCCAATCCACCACTGACTCGCATGCTTTTTGACAGGGCGTGACTTGAGTTCATCACTCCCGGCAGAGAAATCGAGTGGATTTGCTTGCACGGGAGCTGGAGGATAGAAGTATCCAGGCGCATAATTTCCGTACGGACTAGGCGGCGGGAGAGGTGAGTTCGGATCGTTACTCATAGCGATAGCTCCTTAAACCGTCGCTCAACGTTTGACGGCTCTGCGAAAAATGCACGCGGTTGAAATGCTGGATCACCGTAGCGTTTCTACTCCGCAAGTATTGGATGCACACGTTGGTATCGAGCGAATACTGCATGGTCAATCCAACGTGACGGGGGGGGGCAATGGCGCTTGCGGATGGCGGATGAAGGTCTCATCCGTGATGCAACCGAACATTCGCTCGTGGAAGCCCGCAGGCCAGCCGTTGTCGTTATTGGCTGTGAGTTTCGGCGATACCGAAACTTCCACTTCGGCACCCGGGAATGCGCCGGGAACAAACAGGTGCAACATTCCGTCGGGCGATATCGTCGCTTCGAACGTGATCGCGGTCATGGCTCATTTCCTCCGGGGCCACTTCCATTCTATCGGGCAGGAAAAAAGCCTGCGCTCCCCGGTACATCTTGTTTCAGATGGACGGAAACGCAAGCTTCTCGGTTCTCGGAACCGCCTTGTGGCGACACGTTTCTTAACGTGTCGGTGACCCGGATCCATCCGACACGTTCAAAACGTGTCGCCACAATTTACGCACGGCTCGCCTAATTCAAATTCATCGTGATCAGGAACTCCGCGTTCGACTTGGTCTTTTTGCCGCGGTTGATCAGCAACTCCATCGCTTCGACCGGGTGCATGTCGGACAGCACGCGGCGGAGGATGGCCATTTTGCCAAGTTCTTCGGGGGTCAGCAGTAGGTCTTCCTTACGGGTGCCGCTGCGGTTGACGTCGATGGCGGGGTAGATGCGCTTCTCGACCAAACGGCGGTCGAGGAGCAGTTCCATGTTCCCGGTGCCTTTGAATTCCTCGAAAATCACGTCGTCCATGCGGCTGCCGGTTTCGATGAGGGCGGTGGCGATGATCGTCAGCGACCCGCCTTCCTCGACGTTGCGGGCGGCGCCGAAGAACTGCTTCGGCTTCTGCATGGCGTTGCTATCCAACCCGCCCGACAGCAGCTTGCCGCCGCCGGGGGCCTCGGCGTTGTGGGCCCGCGCCAACCGCGTGATGCTGTCGAGCAGAATCACGACGTCGCGCTTTTGTTCCACCATCCGCTTCGCCTTCTCCAACACGATGTCGGCGATGTGGATGTGCTCTTCGGACGGTTCGTCGAAGGTGCTGGCGACGACCTCGGCATTGGTGCCTTGGACCAGGCGCTGCATTTCCGTCACTTCTTCGGGGCGCTCGTCGATGAGCAGCACGAAGACGTACGCTTCGGGGTGGTTGATCATGATGGAGTTGGCCATCTTGGACAGCAAGATGGTCTTGCCCGTCCGCGGCGGGGCGACGATCAGCGCCCGTTGGCCCTTGCCGATCGGCGTGACCAAGTCGACGATCCGCATGCTGATTTCGTCGGCGGTCGTTTCGAGCCGGAACTTGGTGTTCGGGTGCAGCGGCGTCAGGTCGGCGAACCCGGTGAGGCTCGTCGCTTCTTCGGCCGGTTTGGCGTTGACGATTTCGATCTGCATCAGGGCGAAGTTGTCTTGGTTCTCGATCGGCAGGCGGATCGGCCCTTCGACGATATACCCGGTCCGCAGGCTCATCCGGCGGATTTGGCTCGGCGACACGTAAATGTCTTCCGGGCTGGCGAGGTAGTTGTGGGCGGCGCTGCGCAGGAAGCCGTAACCGTCGGGGAGCACTTCGAGGGTGCCGGAGCCTTTGACGATTTCGCCGCGCTCGATCTGCTTGCGGACGATGCCGATGATCAATTGCGCCCGGTTCATGCCGCTGTTTTCATGGATGCCTTCGCCCTCGGCCATCTTGAACAACTGCGGCATGGGCATGCGGTAGAGGTCGTCGAGGCGCAGGGCCGGGCCGCGCGGTTCGTTCGGATCGCGAACGGGCCGGGCCGGGGGGCGCGGAGCTTCGTTGTGATCGTTGCGGGGGCGGAAGTCGCCATTGTTGGTGCGGGGACGGAAATCGCCGCGCGGCTCCCGGTGGTCTTTCATCGGCCCGGCCGGGGAGCTGATCCGCGGTTGCGGCGGGGGTGGCGGGGGCGGAATGGGAGCAGGGGCCGGAATCGGAGCCACGACGACCGCAACGGGGACCGGGGGCGGTGGCGGGGCGGAGACCGCAGGGGCCGGCGTCGGAGCGGCGGGAGGTGCCACAACCGGTTCGCCCGGCTTGCGGAGGATGCGTTTGCGGATCAAGGGACGCGGAGCAGGTGCCCCGTCGACGCTTTTGGCGTCGGGCATAACTAATTCCTCAGAATGGGATGCACAATGTGGTGATGCTGGGGGCGGTGTGCCAAGAACCGACGGGGTTCTGGAACCGCAACCCTGAGATTCAATTCGTTCCGTTCGATTCACGATTCTATGAGCAACTCGAGCGCCGATTCGCACACCATTCACAACGCAAAAACCCGTGGGGTTGGTTCCCGATTCCCTATCTGACGCCGAATCCACCAAAACCGCAAGATCAATTGGGATCGGTACCGAATTGAAACCGAAGGTGGTGGATTCCGTGGCTCAAGACATTAGGAAAAACCGGGATACATCCTGCCGAAGTCCGACAGAATGAAGCAAAAGGGATCACGACTCGACTCGATTACCACTGCTGTGGAGAAGTATAGCCCCCGCCTGCGAAAAATCCAGTGGAATTCCCACAATGGGCGGAAAAGGGGAATGCGGGTGGCCCGGCTCGGAGCTCGACGCTCGAGACAACGGTGAAGGCGGGATGAATTTTCCCGATCGCCCTTTAGCCGTCACACCACCGGCAGTCGGAATGGCCTTAGCAAAGCCAGTATTCCTTCCGGGATCTTGAAGCCGCTCGATTGGCCCCAGGGATAGATCGTGTCGCCGGATTGGCCGAGATTCAATTGGCCCGTCGCGGCGTGGGTTTTCGCTTGCCGGTACCAGTGGCCGACGAGGTCGGCGTACGCTTGCAGCACCGCCGCGGGCACGGCGCCGGTCGCGGTGGTGTAAACGACGCGGACCGCGCCGGGGAAGGCGCCCGCGCCGACGTTCCAGCCCGGCAACGTCGGCACGAACGTACCGTCGAGCAATTCGACGACGCCGCGATCCGCGTGGACGACGTACCGGGCCGCCGGGATCAACGACTCGGCCGGGAACTCGCGGGTCGCATCGACTTTCAAACTGCTCAGCGCCGTCACCGGGTAGTTCTTCAAAAACAGCAGGTGCCCGCCGCCGGGGTGATCCTCGGCGAAGGTGCCGCCGGTGAAGTTCCGCCCGCAGACGGTTTCGAGAAACGAATCGGCCGCGGCTTGCAGTTGGG
>JANXTU010000389.1 GCA_025352235.1 Fimbriiglobus sp.
GGTGTGGAACGCGAGTGCTGGCCTCAACCACTTTTCGCGAGTGCTGGCGTCAAACACTTTTCGCGGAGCGAAAAGCGACGTTCTCCGCACGGCTTGGACAAGTTCCGCCAGTCCTGGGCGAGCCCAGCTACTTTTCGCGGAGCAGTGACAACCCAGACTGCGCTGAGAATAACAGAAGCAAGATCTGCAAGCGGTGCGGATCCGACAAGCTCTTGAAAAGGCGGGACAACTCCGGGAGCCCGGGGAGCGGTTCGCGGACTTCGGACGACGGCGGGGACAAGGGAAAACTCCGGCGATCGTCCGTATCCCCAAAGTAGGAGACGGTCCCGATTAGGGGTGTGAAGATTCCGCGAAGTGGCCCCCGCGTTCGACGCGGTAGAAGTACTCGATGACAAAGACCGTGCAGAGAGCGCCGAAGGTGTGCCAAAGCCAGTGTGTCCCCATCGGCAGCGGGCTGTACGGGTCGACGAAACGGAAAAAGAGCGCGATGGCGAAACTGCCCAAGCCCGCTCCGACGAACCCGGCATAGGCGAAGCGCGACCGGATCAGCGTGACGACGATCGGGATCAAAATGATCGTGGCGAGCGAGGCGTAGTTCAAGCTGATGCGCAGCGTCGGGATGTCGGACGGAACGAGGCGGAGCAGTCCGTTCACGAACGCGAACGCCACGAGAATCGCGAGCGAAATCAACAGGACACGCCCCTTGCCGAAGCGGCGGCCCAAGCGGAGGGCGAGGTAAATCGAACCGGCCAAACCGAGGAGTTGGATAGGGATGACGTCGAGCAGGAAATACGCCAGCCGCGTCCGGAAGGCGTGGTAAAGCGTCCCGCCGATGCCGCCGGCGAGTAAAATCGGTAGGCAACACACGAGGAACGGGAAGCGCCGGTAGCGCCCGGCGAGTCGGTAGACCCAGGCGAGGGCGATGAAGATGAAGAACGACGCCGTGACGGCGTTGAACGGCTCTGCTAAGGTGGGCGAGCCCGGCGCGTACGGATCGGCCGGGGTTTCCAAGTAGCGCGGGCCACCGTCGGGCAAGCGTTCGGGTTTGGCCTCGACAGCGGGTTCGGCGGACGGCATCGCATTCCTCGGCGGGGGGACGAAGACGGGTACATGCTAGCGATGGCGAACCCGGCCGATTTTTTTCACACTCCGCTTGACGCCGTTTCCGGGTGGAACTAAGAAGCGCCTACCTCCGAATGGCACGCGGCGAAGACAACCGAAACCGGCCCGTGAAAACCGGCCGTTTGCGAATGGTACGGAATGGCCGATCCGGGCCTCGCCCGACCGGAATCGCCCGGGTGAATCGAGACAAAATTCCGGTGGGACGCCTGCGATGGGCCGCAGGGCGCACCGGAAATGAACCATGTTGGGAAAGGAATTGACGATGTCGAAGCGACAAGTGATGACGATGATCGCCCTGCCGGGCTCCGGCGAACGCGATCCGTGGCGGGAAGCCGAGAAGACGCGGCCCTACGGCCGACCGCACCTGGCCACGGCGGTGGACGAGGAAGAAGATCCCGCCGCCGACGACGATGACGATCTGGACGACGATGATGACGAGGACGATCTCGACGACGACGTCGACGACGATCTGGACG
This sequence comes from Fimbriiglobus sp., assembly GCA_025352235.1. GTDB lineage: Bacteria > Planctomycetota > Planctomycetia > Gemmatales > Gemmataceae > JALHQU01. Next base: position 1,599 of record JANXTU010000389.1, read on the forward strand.
ACGACGACGACGATCTGCTCGACGACGATGAGGACGATCTCGACGACGATCTGCTCGACGACGATGACGACGATCTCGACGATGAGGACGATGACGAAGAGGAAGAAGAACCCGGCAAGGAATGATGAGCGAGCGGCACGGGCGAATCCCGTGCCGTTTTCGTGTGGGGAGTCTATCCGGTGAAGGACAAACCGCCGGCGAAGTCCGAGTTGCCGACCAAAATTTGCGCGTCGTGCGGTCGACCGTTCGCGTGGCGCAAAAAGTGGGCCCGCGACTGGCCCACGGTCAAGTTCTGTTCGGAGCGCTGCCGGCGGGCGAAGCCGTAGTGTGGTGACATGTTTGGATTTCTTCGGAATCGTCGTCGGCAAAAACTCCTCGCGGAACCGTTCCCCGATTGGTGGGACGCGATCCTGCGGCGGAACGTCGGCCATTATCCGTTGCTGACGGAACCGGAGCGGGCCAAGCTGCGGGATACCCTGAGGATTTTCTTCGCCGAGAAGACGTGGGAAGGCTGCGGCGGATTGCACCTCACCGACGAAATCAAAATCACCATCGCCGCCGCCGCATCGCTGCTACTGCTGGGCGTCGAGCACGACTACTTCGCCCGGGTCGATTCCATCATCGTCTACCCGGATGATTTTCAGACGCCGACAGCCGAAGACGACTGGGAAGATGATTTCTTGTCGGAGACGGTCGCCGAGGGGCAGGCCGTCTACCGAGGCCCGGTGATCCTGAGCTGGAAACACGTCCTCGCGGAATCCCGCGACCCGGATTTGGGCCACAACGTGGTGATCCACGAATTCGCCCACCAGCTCGATTTCCTCGACGAAAGCATCAACGGCACGCCGCCGCTGGCGACGAAAGCCGAGGAAGAACGCTGGGCGAAGGTGATGACCGCGGCGTTCGCCGAACACCGTCGGGAACTCAAACGCCGCACCTCACCGACGTTCTTCTCGGAGCAAGCCGGCGACGACGAAACGGAATTTTTCGCGGACGCCAGCGAGGCCTTCTACTGCCGGCCGCACGATTTGTTCGAGGAAGCGTCGGACGTGTATGAATTGCTGATGGGCTACTACAAGGTCGACCCGCGGCGATGGTTCCCCAAACCCCTAACGCGAGCGGGATTTAGAGCGGACATCGAGTTTTCGTAGCGGGCAAATCTGCTTTGTTGGCTGTGGCGACCGTCCGATGGAGTTTGAACCCTTCTTCGCCCCAACGGGGCCGACTGATACAGCCTGGGGCGGAAGCCCCAGGTACCGACGACCTCTCTTTTTCGCCC
>JANXTU010000424.1 GCA_025352235.1 Fimbriiglobus sp.
AGGTCGTCGTTCGGGATGCTCTTCAAGAAGAACCGCGCCCCCGCGGCGGTGGTGAACTTGATCTCCTGGCCCGAGGCGATGGCCTTCGTCACGAGCGGGTCGAGGGCCTTGCGCGTCTCGCCGATGAGGTGGTCGATGTACTGATCTCGCGGTTTTTCCCCGGCGACGAGGACGACTTCGATGGCCTCGGGTCGGGTGAAGTAGCTCGCCCCCCAAATGGCAATCAGCCGGACGCCGGCGCTGTCGTCCGCCGCCATCTTCTTCATGATGTCGAGGCTCACGGGGACGCGGTCGCGCCAGTAGGTCAGCACGCGGACCCCGGCGGCGCGGGCGTTCTCGTCCTTCGAGGCGAGCACCTCGTTCAACAGATCCGTGTTGACGACATTGTGGCCTTGGTGGATCCAGAGCGCCTCGGTCAGGTGGTGGGCGTAATCCTTGTCGGCCTTGTCGAGGTTCGCGGTCCACGCCTGCACTTCGGCGATCACGTCGGCGGTCTTGCGGGTACCGAGTTCGAGCTTGGCGTTCTTCCGCACGCGATCTTCAGGCGACTTCATTAGCTCCAGTAATTTTGCGATCGGTTCGCCGTCGATCTTGGCCGGCTTCAGCGTCTCCCGGCCGATGTAGCTCACGCGATAGATGCGGCCGTGTTCTTTGTCCCGGCTCGGATCGCGGAGGTTGTGCTGCATGTGGCCGATGATCGGATTCTGCCAATCGACGAAATAGAGTGCGCCGTCCGGGCCGGTCTTCACGTCCACCGGGCGAAAGTTCGGGTCGGTGCTGCTGAGGATCGGTTCGAGTTCCACACCCTTCAAGCTCGAGCCGCTGGCATCGATCTTGTACCGCAGTAATCCTTGGAACCCGATGACGTTCGTGACGATGAGGTTCCCCTGAAATTCCTCGGGGAAGTGCTGGCTGGTGAGGTACTCCATGCCGCCGCAGGGGCGGGTGCGTTGCGGGTACACCTGCGGCGGGCTGCCGTGCTTGGCGGGGAAGTCGAGGTGCCCGGAGAAGAGCGGGCCGTGGTACGGGTTCGAGCCGGTGCCATCGACAATAATGTCCCGGCCCCAATTGTCGAAGACGTGCCCGTGCGGGTTGGCGAAGCCGAAGCTGACGTAAACGCTCGCCTTCTGCGTCCGCGGTTCGTATCGGAAGACCGCGCCGTTGGCGACGCGTTCCGGCGGGCCGTAGGGCGTCTCGAATTGGCTGTGGTGGAAGGTCCCTTCTTGAAAGTAGATCGCCCCGCTCGGGTCGGTGGCGAAGCTGTTGGCCGAGTGGTGCGTGTCGGCCGAGTCGAGGCCGTGGAGCACGCGCTCGCGCACATCGGCTTTGCCGTCGCCGTCGGTGTCTTTCAAAAAGAGCAGGTCGGGCACTTGGGCGACGAGGACGCCGCCGTTGGTGAATTCGAAGCCGGTCGGGTTGTGCAGGTTGTCCGCGAAGACGGTCATTTTATCGGCGACGCCGTCGCCGTCGGTGTCCTCGAATATCAGGAGTTTGTCGTTCTGCGGTTCCTTCGGCTTCACGTGCGGATAGGTCGGCCAGACGGCGACCCAGAGCCGGCCTTTGCGGTCCCAGGCCATTTGCACGGGGTTCGCCAACTCGGGCCAGCGCTTCTCGTCGGCGAAGAGCGTCACCTTCAGATTCTTGCCGACGGTCATCTTGTCGATGGCGTCGGCCCCGGTGAAGAATTTGTGCTTGCCCCCTTCGAGCAAGCCCGGCTTGTTCGTGACCACGGGGATGAAATCGGGCGTGTTTTTGTCGTCGATGGCGTAGTCCTTGCCTTGCGCCGCGGCATTGACCTTGGCATCGCGGTTGGCGGTCATCACGTCGAGCACTTCGAGTTCGCGCTGCGCGACGATGCGGTTCGTCTGCCCGCCCACGAACCGCAGATCGGCCCGGCCGCCATAGACCGAATAGCCATCGACCGCGCGGTAGCGGAGAAACCACGTCGCGTTGCGGTCCATCGCGGCCAGGCGCGTCGCTTCGAATTTCTTGGCGTCCGGGGTGAACTCGGTGCCGAAGAGCGATTTGTCGATCGCCGGGGCGAGGGCCTTGTAACCGTCGCCCGTCAGGTGAATGCCGTTGATCGTCAGCGGTTTCTTCGCGGTGGCGTAAGCCGCGGCGCTCGGCGTAAATAAGTCGACGACTTGGACTTTGTTCGCCGCCCCGACATCGCGGATCACTTTGGAATAGATCTTCAAATTGGCGTTGATGTCGTCGCCCGTCGGCAGGTTCGGCGACTTGTGATTCTCGAAGGCGATCGGCGTGAACAGTACAACCGTCGGCGTGGTCCCGCCGTTGAACTTGGTGCCGTCGAGGTGCTTCACCAGCGCGTCGAGTTCTTTTTGGAACGCCTCCACCCCAGCCGGCCCAGCGAACGATTCGTTGTAGCCGAAGAACGCGAACACTTTGTTGGCCTTCACCCGGCGCAGCCATTCGTCGTTGCTCCCGAAGGCGGCGGAGCGCATCCGTTTGTTCGGATTCGGATTCGCCGTGAACCCGCCGATTTCGTCGCCGGAGAAGCCCATGTGTCGGATGGACAAGTTGGATTCGGGGAACCGGCAGTGCAGGTACGCATCGAGCCAAGCATCGTGTTGCATTCGGTCGGCGAGCGTATTGCCGATGACGGCGACGGTGTCGCCCTTGGAGAACTCGAGCAACGGCGTGGCATCGGCCGCGCTCGCCGCGCCCGCAGTCATGATGAGCCAGCCCAAAACGCGAAACAGTTTCATGGGGAGTTGCCTTCGGGGAAAACGGCCGGAGGAGGTAGGAAGTCGCGGGGCGACCGCACCGGCGGAACCGAGTATACACGAACCGCCGGCCGCTGGGGAAGGTTGGTCGAAGCCAAGGGGTGGGATCGGGCCGTCCGCCGTCCAGTTGGGGTTGCACGCGGCGATTTCGCACCGGATAATCCCCACCTTCACCCGCTAGAACAGGGAGGTTCTGTCATGCGCGTCGCCACCGTTACGCCGTCCGTTTTTCAATCGCCGAGTATCGACACCACGGATGCCCGCTGGGCGGCCGAGGCCTTGGCGAGCCTCGCCCGCCAACTCGATCCGGATTCGGTCATCGGCATCGTGCTGCAGCGGACGCAGCGGGAATTGCAAAGCCTCGCGGCCCACGCCGAGTGCATCCGCACCGCGGACAATACCGAAGTCTTGGGGCCGGTGCGCATCCGGATGTAATCAATCGCGGCCGAAGTACGGGTCGCGGTCGCGGGCGCCCTGTGGGGCGATCCGTTCGCTCGGCTTGGTCAAATCGGCCAAACCGATGGCGATGCCGAACGGCTTTCGCCCTTCCCGGGCCCCCGGCGTGTACGTCGTCTCGCCCCGGTAATCGCCGAGTGCGACGATGTCGAATCGGTCGAAGGCCTTCCTGCTCGGGATGTATCGCAAATTGCCTCGGAGCTTCGGTTCGAAACCGAGTTTCGGCCCGGCCTCCAACTTCACTTCGCCGTCGAGCCGGATCTCGATCGCGTCGTCCTTCACGGCCGTCACGGTCAGCGTGATTTTGTTCGCAACGACGTGTTCCTTCTTCCAGAATTCCGGTTCGCCGCGCGTGTTGTCGATGAAGTGGAAGCGGGCCAACCGCTGGGCGATCTTTTCAGGCAGGGCATAGCTGTAGCCAATCTCGGCCTTCGGCGGAATCAGCGCCCGCTTCTCGTCCGCCGTGATCCAGCAGTAGTCGCGGGAAGCTTGATCGCCGCCGGTGAACTCGCAAGTGCCCTTCACAAACGTCTCGGCTTTCGCTTCGAGGATGCGTCCGTTTACCTTGAGCACAAGGCCGTCTTCGGGCAACACGCGGTGGTAATTCGGATCGGGTTTCCCGGCCTCAGGGACGGTGACGCCGCCCGGTTTTCGGCGAGCTTCCGGGAGTTTGTCGAACTGGGCTTTCGCTTCGCGGAAGACCGTCTTCATCGCCTCCGCGTCGCCGCCGTGGTTTTTATAGCCGAGCAGTTCGCCGTCGGCCGTGAAGACGTAGATGCCCTGACGGGTGCCGCCGTTCAGGCCTTTACGCGGGCTTTGGTCCGCGACCTTGCGGAAGAATTCGCCTTCGGAATCTTTGCGGCGGCGCGTGTACCAATCGTCGGTGCAAACGGGGACGAACTCGGTTTGGGTCATCTTCAACACGGCGGGATCGGCGAAAGTGGACACACGGCCCACGACGACGTTGTTTCACCCGCACCCCAGCGGGTGGCCGTCCATTTCCCAGAGCAGGATCGGCTTGCCCGTCTTGGCGGCTTGCACGCGGGCGTCGTGGATCGCCGTGAGCCAGGCGATTTTGTCGAAGGCGTCTTCGCCCTCGCAGGGGCGGATGACCTTCTGTAATTCGGCCATGCGCGCGGCCGTCATTTGCTCCGGCACGGGCGCGATGGAACTCGGCGCGGCCGTCAGCCAAGAACAGAAGCCGCCCAAGAAGAGGGCCGAAAAGCCGGCGAGGAAGAGAACGCGGGTCATGGGATCGCTCCAAAATAATCGATTATCGGAAACGCTCACTCCGCTACGACTTCGCCCCCGGCCCGGGTGCCCATAGCCCGCCACGTCGTCGGCGAGATCGAATTGTTCAGGCTCCGCACCGAGCCGTCCATCAGCAAGACGTTGACGCAACCGGTGTGGAAACTGCGGCTCGTCACCGCCGCATAAGTATCGCCGACGTTTGGCTCGGTTGCCAGTACCAAATCCACGTCGTAATCGACACCGCCGCTATTGTAGACCACTTTGGTGTTCGGCGTGAAGACGGTCGTAAAGCCGGTCTCGTGAACTTTCCCATCGACCCATTCGACGTGCATGAAGCTGGCCGGATTGAACGCCGCGAGGCCGAATGCGCCCAGTCCGGCCGGATTCGCGGGCGGCAATGGTGCGGTCGGGAAGACCGTCGTATTCGGCGAACCCGACACGCGGTTGGTGAACGCTTTGACCTCGGCGACGGCCAGTGTGTTGCTCATCCCGTCGGTGAAATCCCCTGGCTTGGCCCCGCGATTCGGCGTGAAGGCCCCGTCGCCGGTACGCATTCCGCTGGCCTTCCCCGTCAGCACGGCCCACGTGCCCTCGTTCAACGCGTAGTTGATCGGCCAGTACTTATTGCCGTAAACCGGGTCGGTGCCGAAACCTTTATCGTTCACCTCGCTCGGGCAGACGAACGTGGCCACGCGCTTGGACGAAATCCCCGTCTGCACGTTGTACGACACCGTGAAATCGATCCCGCGGAAGAGATTTTCCTGTTCGATGTACGGGAGAATCCGGGCCATGCCGGACCAGGCGTTGGTCACGGTCACCGAGGCGCCGTTCCAGACGTAATTTCCGTTCGCCGGCAGACCGTCTTGGCCGTCCATGTGGCCGTGCAGCGCCAAGCCGATCTGCTTGAGGTTGTTCTGGCACTTCAACCGCGCCGCCGCTTCGCGGACCTTCTGTACGGCGGGCAACAACAGTCCAATGAGAATGGCGATGATGGCGATGACGACTAAAAGCTCGATCAGCGTAAAGGCGCGACGGGTTAGGCGGCTCATAGCCGAACTCCTGATAGGGAATCTGTTTGCGGAGCCAAACTGCGTTGAGGCGGGCATCTTGTTGAGACTATAGATCAACAAGAATAATAGCAGTGTAAGGGTACGAATTGCCCTGTCAAGGTGACGGCGGTGAAATAAGACAATATTAGTACAGATTGTGGCCGAGGCCGTTTGCGGGGTGCAAGTGGGGATCGGGAATCGCGTCTAGCGAGATGTCCGAAACCACGCAGTTTTGCAATGGGATCACCACTTGGACGAATCCGCTCCAGCTGCGCTTTTGCAATTCGTTGAGCGAGATTTGCGACACGATCTCCGGAGGGACTTTCTCACCGGCCGGGTGGCCGCTTTCGGCGGGTCGGGTCGTTTTCGTGGTGGACGAGTTTCTTCTTCAGACTTGCGAAAAACGACTCCATCGACGTGTTGTCGTAGCAGTCCCCCTTGCGGCTCATGCTGCAGGTGATGCCCTTCTCGGCCAGTGCCCGTTGGTAATGCTCGTTGACTGGCTGCCCCGGTCCGAGTGCGCCACCAAGCCCGCGTCCGGGAAGCGTTGCTTCACCGCCATCTCCAGCGCATCGACCACGAGGCGGCTCTCCATCGTCGCCCCCATCGACCAACCGACGACGCGGCGCGAGTCCAGGTCTTCGACGACCGCGAGGTAGAGCCAACCCTCCTGCGTCGGCACGACCGCGAACCCCGCACTCCGGATCGAGCCGACCGAAAACCGAGCGGATCGCGGCATAACCGGCGCAGAGGAGAGATCACCCCCGCTTACACCCTTAACTCCGTGTCCGCCAAACGTGGGGAGGTTCATTTTCGAGAAAATGCGGTTGTCGGTTGTTTTGCGATTCGATGCTTGACTAGTCATTAAACACCTAAGTAGTTAAGTATGGTTCAAAGACAGTTGGCGAAATTAACCGAGGTAGTTGCCTCGGAGACAGCCAAGCCTGTTTGAACAACACGGTTCAGGCACGCAATTCCCACGCTACGGCGACGGCGGAGATTGCGTTGGTCCCTTTTCCAAGTCGTCGGAGGCTACATCATGACGCAGTTACTTGCGACGCTGCCGTCCCTCTCGCCGGATCAATTCAACATCGTGGACAACATCCTTTCGATGGCCGTCGCCACGATGGGCGCGGCGGCACTGTTTTTCTTCTTGGCACGCTCGTCCGTCGCGTCGAAGTATCGGCCGGCGTTGTTGGTGTCCGGGCTGGTAGTTTCCATTGCCTGCTACCACTACTTCATGATTCGGCTGAGCTGGAACGGTGCGTTCACGAACATGGGTACCAGTTACGACCCGACCCCCGGCAAGTCGTTCAACGACTTCTACCGTTACGCCGACTGGATCCTGACGGTGCCACTGCTGATGGTCGAACTGGTCACCGTCATGGCCCTGGCTAGGGAAATCTCCCGCCCGTTACTCACCAAACTGGTCATTGCCGCGGCGCTGATGATCGGACTTGGATACCCCGGCGAAGTGTCCGCCGATTGGACCGCTCGACTGATCTGGGGAGTATTGTCGTCCATCCCATTCTTTTACATTCTCTACGTGCTTTGGGTAGAACTGACCAAATCGTTGGAAGCACAGCCGAAAGAAGTCCGCAACCTACTATCCGTTGCCCGCTTGGTGCTCCTCATCACCTGGGCATTTTACCCGATTGCGTACGCCATCTATGGTGACTCGCTGCCGGGGGCGAAGCCAGGGATCATGGGCGAAAAGTCGGGATTGGGTCTCGTCGGCATTCAGGTCGGCTACGCTATCGCCGATATCACCGCCAAGGCCGGCTTCGGCGTGCTCATCTATATGATCGCCAAAGCTAAGACCGATCTCATGACAACGGATGAACGCGTGCAGCAGCTGGCCGTCGCCTAACTGCAACACAACGCGACTGGCGGAGGGCCATTATGGTTTTTGACCTTCCGCCGACCGTTCTAGCTACCTGTCTGGCTGTGCTCATCGCTGTCGTAGGTATGCCGCACGGTGGCTTGGATCACATGTTCGGTCGCGCGTTGTTCCACCCCTCGTGTGGGCGCTTGTGGCCGGCCGTGTTCTTTTCATCTTACCTTGCGGCGGCCGCTGTGGTGATCGCTGGCTGGTTCATGCTGCCGGCATTCACCGTGGTCATGTTCTTCCTAATTTCCGCATGGCATTTCGGCGATGACACGCATGTCTCGCAGCTAGCTAACATCGTCCAAGGTGGTATGGTCATCTGGATTCCCTTGTTATTTCGCCCGACCGAAGTGGCAGAGGTGCTCGCCTGCGTCATTCCGGGCGGAGTCGCAGCGTCGGTGGCGAGCGGCATCGCTCTGACAAAGCCTTTGCTGTGGGCTGTCGGGGTATTCTTCGTCGGGAACTTGGGGGCTGAACGGACGATCGACGCGGCCGGCCGAAAAGTTGCGTTCGCTTTGGTGTTCGCCGGACTTCCGACGCTCGTCAGTTTCCCGCTCTACTTCTGCGGCTGGCATTCCACGCGGGAGTTGGCGGAGCTGTCGCGGCAAGCCGACCCAAACCATGCGTGGCGAGGGCTGAGGAGGGTGGCGATCGCGGCGGCCCCAATGGCTTTGCTGGCCACAGTCATCACGGCTCTCGTCGCGTGGGTGTTCTCGGGCGAACGGACTCTCGAACCGGTGCTGGTGCAGGCGGTGTTCCTCGGCCTGAGTGCCGTGGCGGTGCCGCACATCCTGCTTCACGTGGCAGTACGGCTCCGCGGGGTAAATCCTTTTCCTGTCAGGATCGAATCGTGAACTCGCGCGAATACATCATTGTGGGCGGCGGGTTGCAGGGAGGACTAATTGCCCTCGCCCTGCGGCACTTCCGGCCCCAGGCGCGAGTGGCAGTTGTCGAACGCGGGCCTCGCCCCGGTGGCAACCACACTTGGTGCTTCCACGCCAACGATGTCCCCGTCGCGGCCCAGCCTTTCGTTCGACAACTGGTCTCCGCCGAGTGGCCGAGCTATCGGGTGTGCTTCCCCGGCTTTGCCCGAACGGTGCAGTCTCGTTACGCAGCGATTTCGTCCGACCGATTCGCCGGAGTTTTGGAAAACTCCGGCTGCGAATTGCTTACGAACACGGACGTGGTCGCACTCGATCAACATTCCGTGAAACTGGCCGACGGCTCGGAAATATCAGCTTCATGCGTGATCGATGCGCGCGGCCCGACCTCTGCCGAACCGGCGATCGCAACTGGCTACCAGAAGTTCGTCGGGCTGGAAATTGAAACCGAAAGGCCTTGGCCGGACACCCTGCCGACCGTGATGGACGCGACCGTGCCGCAGGAGGACGGCTACCGATTCGTTTACACCCTACCGTTTAGCGCGCACCGTGTGCTGATCGAGGAGACGCACTTTGCCGACGGCCCGGAGGTCAACAAACCTCTGCTGAGCCAACGCATTGTCGACTACGCCGACGCTCACAATGCAGGTCGCTTTCGGGTGATTCGCGAGGAATACGGTGTGTTGCCGATGCCGTGGGCCGGCGGCGGAGCGATGGTTCCTGAGACCGGTTCGATCCCCGCCGGATACGCCGGCGGCTGGTTCCACCCGGCGACCGGATACTCTCTGCCAGCCGCGGTGCGACTGTCTTTGGCGATGGCGAACGTTCCGCCGCAGGACGCGAGAGCCGCAGCCAAGAAACTCGCTCAACGACTCAGGTCACGCCAGAGGTTCGCCCGGTTTCTGAACCGGCTTTTATTCACGCTGGTCAAGCCCGATCAGCGCTGGCAGGTGTTCCGACGGCTTTATCGGGCCGTGCCGGACGCCACGATAAATCGTTTTTACGCCTTGGACTTCGGCCCGCTCGACGCTGTCCGAATGGTGGTGGGCTGGCCCCCGCCGATGGCCCTCTCCCGCTTGATTCACCGCCCGGAGACAACGCCGTGCCCGTCGCCGTCTCACTGAAATCGCCGGTCATCGCCGACGAAACCGACCCCCTCCCAAGCCTACTGGCCGCGTTGCGACCGCCGCCGGGCGTGCCCCCCACGCTCTGGGAATCGTCATTCCTCGGACCGCTGACGGAGTTCCTGTCCCGTCCCGGCAAGCGGTTCCGTGGTCAACTGGCCCGGCTTGCTTGGACCCTCGCCGGCAACCCCGCCGACCCGCCGACCGAACTGCCGCTCGTGGTCGAGTTGCTGCACGCGGGTTCGCTCGTCATCGACGACATCGAAGACGGCTCGCTCCAGCGCCGCGGGCGAGCCGCACTCCACCGCGTGATCGGCACGCCGGCAGCACTGAACTTGGGCAACTGGCTCTACTTCTGGCCATTCGACCTGCTGAAGCAAATGGGCCTACCGCCGACGGTGGAACTGGCTGCCACACGCGTTTGCTTGGACGCCGTGCGGGTGTGCCACGAGGGGCAGGCGCTCGACTTGGCCGCCCGCATCGGCGACCTGCACCCGGCCGAAGTGATTTCGGTCTGCCGCGTGATCACTGAGCGAAAGACCGGCGCTCTGATGGGGATGGCGGTCGAACTCGGCGCGACCGTCGCCGGGGCCGATGCCGACACGATCTGCGTCCTCCGCACGTTCGGCAAAAGGGTGGGAGTGGCATTGCAGATGCTCAACGATTTGAGTGAACTGACCGGCACCGCCGGCCCACTGAAGCACCCCGAAGACCTGACGCACGGACGCATCACGTGGCCGTGGGCTTGGGCCGCCCAGCGACTGCCCGCGGCGCAGTTCGACGCGCTGCAAGTCCGCGGCGCGAACCTGGCGGCTGGCACCGGCGACGCGGCGGTCTTGGCCCGCTCGCTGCTTGCGGCGTTGGGTGCCGACCCGCAGCGACCGATCCGCCAACTGCTCGAGTACGCATTCCTCGATCTGACCGAAGCTGTCGGCGATATCCCGGTATTGGCTGTTGTGCGTGTAGAGTTGGACCGGTTGACCCGATACGACTTTCCGCCGCGCCCGACGACTCGACGCGATTAGAGCGAATTTCAAGTTTGCATAGCGTTGGGGCGTTGAGTCCAGCCTTACGGCGTTGAGTCCAGCTTTTTGGCGTTGAGTCCAGCCTTTTGGCGTTGAGTCCAGCCTTTTGGCGTTGAGTCCAGCCTTTTGGCGTTGAGTCTACGCGAGGGTGTGCGACTTCTCACTGGACTCAACGCTCGCGTCAAGCCGAGAGAGCATGGCAGTGCTCTGTCCAAAACATCCGATACGATACGCCTTCTTTCATCCCAATTCTTCCACCAACGCCTGCGCCAGCAACGGCAGCATGAATTCGTGTCGGCCGATGAGGGTGTACCCCTTCCCCGCCACGGCGGCCGGTCGACGGACGACGTTCTCGCCGCTGCGGTAGTGGGCCATCATATCCATGTTCACGGTGGTGTAGCCGTTCAGATTCGCCCCGAGGTTCTGCGCCACGGTGAACGCCTTCAAAAAGACCTCCGGCAGCACCACGGCCGAGCCGATGTTGAGGTAAACCCCGCCGCTGAGCTGGCCAACGGCGGTGCAGAGAATGCGGAAATCGTTGAAGCTACTGCGACCGAGGTTGGCCCCGTCGGCACCGGGATGCATGTGGATGATATCGGTGCCGATGGCGACGTGGACGGTGAACGGGATGTTCGCCCGCCGAGCCGCGACCGCCACGCTGATGTCCGCATTCGGCGCGGCGATCTCTTCGAGATATTCGCCGAAGAGGGCGCCCAAACCCGCATCGGGCTTCACGGCGGAGCGATTGATCGCGGCGTGCATCCACTCGCCGGTTTCTTTCACCATGCCGAAGGTTCCGTCCTTCAAACCAGCTGCGACATCTTCGGAGGTTTCACCGATCAGCGCGAGTTCGAAATCGTGGATCGCGCCGGAGCCGTTGGTAGCGAGTGCCGTCACGATGCCGCGTTGAACGAGGTCGATGAGCACGGGGCTGAGGCCGCACTTCAAAACGTGCGCACCGAAGCCGACGATCACTTCGCGTTTGTTCCGCTTCGCGTCGACGATGGCTTTCACGACGGCGCGGAAATCGTCGCCGGCGAGGATGCTCGGCAGCCCCGCGAGGAACGCCGCCGCCGATTGCCCCTTCACCGCCGGCTTTGCGAACTTGTCTTGTCTGACTTTGTTCGGGCGCACTTGCAGCGGGATCGTGCGGACGCGGGATAAATCGACCGGTTCGTGCGGCACGGGAGAATGTCCTCGTTCCAAACGGTCAAGATACGTCAGCTCGGCGCGGCCGGGTAGCCAACGCATCCCGCAGGGGCGGCCACAATTTCTCGGGGGTCAATTCGCCCATGCAGATCATGCCATTCGGGCAGGTCCGCAAATAGCTCCCGGCGCAGGCCACGGTCGTTTCCACGCCGGTGTGCCCGATTCCGTACGGGCCGTGTTTCGCAACCTTCGTACAGGTGTACGGCGCGATGCAGGGCGTACCGAGCGCCGCCGCGAGATGCAGCGGGCCGGTGTC
>JANXTU010000395.1 GCA_025352235.1 Fimbriiglobus sp.
GCGAGACGATTCTCGCCAGCACCCGGAAGTTCGCCCAACATGGCAAATCCGGGCAGTGGGTGTCCGACTTGCTGCCGAATTTCGCCGAGTGCGTCGACGATGTTTGCTTCTTGAAATCGTGCCATTGCAGCAACACGATTCACGCCCCCGCGATGTACGAACTGCACACGGGCCGCACGCTGATGGGCCATCCGAGCATTGGCAGTTGGGTGACTTACGGCCTCGGCAGTACCTCGGAGAATTTGCCGGCCTACTGCGTGATGACCCAACCCGAGGGGGTTCCCGAAGGAGGTGCACCCTGTTGGAGTGCCTCGTATTTACCGGCAATTTACCAGGGGACTTTGCTCCGCAAGGGGACGAACCCGATCTTGAATTTGAAGCCACCGGCGGGGATCGGCGCGGAGCAGAATCGCCGGACGTTCGACCTCGTGAAACAGCTCAACGAAAAGAATCTGACACCGGGCGACACCGATCTCGAAGCCCGCATCAGCACATACGAACTCGCCTTCAAAATGCAGACGCACGCCCCGGACGCCGTCGACCTGACCCAGGAATCGAAGGAGACCAAAACTCTGTACGGGCTGGATCGCAAAGAGACCAACGACTTCGGAACACGGTTGTTATTGGCCCGCCGGCTGGTCGAACGCGGCGTCCGCTTCGTGCAGGTTTACAGCGGCGGTGGCCCGTTGAGTATGCAATGGGACGCCCACGACGATGTGAACCAGAATCATGAAAAGATGTGCGGGCACGTCGATAAACCGATTGCGGGATTGCTCCAAGATTTGAAACGCAAAGGGCTACTCAACGAAACACTCGTCGTCTGGTGCAGCGAGTTCGGTCGGACGCCCAACAGCCAGGGGAGCTTGGGCCGCGATCACAACCCGCTCGGCTACACGATGTGGCTGGCGGGCGGCGGCAGCAAGAGCGGCACCAGCGTTGGAAAAACGGATGAATTCGGTCTGTACGCGATTCAAGATAAAATTGCGGTGCCCGACTTCCACGCCACGATCCTGCACCTTCTGGGGATGGATCATGAAAAGCTCACCATCCGCCACAGCGGCCGGGATGAACGCTTGACGGACATCGCCGGGGAAGTGATTGCCGGCGCCGTGGCGTAGGAACGGCCAGCGCGGTCGCCAAATTTGATCCGCCAACCGTCGGTTTCCCATTGCCCTTCCGAAATCGAGGTGAGATAACAACTGTCCCCTCCAGCGCCGAACTCCGCGAGTGCCTTCATGCCGCAAGATCCCCATATTCTCAGTCTGATTCTGGGCGGTGGCCGAGGGAGCCGACTCTTCCCGCTCACGAAAGATCGTGCGAAGCCGGCCGTACCGGTCGCCGGAAAGTACCGCCTCATCGACATCCCGATTTCCAACTGCCTCAACAGCGGCTTGCGGAACATCTACGTCCTGACGCAGTTCCTCAGCGTCAGTTTGCACCGGCACATCGCCAATACTTACAAATTTGACATGTTCAGCAGCGGCTTCGTGGAGATCCTCGCGGCCCAGCAATCGTACGAAGACCACATCGGTTGGTACCAGGGCACGGCCGACGCGGTGCGCCAGAACCTGGCGTACATCGAGCGTGAAGAGGCCGATGAAATCCTAATTCTGTCCGGCGATCAGTTGTACCGGATGGACTACCGCCGCATGATCGAGACGCACCGCCAGAGCGGGGCCGACGTGACGATCGCGTGCATCCCCGTGCGGGAAGATCAGACCGACGGCTTCGGGCTGATGCAGATCGACGACCACGGCCGGGTGCAATCGTTCGTCGAAAAACCGAAGACCGATGCGAGCCGCAAGCCGTACTACACGCCGAAGGAATGGATCGAAGGCAAAGGGATTCCGTGCCAAGGCCGGCACTACCTCGCCAACATGGGCATCTACTTGTTCAAGACGGACAAGCTCATCGAGATGCTCAACTTCCCGGTGCTCGACACGCTGCACAACCAGATGCGGCCGCCCCACGACTTCGGCTCGAATCTGTTCCCGAACCACGTCGGTGCCCGGCACATCCACGCCCACCTCTTCGATGGCTTCTGGGAAGACCTCGGTACCATCAAGAGCTACCACGAGTGCAGCTTAGCGCTCGGCGAAGAAGTGCCCCCGTTCGATTTCTTCCAGACCGACGAAGTGATCTTCACGCGGATGCGGAACCTGCCGGCGAGCCGCTTCGGCGGGGCCAAACTCACCGATTGCCTGATCGCCGACGGCTGCCGGGTCGGTTCCGACAGCGTCATCGATCACTGCATGCTCGGCGTCCGTTCGCGCATCGGGAAGCACTGCCACTTGAAGGATACCGTCGTCATCGGCTCCGACGGATTTGAAACGGACGCGGAAATCGCGGAGAATCGGAAACTGAAGCGTCCGGACATGAACGTCGGCAACAACACGATTATTCGGGGCGCGATCCTCGATAAAGACTGCCGCATCGGTTCCGGGGTGCAGATGCTCAACCAGGCCGGGGTGAAGGAAGCCGATGGCCCCGACGGTATGTGGCACATCCGCGACGGCATCATTTGCATCCCCCGCGGCGCCATTGTCCCGGACGGGACGCTGATTTGAGGCGAGCCGTACAATTGGACGAGTCTTTTTGCGGAGTTCCCCCGATGCCCACGTTGGAAACCGAGTCACTGACTTCGCTCTACGAGTCCGACGAAACGGCTTGGCTCGACGCCATGTCGGATCTCGTGGCCGAAGGTCGATTCGCGGAATTGGACCGGACCCACCTCGCGGAGTACTTAGCCGATATGGCCAAGCGAGATCGCCGCGAGGTGAATAGCCGGATGGCCCAACTACTGGCCCACTTGCTCAAGTGGTATTTCCAACCCGAGAAACGGACCCGGAGTTGGGAGCGTACCATCGAACTGCAACGGCAGAAACTGCGGCGGATTTTGGAGAGTGGCACCCTACGGAACCACGTCGAAGATCGACTCCCGGAAATCTACGGCGACGCTGTTCGCTTGGCGGCCATCGAAACGGGTTCGGCCCTGGAATTGTTTCCCGCCGTTTGCCCATTCGATTGGCGACAGATCGAATCGGGGCTTCTCCCGCACATTGCAGACTGAGACATTTCCTATTCCGGTGCCCGGCGCTCTGCCCGGAATTTGCGTTCGATCCCGACCTTGATGAGGAGTGTCACCAGCGAGAGCAGGGTCAGCACCGACGCCAGCGCGAACGCAGCCGCCTTGTCGGCTTCCGATAGCCCCTCGTGAAGTTTTTGCACGCGCAGCGGCATGGTTTCGGTCTGCCCGGCGATCTTCCCCGAGACGATGGCGACCGCACCGAATTCCCCCATCGCGCGGGCGTTGCACAAGATGATGCCGTAGATCAGCCCCCATTTGATGTTCGGTACCGTCACGCGCCAAAACATCTGCCAACCGTTGGCCCCGAGGCTCCGCGCCGCGATCTCTTCTTCCGAACCGACCGCCTCGAAAATCGGGATCAGCTCGCGGGCCACGAAGGGAAACGTCACGAACAGCGTCACCAGCAGAATTGCCGGCGGGGCGAAGATCACTTTGTAATCGTGGCCGAGTAGCCAGCCGCCGACCCGGGTGTTCGGCCCGAGGAGCAAGACGAAAATCAGCCCGACGACGACCGGGGAAACGCTGAAAGGCAGATCGATCAGGGTCGTTAAAATCGCCCGTCCGGGGAAACGGAATCGGGCGATGGTCCACGCCGCGGCGACGCCGAAGACGGTGTTGAACGCCACCGAAACCGGCGCGATCGCGAGCGTCAGCCAGATTGAATGCCGGGTGTCCGCGTTGTTCGCCAATCCATCCCAGTAGGCGACCGCCCCGAGGGCGAACGCCTGCGTGAACAAATCCGCGAGCGGCAGGAGGATGAGGAACCCGACGATACCCACGGTCGAGCCGATGAGGGCGCAGCGTACATACCACGGGTCACGCCGGCTCCGTTTGTCATTGGCCATAGCGCCGGTTCCACCGTTCGAACAGGTTGATCAAGATCAGCATCGCGAACGACACCAGAAGCAGCACCGAGGCGATGGCGGCCGCTTCGGCGGTGGCACTGGCGCGGTCGGCGTTGGTGCTTTCGAGCTGCAGCGCGACGATGCGCATCGGGGCGATGGTCGTCTCCGGCGTGTTCGCCGAGATGAACACCACCGAGCCGTACTCGCCGATGGCGCGGGCAAAAGCCAGCGAGAACCCGGTGATCGCCGGTGGGATCAAACTCGGCAGGATCACCCTCCGAAACGTCTGCCAGCGGCTGGCCCCGAGAACGCCGGCCGCTTCTTCGGTTTCCGCGTCGAGGTCTTCGAGCACCGGCTGCACCGTCCGGACGACGAACGGGAAGCCCGTGAAAATCAGAACGAGGACAATCCCCGTCCGCGAAAATGCCCCCTCGATGCCGAGCGGCACCAAGTACCGCCCGAGCCAACCATCGGGCATGTACAGGTTCGCGTAAATCATCCCGGCCACGGCGGTGGGCAGCGCGAAGGGGATGTCGACGAGGGCGTCGACGAGACGCTTGGCGGGGAATTCGTAGCGGACTAGCGTCCAAGCGACGATCAAGCCGATGACGACGTTAACAACACCGGCGAGGAACGAGGCCCCGAACGTGAGCTTGTACGCGGCGACGGCTTTCGGGTCCGCCACGGCCTGCCAGAAATCGTCCCACGACAGTTCCGCGGCCGTCCAGAAACAGAAGCCGAGCGGGATGAGCACCAGCACCGTCAAGTAGGTGAGCGTGGTGCCGAGGCCCAAGCCGAACCCCGGTAGCACGCGGCGATTGACGGTGTTCATGGGGATTTCCCGCGGTCGTAGATTCGGTCGAAGATGCCATCCTTGACGAAGAATCGCGTGTCGATCCCATCCCAGGAAGCGCCGATCGTCGGGACGACCGGAAAGAGTTCGATTTTGCCCGCGCGGTCGAACTGCTCCGCCGATTCGCGGGCCACTTCCGGGTGCGTCGGCCGGTAATAGTGTTTCGCGATCACCCGCTGGGCCTCCTCGGTGTGGAGGTATTCGAGATAAGCCTTCGCCGCGGCCGCGGTCCCTTTCTTGCGAGCGACGGAATCGACGACCGCGACGTGCGGTTCGGCCCGCACGCTGGCGGGCGGGTTGATCAACCTCAACTTACCGCCGGATTGGTTCACTTCGAGGTGTGCCTCGTTTTCCCAGGTCAGGTGGACGTCGCCCTGGCCGTTCTTGGCGAAGTTCTCGGTCGCGGCGCGGGCGGACGGATCGAGGCCGTTGGTCCGCTGGAACAGCTGCTTCACAAACTCTTCGGCCTCGGCGTCCGACCCTCCACGACGCTTCACCGAACCCCAGGCGGCGAGGAAAGCCCATTTGCCGTTCCCGGACATCTTCGGGTTGGGCACGATGATGCGGACGTCATCCCGGGCGATCAAATCGTCCCAGTCGCGGAGGTCGCGCGTTTTCTCGGAGCCGGTCCGCACCACGAAGACGATGGTCGAAAGGTACGGCAGCGAGCCCCCGTCGATCCTCGTTTCCCAGCCGTCGTCCATGAGCCCGGCTTTGCGGATGGCGTCGGTATCGGACCACATCGCCAGCGTGACCACGTCGGCTTCAAAGCCACTTTTGACTTGCATCGCTTGGCTCGCGGAGCCGCCGTGCGAATTCCGGATGGCGACGGGCGAGCCGGTCTGCGTCTCGTAGCGGGCGCAAAACTTCGGGTTCAACTCGTCCCAAAGTTCGCGAGTCGGGTCGCAAGCGACGTTGATCAATTCCGTGCCCGACGAACGGCGGACGACTCCGGACGAGAGAATCCACACACCCGCCGCGAGGAGGTATGCCGCGGCGAGCAGAATCGAAACCGAGCGGAGCATCGGGCATCCTGGGCCGGGGGACTTTCGCATCCGTTGGAATACGGCCGTGGCACACCGGCGAACAGGGCAAAGCCATTGCCGGTGCGGTATTTTCGATCCATCCGGGTGCCAACGAGTGTGGCAACGATTCTTAGAGGTTGTCCTCGCCGGCGGTGTTCGGAGGTGACTTTTCGCGCGACGTCGATGCGCATCGAAAACACCTCAGGAAATTGCTTCCAACAGAGTGTGTGACACCCCACGTTGGAACCATTTAAAAGAATTGGAAGAATCGGAGCCGAAACGGCCCTTGTGGCCGATCCTCGTGTTCAGCAATGACTTGCGTCATGAAATTTGAAGAAATCCCCGAGCTGACAGAGGTGGGGTGTTGGAACAATCGCCTTTGGAACAATCGCTGAATCGTTGCGACACTCGTGCCAACCGACGTTGTCTTTGCCCGCTCGGCGGTCTACGATTGGGTAGCTTCCCCGAACGCGGAGTCCGCCGATGCCGACCGAAATCGAAATCCAATCGGGCGAACTGCAGAAAGCGACCGAGCTTCTCGTGGCGTCCTACGGCGCTTGCGGGACGCTCCACCATCTCGGCCACCACCCGCTGCCCAACCGCGAGGCGGTCGCCGCGATCCTCGGCGATCTGTACGAACTCGTCTACCCCGGTTTCGGCAAACGCCAGAATTTGAACTCCGGCAACATCGGATACTATGTTGGCGGGTTGATGGAGAGCGTGTACACGCAGTTGCTCGAGCAGGTGAAGCGGGCTCATCAGCACGAGCGCTGCGAGGACGACGCGGATTTCCATTGCGACCGCGAAGCCCGGCGGACGGTGCTCGACTTCTTGAGGCGATTGCCGCACATCCGTTCGATTCTGGAACAGGATGTCGAGTCGGCGTTCCGTGGCGACCCCGCCGCGAGCGGACACCACGAAATCATTTTCTCGTATCCCGGCCTCGAAGCGATCACGGTCTACCGTATCGCCCATGAGTTGCACCGGCTGAAGGTCAAGTACATCCCGCGGATGATGACCGAATCCGCCCACTCGAAGACAGGCATCGACATCCACCCCGGCGCGAGCATCGGCCCGGGGTTCTTCATCGACCACGGCACCGGCGTCGTCATCGGCGAAACGACCGACATCGGCGTCAACGTGAAGCTGTATCAAGGCGTCACGCTCGGGGCTTTGTCGTTCGACCGCGACGAATCCGGCGAGATCGTCCATGGGGCGTACAAGCGTCACCCGACCCTTCGCGACAACGTCATCGTCTACGCCAACGCCACCATTCTCGGCGGCCTCACCGTCATCGGCGAAAGCTCGGTGATCGGGTCGAACGTTTGGCTGACGAAGTCGGTGGCCCCGTATTCGGTGGTCGTCTTGGACAATCCGCAACATAAGGTGAAAGGTGTGAAGTCCCGCGTCGAGATGCAAGCCGAGATCATGTACCACATTTGATGTCCGACGCGGTCGCCGAGATTCCCATGACCGATTACACCGCGGCGGTCCTGACCCTTCTGGAACAAGCGGAGCTGTTTGAAGACGGCCCCGCGAAGGTCGCCGCTTTTGAAGAAGCGGTCCGCATTGCCGACGAGCACCGCGATGTCCGCCTCGGGTATCTCGCGCGGAAAAAGCTCCTGCCGGCCTGCCTTGACGCCGGGCAACCCGACCTCATGCTGGTCGCTTACAGTTGGTGTTTGGCCCAGTGCGACCGCGACCCGACACACTTCGACCCCGACGGCATCTTGTGGGAATACCGCTGGGTCATCAGCGAGATGCCGACGTTCCCGCAGATCACGCGGGCGCAGATCGAAGCCGCACTCACCGATATCACGCGCCGGTATCTCGCGGCGGGGAGCACCCTGCGCCCGATTCACCTGCTCCGCATGAACGTCTGCATTTCGATCAAAGATCAGCCCGGCGCGGCGGAGGCGATGGCTCACTGGGAACGGGCGCCGCGCGATCGCTTCTCCGACGACGCCGAAACGGAGCGCGCGTTTCTCGCCGACTATTATTTCTTCCGGGAGGATTACGACGCGGCCTTCCGCCAATGCGAAAGCGTGTTGCAGGGGCGGGTGCTATCGAAGCACTTCTTCGGTTCGGATTGCGCCGACTTGCTCTATCCACTCTGGGTCACGGGCCAATTCGACCTCGCCGAGCAATGCCATAAGAAGGGGTACCGCTATGTCGCGACCGGCGCCCGCTACGTCGATTGCTGCGGGGACCACGTCGAATATCTCGCGCTCAGCGGAAAACCGACGAAGTGTGTGCGGTTGATCGAGAAACACCTGCCGGTCGCGTTATCGGCGCGAAAACCGAACGACCGCATGGCGTTCCTCCGGGCGATGTACGTCTTCGCCGCGACCATGCTCCGATTCGGCCAATCGAGCGTCCGGATGAAACTGCCGCCCGATTTTCCCGCCCCGGTCCTCGGCCCGAATCAGTACGATCTGAAAGACTTGGCCGCGTGGCTGCACGCCGATGTGGCGGAATGGTCGGCCCGGTACGACGGTCGCAACGGCAACACCTATTACGCGGAGCGCTTGGCCCGCTGCGACGCCGACGTCGTCCGAACCCCCCCGCGCATTTGATAAACTTATGAGCCGACGGAAACCGATCCCCGACTACAGCGAGCAGGTCGAAGACCTGATGTCGCAAGCCGACGACCTCCCGGAAGGCCCCGCGAAGGTGGCCATCTACGAAGAGGCCGTCGCACTCGCCGATCTGCACCAGGACGTCCCGCTGGCCTACGAAACTCGCATGCAGATGCTCTGGCCCGCGTATCACGCGAGCCGGCAAGATCTGCTGCTGGTTCACTTCGCGTGGTGTTTGGCGAAACTCGACGCCGACGCCGACCTCGATGCCCACGATGCGCTTTGGGCGTACCGCTGGGTACTCGACACGATGCCCGGCTTCCCCGATATCCCGCGGCCGCAAATCGAAAGCGCCATCGCCGACATGATGGAGCGCTACGAACGCCACGGGGCGTCGCTCCGCCCCTGCTACCTGCTGCACCGGCGGGTGTATCGGGGCTTGGGCGACTGCAACGCCGCGCTGGCCGCGCACAAAAAGATCGCCAAGGCGAAGCGGGACTGGCTCTGCGACGACCTCGAGACCGAGAAAGCCTTCGCAGTGTTCTTCGCCATCTTTTCGGAGAAGTACGCCGACGGGGTGAAACTCGGCGAGAAGTTTTTGGCCGAGAAATTCGTCAGCGATCACTTCCGCGGCTTAATCCTGACCGATTTGATCCTGCCGCTCTGCCGCGTGGGGCGCTGGGACGATGCGGCCACCTTCCAAAAACTGTCGCTGCCGATCCTGAAGAAGGAACGCCAGTGTTCGGGCAACTTCGCGCTGCACGCCGAGTATCTCGCCTTGGTCGGTGAGTTCGCCCCGGCGGTGAAAGCCTTCGAACGCCACCTCCTCGAAGCGGGCACCGAACCGAACCGCATCACGCGGTTCGATTACTTCCGCACCGGTAAATTCCTCTGCGCCCGCTTGGATGCCGCCGGCAAAGCCAAAACCAAATTCCGCGTTCCGGATGCGTTGAAGATTACCGGCGCCGAAGACGGCCGCATCCGCAGCGACCTCCTCGCCGTATGGCTCGAAGGACAACTCGCCGATTTGGTGCGCCGCTTCGACACCCGCAACGGCACGACTTACTTTGCCAGCGAACTGGCCAAAATCGAAGAGTTGATCGCGCTCGCGGAAAAGTATCGCAACGTGAAACCGAAGACGAGATCGACCGTCTGACGTGCGAGCCCGGCGGAATTCGAATAATCGAGCGATTGGCATCGCTTGCCAATCGCTCTTTGAGCTTGAACAATCGTTACGCGATATCGATGCCGGTGCCGAAGTCGACGAGGAACGAGTCGATGGTGGTCAGGCCGAGTCCGTCGAAGGCTTTGACGTGGGAGCCGTCGCGCGAGCCGGTGCCGATGTCGGCGATGCCGTCGCCGTCGGCGTCGAGAACCGCCACGCTGACGCCGCTTAGCGAGCCCTCGTAGGCGAAGAAGCTGGCGAGTTCGGAGCCATCAAGCCCGCTGAAGCTCTTGACGTGGGACACGCCTTGCAGTGACCCGATGACGATTTCCGCGTGGCCGTCGTCGTTCAAATCCCCAGCCGCGATCGAGATGCCGCCGGTGTACCCGGCGTCGAAGGCGATGTAGCTTTGGAGCAGCGAGCCGTCGAGCCCGCTGAAGACCTTGACGTGCGACCCGCCGGTTCGCGTAGCCACGACGATGTCGGCGTGGCCGTCGCCGTTCACGTCGGCCGAGGCGACGTTGACGCCCCCATCATAGCCGTCGAAGGCTACGAAACTGTACAGTTCGCCGCCAGTCGCCCCGCTGAAGACTTTGACGTGCGACGATCCGTCGAGCGCCCCCACGACGAAATCGGCATGGCCGTCAGCGTCGACGTCGCCTGCTGCAACAGAGAGGCCTCCCCTGTAGCCTTCGTCGAAGGCGAAGAAGCTCGCGAGTTCGGCGCCGTCGGTGCCGCTGAAGGCTTTGATGTGCGGTCCGGCGCCGGGACCGGCCGCAGCGAGGATGTCGATGACGCCGTCGCCGTTCACATCGCCGCGGGCCAGGGAAACGCCGCCGGTGAAGCCGTCGAACGGATCGACGCCGAATTGCAAGTTGCCGTCCGCGTCAAAACTACGAATGGTGGCGAGGGGGCCGGCTAAAGTGCCGACCACTTCGCCGGTCGGCACCGGGGCGAGATCCCAGTTTTGGATCTGACCGAGCGTTTGGCCGCCCAGCCCGGCGAGCAGACCGCTCGACCGCAACGCGGA
>JANXTU010000493.1 GCA_025352235.1 Fimbriiglobus sp.
GTCTTCGGAACCCGCCGCTCTCTGCTCGGGAATCCGGCGGGTTCCGATGACTCCACCCGCCCTACAAGATCTACTGCGCCGTCGCCAATTCCAAACTCACCCGTGCCGCTTCGTCGCTGAGCTTATGCAAATCCTGCGAAATCCGCATCGAGCAAAACTTCGGCCCGCACATGCTGCAGAACTTCGCGCTCTTGAACACCTCCTGCGGCAGGGTTTCGTCGTGCATCCGGCGGGCCGTTTCCGGGTCGAGGCTCAGCTCGAACTGGCGGTTCCAGTCGAAATCGAAGCGGGCCTTGCTCAACTCGTCGTCCCGGACGCGGGCGTTCTTGCGGCCCCGGGCGATGTCCCCGGCGTGCGCTGCGATCTTGTACGCGATCACCCCTTGGCGGACGTCGTCCTTGTTCGGCAGCCCGAGGTGTTCCTTCGGCGTCACGTAGCAGAGCATGGCCGCACCGGCTTCGGCCGCGAGAGCGGCGCCAATGGCGCTCGTGATGTGGTCGTAGCCCGGAGCCACGTCCGTCACGAGCGGCCCGAGAACGTAGAACGGGGCCTCGTGGCAGAGTTCGCGTTCCTTCTCGATGTTCATCTTCACGAGATGCATCGGGATGTGCCCCGGCCCCTCGATCATCACTTGGCAACCATTTTTCCAAGCCTTCTTGGTCAGTTCGCCGAGCGTGGCCAGTTCCGCGAACTGGGCTGGGTCGTTGGCGTCGGCCAAGCTGCCAGGCCGGAGACCGTCGCCGAGGCTGAAGGTCACGTCGTAGGCCCGCATGATCTCGCAGAGTTCGTCGAAGTGCGTGTACCACGGGTTCTGCTGATGGTGCGTGACCATCCACGAGGCCATCAGCGACCCGCCCCGGCTGACGATTCCGGTGATGCGGTTGCGGGCGAGTGGCACGTGTTCGAGCAGGACCCCGGCGTGGATCGTCATGTAATCGACGCCCTGCTTCGCTTGGTGTTCGACCATGTCGAGCAACATGCGGGCGGTGATGTCGCGCGGGTCTTTGACGTTCTGGATGATCTGATACACCGGCACCGTGCCGATCGGCACCGGCGACGCGGCAATGATCGCTTGGCGGATGCCGTCGATGTTGCCGCCGGTGCTGAGGTCCATCACGGTGTCTGAACCCAAGTGCACGGCCATGTGCAACTTTTCGAGTTCGTCGTCGACTTTGCCCGTCACGGCCGAGTTGCCGATGTTGGCGTTGATTTTGCACTTCGAGGCCACGCCGATGCACATCGGTTCGAGCCCCTTTTTGAGGTGCTCGACGTTAGCCGGGATGACCATGCGGCCGCGGGCGACTTCGCTCAGGATCAGTTCCGGGTCGAGGTCTTCGCGGGCGGCGACAAAGGCCATTTCGGGAGTGACGGTGCCGGCGCGGGCGGATTCAAGTTGAGTCATGTTCGATTGCGGATTGCGGATTTGGGATTTCGGATTTGAAGAATTGGGATGCGGAGCGGTTCAGTAATCCGCAATCCGAAATCGCAAATCCGAAATCGAGTCGCCTTCCTACCCCGGCTTCGGCCGACGCAGGTTCGAAGGGTTTGATCTCAGCCCCCGGAACAACCGGCGACACCCCTGGCAGAGTCATTGTAGGGGCTTGCACACCGAAATCTGGCGTGGGTGTTCAAGAATGCAAATTCTCCATCTTCGATCCCGCATTTCTCGCTTAAAACCGCACGCCGAGGCTGAACATGATGTTGATGTCTTGGATGTTCCCGTCGAGGGGTGGGATGAGGTTCGTCCAGTTGTAGGTCCACTCGGCGCGGACGCCGGCGAGGAGGATCCAACCGCCGAAGTCCTTTTCCCAATTGAGAGCGGTGCCGAGGTAAACGCCGGTGTACACGCCGTGGTGTCGGCGGTAGCCGCCCGGATCGCCGACCGGTTCGTAACCGACGCTCGCGGTGCCCCAGCGGCCACCGACGTCGGTTCCGAATCGCCAGTTGCTATCCGAAGTTTGCCCGACCGTACCGGGTCCGTCGAGGAACCAATCGCGGCCGAGGCCGAAGTTCAAACTCGAGCGCCGCAGCGCCCGGATTCCGAGCGGGATCGAATCGCGGTTGCTCGGATCGTCCCCTTTCAAACTGCCGACTTCCACGAGGACCGGGTGATCGAGGCGGTTCCCCTTGTTGTAGGTGTTCCCCAAGCCGAGATCGAGCGTCCAAGCGGCGTCGCCGGCTTGGTTGAAGAACAGCGTCCGCGAGCCGATTTGGTTCACCCAACCGGTTTGCAATGCGCCGTTGAACCCCCCGGCTTGGCCCAAAATCGACGGGCCCGAGCGCGCGTAGAGTTCGTAGGTCACCAGCCCATTCGCGCCGACGCCATCGCCCCCGGCGGGGCGGTCGCCGCCCCACGGGCTGTAGACGGCGCCGGGAATTCCTTGGGGCGCCAAGCCGGCGGCGGGCGGTGTCATCGCGTCGACCGGCTGGGGGCCGAGCCCGGCGGTCGGCGTCAAGATCGACATTGGCGGCAATGGGCCGAAGGTCGGCGCCGGTTGCGTCGGCTTGGTGCTAAAGAGGGGACTTTGCGCGGAGACCGAAGCCGATCCGCACGCCACACCTAGGCCCAGGCCCGCGAGGAGAATCCGAAACGCTCTCATGCCGTGCCCCGTCTGCTCGGTTCCACCGCGCCCGCGAAATACCACGGATCGCGCTCGACACCGTTACATCGACCGAACGCTGGGGGAACCTTAACGGTTTTTTCTGTCGCAACGATTCCGCGGGGCTCGGACTCGGCCGCATTCCACAATCCTATAATCGACCCCATGGAAACGGTCGAACTGCGAGATGCCGCGTCGGCGCGCGAATACCTGCTGCAAGGGCTTTGGTTCCAACGCGCCCTCAAACCCGTGGCGGCCACGGTGAAGCCGGCGCTCGAGTGGGCGTTGGAAGTGGCCTCGTCGGGTCAACCGCTGCCGCCCGTCGGTTTTTTGGCCGATCTCGGGGCCATCGCCTTCGGTACCGAGTCGGGCAAGCTTGCGAAAGACGCCCCCGCGATCCCCGGTTGGCCGGTCGGGGCGGCGCGGAATTACGAAGACTTCCTCCTCGGGAAAATCTACGCCGATTGGACCTTCGAACGCGCGGCCGAGGCGCTGCGCCGGTACGCGGGGCACGACCGGGCCAAGGGTTTGGCTTACGTCGTCCAACAATTTCGGGAGCGGGCGAATCTCGGCGGGGTCGAACTGTCGCCGGGGGTCATCCGGGGATTGCTCGCACGGTCCCCCGAAGAGAATTTGCGGGAGGGTTACGAGTCTCTCGAGCGCGACGGTCCATCCCCGCTATTGCTGCAGCAATACGACGACCTCACCCGCGCCGCCCGCCGGCTCGGGGAGATCCTCGGCGGAGAAGATGTGATCGCGCTGGAGCAGCGCACGGCGCTCGCCGACATGGGGGCTTATGTCGCGCATCGGCAGATTCTGCAAATCGCGGCGAAGTTCGAAGCCCGCTTGCCCGCGCGGCCCGTGCGGCCGTGGGCCGGGCGCAAAGAGGTACCGACGCGCGTGATGGACGAGGATCAATACCCCGTCGGCGGATATTCGTCGATTTCGAACCGCGGGTCCATCGAGAGCTTGCTCCACTCGCAATTGGCGTACATGGAGACCGATGAAGGCCCCGATCTGTTCGACGTGAAGTACGTCCGCGACGAACTCTTTTTCTACTCGCGCGACGAGAACCAATTTCTGCGTCGCCGGCGGGTCTTCGTCTTCGTGCTCGACCCGTCGCTCGCGGAGGCGCGCTTCAAAGACTCGACGCTACCCTGCCAACGGATCGTGCTGGTTCAAGCGCTGGTGCTGACACTGATCCGGAAGTTGTCGGACTGGCTGAGTCAAGATGCCTTGCGGTTCGTCTTGCTCTTCCCGACGCCCGCGGAGACGTGGCCGTTGCTCGACGAAGCGAAGTTGTTGGAAGTCCTGTTGATCGAGCAACGGGCCCGCAGGTCGGTCGTGCTGGCCTACCCGGGCGGGCCGGCCGGCTCGATCCCGCCGACGACCTTGGACGGCGCAGCGGCGATCTCGGATTTCTGCATCCAGCTCGCGCGGACGAGTCAGGTTCACGTTCTCGAAATTGCTACGGCACCACTGCTGGCGGAGGTCGAAGGGCCGGTGTTGCACACGCTGGCGGTGAATTCCGACACGCCCAAACTCCGCGACGGCGACGGACGACCCCACGACTGGATCGCGGACGACGCCTTTGACGGCTGGGTCGAGGCGCTCCTGCGCATCCTGCAATTGTGGGTTTGAGTGTCGCTTACTTCGCCGGCGCGACCACCGCCGGTACCGCCGGCGCGCAGGGCACTTGCGATCCTTGGCAAGGACCGCATTGACTCTTGTTCTTGCGGCGGTTGCAAAAATCGTCGAGGGGCGATTGCGACGGCACGTAAATCCGATCACCCGGTTGCAGTTGGTAATTCGTGGCGGTATCGCCCAATTGGATAATCTGGTTGTAACAGACCGGCAGCACCACCCGGCAACCGTCGGCGGGCGTCGGCCGGGACAGGATGATCTTCTTCATATCGGCTTGTCGGGTGAGCCCCCCGGCCGTGAGGAGGCCGTCGAGGACCGTCTCCCTGCCGGCCAGCGGGTAGGCGCGCGGGGCGTTCACTTCGCCCAACACGTAGTAGACTTTGCTCTCCCGGCCGATCAATCGCACCATGATCGGCACCTTGTCTTTGGACCGAGCGTCGATCCATTTCTTGAGGTCGATTTCGATCTGCGGGATCGTTTTCCATGCGACCACCGGTCGGCCGAGCGCACCCAAATCGATGGTGCCATCTTGCAGAACCGGTTGATTCCCCGGGAGGCGGATCGGTGAATCGAGATCGGTCGGCTCGACCGACAGCGCGTCGCCCGGCTCGACGATGTACGCTGCGAGGGAGGCTTTATCGAGTTCCTTCGGCAGAGCCGCCGGGTTGACTGCGGCCTCCCGGAATTCCACGGCCGGTTTGATGAGCTTGTGCACCGGCGGAGTGAAGCCGAGCGTCGAGGCGACGGTGTTGCAGCCGGTTCCCGAGACGAGGAAAGCCAATGCGAATGTCACGGCGAGGGGTCGAAAACGCGGACACATCACTTTACTCCACGGGGGACCGTAGGGGTAAAGTCGGTCGAATGGGGAATGCAGCTTGAATGGATCACGCTAAAGAGATGGGCAGGGTGTCGCAACGATTCTTGGAGGTGGCTGGGCCTGGGGTCATCGAACGCGGATGCGGTATTTGCGAGATCGTCTCGTCGTGCTTCTGGGAGGCGTTCCCGGCAGTCGTCCAAAAGCGATTGTTCCAAAGGCGATTGTTCCAACACCCCCCTCTGTCGGATCGGGGATTTCTTCAAATTTCATGACGCAAGTCATTGCTGAACAAGAGGATCGGCCACAAGGACCGTTTCGGCTCCGATTCTTCCAATTCTTTTAAATGGTTCCAGAGTGGGGTGTCACACACTCTGTTGGAAGCAATTTCCCGAGGTGTTTTCGATGCGCAGCGACATCGCGCCAAGAGTCACCTCCGAACACCGCCGGCGAGGACAACCTCCAAGAATCGTTGCCACACTCGATGGGCAAGTCCGTACGCACTGCGCACGGATTCGTCGGACTACCGAACTTCCGTTTACATGCGCAGGTGCGCCGGCACCCCGTTGTGTTCCGCGCCGCTGATCCGATTCGTTACTTGCGTGTCTGCGGAAGGCGATCCGAGCAGCGTTGGCAAGGCCCGCTCCACGGTTTGCTGCAATGACGCAGACGCGGTCGCCAGGGCCACTTCGCCGAGCTTGCGGACTTCTTCGGAAACCTGATCGGCGAGTTTGCCCACGATTTGGTCGAGCCAACCGGGCAGCTTCATCGGGGCCGCCGCTGTTGCGGGCGCCGTCGGTGCTGCGAAGGTCGAAGGGGCTGATTTCGCACGCGCGGGCTCGGGTGGGCCGTACGAGCGGCGGAATAAGATCATCCCCCCGATAAAGCCGAGCGCGGCCGCGCCGCCGACCATTGCCCAAGGGCGATTCCGCGTATGCTGAGACACGTCGAACGTCGCCTTCATTTGTTCGGTGACGCTCTCTTTCACTTCCGCGAAACTGTCCTTCATCGTCGCAATGGTATCGGGCACCGCCGTTTTGACTTGCTCGACCATGTTCGTGACGGTCGTGGTCGCACTTTGGATGGTGTCGGTAACTTGAGTCTCGAGCGCGCTGACTTTCTGCGCCAAGGAATCTCGCGTTTCGACCATCTTCTGTTCGATCACTTCGGTGGATTCGTCAGGCATGATACGGTCTCCTGAATGGCGTTGAAGGCTTTGTCGGGGAGGGGATTGTAAGAGGCGAGCAAACGCGAACCGACGATCATGGAGATTCCGCCGAGCAGCAGGACGACTCCGGCGACGATGGCCCAACTGGCCCACGCGGGGCAGCCCGTGAGCTGCTGAAGGAGATGGACCGCGGCGACCAACAGCATCACGACGCCGACGAAAAGCAACAGCGCGCCGAACCCGAAATACTGAGCCACTTGCCGAGTGCGGCGAATATCTTCCAAAAACTCGGCGCGCACGAGATCGACTTGTTGGCGGAACAAGAGTTGCGCGTCGGCGACAATCCCCGAGAAGAGCTCCGTCAGACTCGATCCGTTCGGGGTGCCGTCCGTCGGCGTTTCGGCCGTGGCGATTTCCGTTTGCATCTGTCGGCTCCGATTGAAAGTTGTTCCGTCGAAATGCAATCCGCGTGCCGCGGACATTACAAATGAAAAGGCCCGGTTCGGAATCGCTTCCGGACCGGGCCTACCTCGTTCTCGGGCGAATTAGATCCGCACGGCGCCGATCAGTTCCTTGACGGCTGCTTGGGTGTCTTGTTTTTCTTCGCGCTCGATGGCCGGACCGCCTTCGTCCTCCATCCGGTTCACCGCGTCGCGATCTTCAATGGTGTGCACCGTCGGCAGGAGCGCGAAGTCACCGCGGAGAACCCGCAGTGCCATCTTTTCCCGTTCGATCTCGGCCCCCGAGCGCAGGCCGAACGAATGGAACATCTCGCCGATCAGCGAAGTGCGACCGAAAAGGTATTGCAGCATCACGGCGCCGCCGACGATCGGCAAAACGAGCCACATCAGACTGAGTGTCAGGCTGAGGGCCAAGCCGCCGACGATCAGGACGCCCGCGGTGGCTTTGGCCGCGCGGCCTGCCGTCCACTCGCTTTCGACTTCGTCGAGGCGTTCGGTGATCGCGGCGGGGCCGCCGTCGATCACACTTTTCAACCGGCACTCCAGCGCCGCTTCCCCCTTCAGCGGGGCGCGGTCCAATTCCGCAGAAACCGGGGGGTTGAGGAGCGAACCCATGGTGGACTCCTATCGGGGCGGTTCGATCCGGTTTTGCACATCCTGAATCGAAATCGAACCGCCGATGGGGATAGCCGTACATCCTGAGGCCGGAAGGCATACACGCAAACCCGATGCCGATCGGTTACGTCAATGCCCGCGGCGAACGGCCGAAGATCAGAGAGGCGACGAAGACGATCACGAACACGATGAACGTGATTTTGGCAGCCCAAGCGGCAACCCCTTCGAGAGCGGTGAAGCCGAGGACGGCGGCGACGAGAGCAATGATCAGAAACAGGATGGCCCAGCGTAACATGGTGAACTCCGATTGGGTGTTGAATGAAATCAGCCAGTGCATTTGGTGTGCCGAACCTTTTCCCTGCGGAGAAGGCGCAATGCCCTTCATCTCGGGCTGACGAGTTCGCAATGTACGCGCAGCGATTTGCCCATCCGCATTCGGGGTCGCAAACGAAAAAGCCCCGCCCATCTTGCGATGGGCGGGGCTTGGGGAGAGTCGTTCAAATTCACTCGGCTTGATCAGAGATTCTCTCGCCCGCCTTTTTGACTTTGTCACCCACGGCCGCGGTAACATTTTTCGTTTTGTCCTTGGCCTTCCCGGCGAGAGATTTGGCCTTGTCGCCCGCGGCTCCCGCCGCATCGACCACGGCGTTTTTGGCGTCCTTGGCTTTTTCGACCACGGCGTCTTTGACATCTTCGAGTTTTTGCTGGATCGACATTCGGGTTCCCCGGTCGGCTGAGCGAGTGATCTCGGACCGACATGGCCCGAGGCGATGACAACCCGGCAAGGCCCGTGCCGAGTCTTGAAATTCACTGGACAACGCCCGAGCCGCGCGGTCTAATTGCCACATGATTTCCACTCTCCTGATGACTCTACTCGTCACGCCCGGCGCCGAACCGGCCGCGGACAAAGTTCGGCCGCTCCTCGCAGCGCACTGCGTGTCGTGCCATGGACCAGCCAAGCAAAAAGGCGGACTCCGGCTCGACCGGAAAGCCGACGCCCTCCAAGGCGGCGACAGTGGCCCGGCCATCGTGCCGGGAAAGCCGGCGGCGAGTCTGCTCCTCAAAAAAATCGCGAGCCGCGATGCCGGCGAGCAAATGCCCCCCGACGGGGATCGCCTCGACCCGGCGCAAGTGAAGATCTTGACGGATTGGATCGCCGCCGGCGCCGTTTGGCCCGAAGCGGCGGTGGTGAACGCGGTCCCGCACTGGGCGTTTCAACCGCTGAAGCGACCGCCGATTCCGGGGTCGAGCGCGAACCCGATCGACGGATTCCTCCACGAGAAGCTCACTGCGGCCGGGTTGAAGCCGAACCCCGTGGCCGATCGACGCACGCTGCTCCGTCGGCTCAAGTTCGACTTGCTCGGCCTGCCGCCGACCCCGGAGGAAATCGATGCATTCCTCGCGGACAATTCCCCGGATGCCTACGGCAAGTTCGTGGACGCGTACCTCGCTTCCCCGCAGTACGGTGAGCGCTGGGCGCGGCACTGGCTCGATGCCGTGCGGTACGCCGAAAGTCACGGCTTCGAGACAAACACCCCCCGGCCGAACGCGTGGAAGTACCGCGACTGGGTCATCGGCCGGTGGAATGCCGACGCTCCGTTCGACCGTTTCGTATTCGAGCAATTGGCCGGGGATAGCGCCGGCACCGGGTTCCTCGTCGCCGGGGCGTGGGACGCCGTGAAAAGCCCCGACCCGGTGTTGACGGCGAACCAACGGGCCGACGAACTCCACGACATGGTCGCCACCACCGGCTCGGCGTTCCTCGGCCTCACCGTCGGTTGCGCCCGCTGCCACGCCCACAAGTTCGACCCGATCTCGCAGGTCGACTACTACCGGTTCAAAGCGGTATTCGCCGGCGTCCAGCACGGCGAACGGGCGCTTCGACTCGGCGATCTCACCGCGCGAGCCAAAGAAGAGCAAACTGTCCGGACGGCGCTCGCCGCGCTGGAAGCGCGTCTGACGGAGTTTGAACCGCTGGCCGACCCGGCCGCCAAAACCGCGACCCGCGATCCGGTGAACGCTGCGCGGAACAGCGAGCGCTTCGCCCCGGTGAAAGCGAAGTTCGTCCGTTTCGCGATTCTCGCCGCGAGCAGCGCCGAACCTTGCCTCGACGAACTCGAGATCTTCACGGCCGGGCCGGCGTCGAAGAACGTGGCCCTCGCCTCGGGCGGCGCGAAAGCGACCTCCGATGGCGACTACTCGGCCTCGCCGGCGATCCACCGGCTCAGCCACCTCATCGATGGGCAGTACGGCAACGGCCGCAGTTGGATCTCGAACCGCGTCGGCCACGGCACCGTCACGGTGGAACTGCCGGAGGTCGCCTCGATCGACCGGATCGTCTGGGCACGCGACCGCGAGGGAAAGTACCTCGACCGGCTGCCGACGCGCTACCGGATCGAAGTTTCGCTCGACGGGGAAATTTGGCGGGCCGTCGCAACTTCGGACGACCGCTTGACGCCGGGGTCCCGTACCCAAGTCGAACCGGCGGGGCTGACGGACTCGGACCGAAAGCGTTGGCAAAAGCTAACGGCGGACGCCGCCGGCGCCCGCGTGAAATTGGCGGCGCTGGTTCAATCGGAGATGGTCTACGCCGGACGATTCGGCGCGCCCGAATCGACGTTCCGCCTCCACCGCGGCGACCCGATGGCCCCGAAAGAAGCCGTCGGCCCCGGAATCCTCGCGGAGATCGGCCCGAAGCGGACGATCCCGGACACCGCCACCGAACCGGAACGCCGTGCGGCGCTCGCGCGCTGGATCGTCGATCCCGCGAATCCGCTGACCGCCAGGGTGATCGTCAACCGGCTTTGGCAGCACCACTTCGGCCGCGGGCTCGTCGAGACGCCCAGCGACTTCGGCCGCAACGGCACCCGCCCGAGCCACCCCGAGTTGCTCGACTGGCTCGCCGCCGAATTGATGTCCCCCAGTGGCCCGGCGAAACCGTGGACGTTGAAGGCGATCCACAAACTGATGGTGACTTCCGAAGCCTATCGGCAATCGTCGACGACCTCCCCGGAAGGATTGGCGAAGGATGCCCAAGCGAAACTGCTGTGGCGCTTCCCGCCGCGCCGGCTCGAAGCCGAGGCGATCCGCGATGGCGTGTTGTTCGTCACCGGCAAGCTCGACCTCACCCCCGGTGGGCCCGGGTTCGACCTCTTCGAACCCAACGGAAACTACGTCCGCGTCTTCACCCCGAAGAAGACCTTCGGCTCGGCCGAGTTCCGCCGGATGATCTACCAGACGAAGCACCGGATGCAGCTCGACGACACCTTCGGCGCCTTTGACTGCCCCGACGGCGGCCAGATCGCCCCGAAACGGAACAGCTCCACGACCCCGCTGCAAGCGCTCAACTTGCTGAACGCCCCCTTCTTGGTGGAGCAAGCGAAATTCTTGGCCGACCGAGCGACCGCCGACGCCGGGAAAGACCCCGAAGCGCAGGTTCGCCGCGTCTTCGCCTTGGCCTTCCAACGGCCGCCTTCCCCTAGGGAATTGGAAGGGGCATTGAAGCTGGTAAAGGAACACGGATTACCGGCGCTCGGCCGGGCGGTGTTGAATGCGAGTGAGTTTTTGATGGTGGATTGAGGACCGGTGAGGCGGCCGAGTATGGATTCCTGTCCCGGAGGCTCTCAAAATGATTCCAGCGCTATTTCACACACCTTTGCGTGGAACCATTGCAAAAAGCTGGAATCATTGGACGAGCCGCCGGGATCGCCGAGCGGGTAAGGCCTTACGACGAGTGCGGCGAATTGAGGTGCGCTTATTGAGACTGAAAATGCACATGCCCATGTTCCTCACCCCCCCGTCGGTCGCTCTTCGGCGATACCGGGAACGGACTCGCCGGGCCGAGCTGAATCCGGGTGCGTGTTGAATGCACTCCAGTGCTGCAAATCCGTCTGTATTGCTTGAGGAAACGGAGAAGGTCCCACGAATGTTCCCCACCCCCTTCGGTCGCTCGTTCCTCAATCGCCGGTCGTTCCTCGGCGATGCCGGGAACGGTCTCGCCGGAATCGCGCTGGCGGCCTTGCTCGCCGAGGCGGCTGAGAAATCGGCCATCGCCCCGATCATCCGGCCGGATGCGCCGCTCGCCCCGCGTAAGCCGCACCACGCGGCCAAGGCGAAGCGAGTCCTGACGATCTTCTGCTCCGGCGCCGTCAGCCACCTCGACAGCTTCGACTACAAACCGGAGTTGGTGAAGCGCGACGGCCAACCGCTGCCGGGGAATTCCAAGCTGGTCACGTTCCAAGGGGAGAACGGCAACCTCACCAAGCCACTCTGGAAGTACAAACCGCGCGGGAAGTCCGGGAAGATGCTTTCGGATCTTTTCCCGAAGCTCGCCGAGTTCGCCGACGACCTCTGCTTCCTGCACGGCATGACCGCCAAGAGCAACACGCACGGCCCGGCCGAAAATCAGATGAGCACCGGCTTCACGCTCGACGGGTTCCCGAGCGCCGGGGCCTGGGTCAGCTACGCCCTCGGCAGCGAATGCGCCGATCTCCCGGCGTTCGTCGCCATCCCCGATCCGCGCGGCGTCCCGCAGGTCGGCCCCAACAACTGGGGCAGCGCCTTCCTCCCGGCCGTGTTCCAAGGGACGCCCTTCTCCGCCGACAAACCGCTGCCGAATTTGATCCGCCCGGCGGCGATCTCGGAAACGACCGACCGTGCGACCCGCGATTATTTGAAGATGCTGAACGAAGAGCACCTCAAAGCCCGCCCCGGCGACACCGACTTGGCCGCGCGCATCGCCGGCCACGAACTCGCGGCCAAGATGCAATTGAAGGCGAAGGAAGTCGCCGACCTCACGAAAGAACCGAAGTCGGTCCACGAGGAATACGGCACCGGCGACGCGGACAAAGTGAAGGCCGGGTTCGCCCGCAACTGCCTGCTCGCCCGCCGATTGCTCGAGCGCGATGTGCGCTTCGTCCAGCTCTTCAACGGCTCGTACGCCATGGGCGAGGGTGTCGGCAACTGGGACGGGCACAAGGCGTTGAAGGATCAATATTCGATCCACGCCCCGATCTTCGACGGGCCGTGCGCGGCCCTGCTCCACGACCTCAAACGCACCGGATTATTGAAAGATACGCTCGTCGTGTGGGTGACGGAATTCGGCCGGATGCCGACGTTCCAAAAAGGGGCGAGCGGCCGCGACCACAACCCGAAGGGGTTCACGGTTTGGCTCGCGGGGGCCGGGGTGAAGGCCGGGTTCAGTCACGGTGCCACCGATGAATTCGGGCACGCCGCGGTCGAAGGTGTCTCCACCATTTACGACCTGCACGCCACGATCCTGCACATCCTCGGACTCGATCACGAACGACTGACGTTCTACCACAACGGCATCCACCGCCGGCTCACCGACGTCCACGGCTCGGTCATCCGGCCGATCTTGGCCTGACGCTTGCGCCTTCAACTCCGGGCCGTCGGGTATACAACATCCCCGGTCCGTTCCTCCCCCGACTCCTGCGAGGTTTCTCGATGGCCAAGGCACGCATCTCCATCGGCACATGGGCGTACATCTTCAATCAGGAAGTGCCGACGAACGACTTCCACACCATCTTGCACAAGCTCGAAGACCTGGGTTACGACGGCGTCGAACTCGGCAGCTTCGGCCCGCACCCCAGCCCGGCGTCGCACCCGACGAAGGCGAGCCGGGCGAAGCTCAAGAAAGAAATCGCCGACCACGGCTTGGCCCTCTCCGGCATCGCCGTCGATCTGTGGGCGTTCAAAACCCCCGGCGTCAGCATCGTCGACGAAATCCCGGCGGCCTACCTCACGGCCTTCCTCGGCTGGTGCGCCTTCGCCTCCGAACTCGACGCCAAGACGATCCGCGTCGACACCGTCCTCGCGCCGACGTACTTCACCGACGATGTCGAAGGGAAGAAACTCGGGGCGGAGAAAGGCTTCGACCGGTTCGTCGGCGTCTGGGACAAGTGCGCCAAGATCGCCGCGGACCACGGCTTGAACGTCTGCTGGGAATTCGAACCGGGGTTCGTGTTCAACAAGCCATCGGAAATCGTGGCGCTCGTGAACGCGGTGCGGGCCAAGGGGAACGCCAACTTCGGCGTGCTGTACGACACCTGCCACGCCCACATGTGCGCGGGCATCGGCGCGAACCAAAGCGGCGAGAAGCAAACCCTGCCGGGCGGGGCGATGGAACTGCTGGCCCAGTTGAAGGGGGCGATCAACCACGTTCACGTTATCGACAGCGACGGCAGCCTGAACGAGCACAACACGAGCACGCACAACCCGTTCGGCACGGGGCATTTGAACTTCGACGAACTCATCCCGGCGATCCGGGCCGCGGGCATCCCGAGCGATTGGTGGTGCGTCGATCTGTGCTTCTGGCCCAACGCCTGGGACGTGACGGCGCAGAGCAAGAAGTACCTCGACAAGATGCGCGAAAAATACGCCGCGGCGTGAGGATCGACCATGATTGCCAAGTTCGTCGACCCGCCCGAAACGATGGCCGACTTGCACGAACGCCTGGGGTTCGTGCCGCTCGACCGCATCGGCCTGATCCCGCCGCCCGGTCTAGCGACGGAAGAAGATGTCGTACGCTATCAGGAAGGCGAACCCAAACGGCTGTTCGAACTCGTGGATGGCGTCCTTTTGGAGAAAACCGTGGGATCGCGCGAGTCGTTTTTAGCCGCTTCGATCGTCGGAGCGATTTTTATCTACTTGAAAGGCAACAATCGGGGCATCCTCACGGGCGCCGACGGCATGTATCGCATGATGGCCCGCAACGTCCGCATGCCCGATGTCACCTTCACCCCTTGGCGAAACCTCCCCGAACGCCGGATGCCGAAATCGGCGGTTTGGGGAGTGATCCCCGGATTGGCGGTCGAGGTCCTCAGCGAAGATAACACCGTCCAAGAGATGGAGCGGAAGGTTCTGGAGTATCAAAAGCTCGGTATCGAAGTGATCTGGATCATCGATCCGGATAGCGAAACCGCCAAGGTTCACCGACTCGATGGCGAGGTCCATCAACTGACTTCGCTCGATTCTCTTACGGCTGAGAGCGTTCTTCCTGGATTTTCTTTGTCCCTCGCCGAACTGTTTACCGAGCCGACACCGCCCGACGAAGAGATCGAATAAATCCCCCATCCGCATTCGCACAGAGGTCTTCTCCCGATGCCCAAGAAATCCTTTCGCGTCGGCATGATCGGCTACGGCTTCATGGGGCGCGCCCATACGAACGCCTACAAGCAGGTCGGCCAATTCTTCCCTTCGGAACACGAGGTAATCCTGCAAGCCGTTTGCGCCCGCGATGCGGCCAAGGCCCAAGCGTTCGCCGACCAGTGGGGCTACGCGAACATCGAGACCGACTGGAAGAAGTTGATCGCCCGGCCGGACATCGACGCGGTCGACATCTGCGTGCCAAATAACCTGCACGCGGAAATTTCGATTGCCGCGGCGAAGGCCGGGAAGATGATCTTGTGCGAGAAGCCGCTGGCGATGAACGCCGCCGAGGGGCGGACGATGGTCGACGCCGTCGAGAAGGCCGGCGTCGCCAACATGGTCTGGTACAACTACCGCCGTATCCCCGCCGTGAGCTTGGCCAAGAAGCTCATCGACGAAGGCCGGCTCGGCAAGATCTTCCACTACCGGGCCAAGTTCCTCCAAGACTGGACCATCAAATCCGACCTGCCGCAGGGCGGCCAAGGGCTGTGGCGCCTGGACGCAGCCGCCGCCGGGGCCGGGGTCTCCGGGGATTTGCTCGCGCATTGCATCGACACGGCGTTGTGGTTCAACGGCAGCCTGAGCAGCGTCTGCGCGATGACGGAAGTCTTCGTCAAGGAACGTCCGCACACGCTGACCGGGAAGATGGAGCAAGTGACCATCGACGACGCCTGCATCTTCTTCGGCAAGTTCGCCAATGGTAGCTTGGCCAACTTCGAAAGCACCCGTTACGCCCGCGGCCACAAGGCCCAGTACACGCTCGAAATCAACGGCGAGAACATGTCGCTGCTGTGGGACTTGCACGATTTGCACCGCCTGCAAATCTTCGATTACAAAGACGACAGCGCCATCCGCGGTTGGAAGAGCATCCACGTCACCGACAACAGCCCGGACCACCCGTACATGGCCAACTGGTGGGTGCCCGGCCTCGCCGTCGGCTACGACACCAGCTTCACGCACCAAGTCGCCGACTTCTTGCAAGGGCTGAGCACGGGCAAGCCGGCCAGCCCGACCTTCCGCGACGCGCTCGAAACGCAGCTGGTGCTGGACGCGGTGCTGGAGTCGGCGAAGACGCACCAGTGGAAGGATGTCGGCGCGGTATAGTTATTAGGGATTCGAGCGATAAAGGAGAACGGAATGTCGACCGTGGCCACCAAGCCGATGACGGCGGAAGATTTTTTTCTCACCGAGGAATTCGAGGACGGCAAGTACGAACTCGTGCGAGGGGAGATCGAATTCATGCCGCCGCCCGGAATCCGCCATGGCGAAGTTCAGGGGCTCGTTTACTTCTCCATCAAATCATACTTGCTGACGCATCGCATCGGCCGCGTGGTGACGGAAAGCGGGGCGATCACCGAGCGCAACCCCGACTCCGTCCGCGGGCCGGATGTCAGCTTCTACAGCGCGGCCCGTTTGCCTTTCGGCGTCGAGATCATCGCGTACCACGACCTGCCGCCCGATCTCTGCGTGGAAGTGAGGTCGCCGTCGGATACCAAATCCGGCCTGCGGGCCAAGGCCCACGAGTACCTCGCGGGCGGTGTCCAGTTGGTTTGGGTCGTGGATCCCAAAGATTTCACGGTGACCGTTTACGACAGCAACTTGAAATCGACAGTGCTCGAAGCGGAAGCGACGCTCACGGCCGAATCCGTCCTGCCCGGGTTCCGCTGCGCCGTCTCCGACTTTTTCAACGGGTGATGGAGTACGTCGCCGATTGCCCCGTCGCCTCTTCGACTTCCACGCGCATCGTTTCGGGCGTGTAGCCGTATTGCTTTTCCAACTCCTTGGCCAACCGTCCGGCGAACCACTTCGCCAGCAACTCCGTCGTCGTATTCGCGATGGGCAGCGCCGCGCAGTCTTCCTTCGGGAAGCTCCACATCTTCGCGCCGAAGTTCACGGTGTAGTTATTCCCCGCATCGGTGACGGGCAGCAGCGGATTCTCCATCGCCAAGAGCAGGTGGTGGTCGAGTTCGTCCACGATCGATTGCGTCCGCCGTTTGAGCGCGACGAAGTCGAAGATGTAGTGGTTGGCGTCGAGCGGCCCTTCGACCTCGACCGCGACGCGGTAATTGTGGCCGTGCAAACGCTCGCAATCGTCGCCGTTGTAGGTGATGAAATGCGCGCAGCAGAACAAGAAGTAATCCTTGTTCACGCGGATGGAATATCGTTCGTCGGGCATGGGGTCACAACCAATCGGAAACGGGCCAAGCGAACGGGTCGCTCGCTTTCAATTTACCGTCTCGCAACGCGATGAACAGGCACGCCGTGACGAGGTCGGCCGTGGTGCCGGGATTCAGGCGGTTGCCGTCGCAACGGAGGTAGGTGTCCAATCCGAGCGCGGCGGCACGTCCATCGGAAGTTCCGATTCCCCCGTACTGCAATACGCTCGCCGCCCGAATCCTGACCTCCAGCGCACTCATCCCACCGCGCTTGCGATGGACGAGCGAATCGGGAAACTTGGCGAGCCATTGTAATTGGCACTCGATGACGGCGGCTTCCACGCATCCCAATCGCTCGAAGGCTCGGAGCAAATGCGGGACGCCGAAATCGAACACATCCGCGAAACCGGTGGCGTATTGTTTCGCGATCATGTCCCGATCCGCCGCGAGGCGCATGGCGTCGAGGAGCGTCACCGTCGGTTCGTCGTTCACCGATTGCTCGGAAACATCGCCTAACCCCCCGGCCGAAGCGAGGCGGATCGCCTCGAACGCATATTTCGCATCGTCGATGGTCAGCGACGCCAGGATCGCTTCGAGTTGCTCACGGTTCTCGGATTTCGCCAGCGGCACCAACAGCAGGATGATCCCGAGGTTCGTATTCGACGGCGTGACCTCCCGCCGCAATTGCACGGCGCGCAGGATCGTCTCGCCGACGCCGCCACCTTCCGTCAACGCCTTCATCAGCGCCCCGGCCGAGTGGATGAAGTCGAGGTAGTTCAGATCGGCGAAGTTCGCGCCGGGGTGGACGTTGCCGACTTTGCGGGCGAGCACTTCCCAAACGCAGGCGGTGTGCGCGGCCATGGCGGCGTTCATCGTGTTACCTCTGCGATGAACCGGATGATCTCCGCCGCGACATCGATCCCGCAGGTCGCCGCGAGCGCTTTCCACCCCGGTACGGCGTTGACTTCGATCACGACCCAGCGGCCCGCTTCATCGCACAGCAAATCGACTCCGGCGATGACCGCCCCCGTGGCCCGCGCCGCATCGAGCGCCAACTTCTGTTGGGCGGGTGCGAGTTTACACGGCTCCG
This sequence comes from Fimbriiglobus sp., assembly GCA_025352235.1. Taxonomy (GTDB): domain Bacteria; phylum Planctomycetota; class Planctomycetia; order Gemmatales; family Gemmataceae; genus JALHQU01. The sequence goes on from JANXTU010000493.1 coordinate 17,719, forward strand.
TCGTTCCCCCTTGCGCGACGTTGGTCCGCCAGTCGCCGTGACCGTGGCGCTTCATCGAGGCGAGGACGCGGTCACCGAGTACGAACACTCTCAGATCCCACCCGGGGTGGTGGATGAACTCTTGCAAATACAGGACGCCGCCGGTTTGCTCGATGGCGTGGAACGTCCGCCACGCGACCTCCGCATCGGTCAGGCGCACCATCCCGCGACCTTCGGAGCCGAAGATCGGTTTGACGACAATATCGCCGCCGAGGTCGGCGAACGCGAGCATCGCATCGGCCGCGGTCTGCGTGCAAATCGTGCGCGGCACCGGCAGTCCGGCTTCGTCCAATCGCGAAGTCGTCAAGAATTTATCGACGCAGGTTTCGAGCGCGCGGGGCGGGTTGAACACGGGGATTTTAGATGCGTGCAAGCAATCCATGCGGAAGATGATTTGCTCCAACGACCCGGCCGGCATGGTGCGGACGATGATGGCATCGAAGGGCGGGTGAGAACGGGGCACTTCGGCAATCACCCGGCGGAAGTCGATGGCCTCCGCGCGGTGCCCATCTCCGGTGGCGGCGCGGAGCAAATCCTGCACATGCCAGCCGGTACCGCCGCAGAGAATGCCGAGACGCATGGATCACGCTCCGAAAAAGGACTTCTTCAACAACCCCGCATCCGTACTGCCGAACGTCCGCGCCCGGCCAGTTCGCAGATTCACGAACGTGACTTCCGCGGGACTGAAGAGCAGCGGGTCGATCTTGTAAAAGTCTCCGTAGCGGGCGAACAAATCGGCGAAGAGTTCGCCGTGATCGTTCGACGCATTCGACGGCACCTTCGGGCCGATCTCGTCGATGATCGCATCGTCGCAATCCACCCACAGCGTCACGCGGCCGCCGTACAAGATGGCGTCGTTCGTCCGGCCGATCGCGGCGAGCTCGTCCTTCGCCACGGGAGGCAGCGGAGCGACGCCGAACCCGCTGACGACGGCGTTCACGTCGAACTTCAATTCGTGCAGTTTGTGGAGCGCGGTTTCCACGGTGCGCGCCACGACTTGGATCGCCCCCGCGATGCTGCTGGCCGGGGCGACTAGCAGTGTCAACCGGTTGACCGCGGCGGGTAACCTCTCGCGGATCGCGGCGACCACACTTTCATCCGGCATCTTGCGGCTTTCGAGTACGCCGACGGCGCAATTCGAATCGTCCGATATTTTCAGATGTTTGATGACCTCTTCGCGCCCGGCGAGGGCCCGCATCGGGCCGGATCCCATGGCGAAAAACTTGCCGGCTTGCACCTGCCAACCGGCGTATTGCGAGCCGAGGCAGGCGAGCACCGGGGCGTCGGTCGTGACCGCGATGGTCGGCCCCATGTGGCCGTTGACGAGCGCGACCTCGGCGAGATCGGCGAGGCAAATGCGTGCCATTTGCAACCCCGCTTGCAGGCCCCCGGTTGCGGCGACTCCGCAATCGATGACGCGCGCGCCGCCGACTTCGGACACCGTGACGCGGATCGCCTCGGCGAGTTCGACCATCTCGTCGGCGAGGGCTTCGGCCCGTTCGTTCAAGCGGATCATCGCGGCGCACTCACTCGGGCCAGTTCCAGTAATCGTTCGCGGCACTCCGGTTCAGTATCGGCGGCCGCGAACAAAGTGACCACGGGTTGCCCCGCCGAAATGACCGAACCGACCGCCGGGATGTCGGCGAAGTTCGACCCGCGCCACGGATGATCGGCGGGGACGACGAAGGTGCGAGGGGCGTACAGAATCGCCTTCCCATGGATTTTCCGGTCCCCCCTCTCCGCTTCGGAGAGGGGGTGAGGGCGTGAGGTCTCGAAGTGGGCGATGTGCTCCGCCAATAGCGACCGTCCCAACGCCCGCTCGTACAGTTCCACCGAAGCCGTGTAGCGTGGGTTGACTTCGAGGACCAAGACGCGGTCCCCGGAGAGGATGAAATCGACCCCGATCAGTCCGCGGAGACCGAACGGTCGCAACGCTTCGCCAATCCGCGTCAGTTCCGCTGTCAACGCGTTGTCAGTGGGAAGCGGGCCGATGTTCCCGCAGTAGTGGAACGGCGGCGCGTGCAACCACCACTCGCCAATGAGTTGGGAGCAGACGCCGAGGAGTTCGGGGGAACCGCTAGCGGGGAAAAGAAAGAGTGCCGAATACGATGGGCCGAGGATGAATTCTTGGAAGTAGTATTCGGGCGTGGGAAGATCGAGTTCGCCGGCGAACCGAATGCCCAGACCTCCCGCGCCGCGGAGGGGTTTTCGCAACGAGCCACCGGGCTCGCCCCGGTGGGGTCCACCTGCGCCCGGTGGCTCGACGATCCGGGGCATTCGCACAACTTTTGACAATTCGAACGGATCGCGGACGCGCTTCAAAACCTCCGGCCCGACCCCGAACAATTCCCGATCCCGCGAGATCGCTTCCACCACCTCCGGATCGTTTTCTAGCCCGCCGGTATACATCCACGGCCCCGGAGGAGCTTGTCCCGCGAGTGCGACAAATCCTTGTGGATACTCGTCCATGGGGCACGGGATCACAGGCCCCACGGCCCGCGTATCGTTGTCGGCGAAGAGGTCGATGACGACCGGTTGCCAGCCGGCGCGGACGGCAGACGCCGCAGCCGCGCGGCCGCTGGCGCCGACGATCAGCAGGGTGCGGCTCACTCCCGGATCGGCGTCGGCAAGCCGAGCCGCCAACGGAGCGTCTGCAATTCCTTTGATTGGATGATGCGCAAGATGTCTTGGTAGTCGTCGGTCCACGGCGGGATTTCGGGGTTCACCGGGATCGGCTTCCACGGCAATTCCACCGTCGACGAACTCGACTCGACGAAGGCCGGGCCGAGATCGGCTTCCGTCGGCGCGAGCACGATCCACGACGATTCCGTCTTCCCCGGCATCGGGTTGGACTTGTCTTCCCAAATCCGGCACGCCATCCCGTGTTGCGCCGCAATGGCCGCGACGATCGGTTCGAGCCGCAAGTAGCGGTTGGACACGTGCATGGCCAACAAACCGTTTTTGGCGATACGCTCGCTGTACAACTTCACCGATTCGACCGTCAACAAGTGGACCGGGATCGAATCGGAACTGAAGGCGTCGATCAACAGGAGGTCGTATTTCGGGCCGCCGTATTTTTCGAGCATCAAGCGGGCGTCACCCATGACGATGTCGACGTGTGCCCCGCGTTGGCGGGCGTCGGTCACGTAAGTGAAGTGCTTGCCGCCGTCGATCATCGTTTTGACGGCCGGGTCGATTTCGTAGAAGGTCATCTCTTGACCGGCGATGGCGTAACCCGCTCCGGACCCGGTGCCGAGGCCGACCATGCCGACCTTGGGCAAACCCTTGCGGGCGAAGGCTTCGCGGAACATCGCCCCGACCGGGCCGGTGCGGTGGTAGTACGTCAGCGGGTCGCCGCTCTGATCCCACGATTCTTTCGCCCCGAGCAGGGCGACGCTCTCCCACACCGAGAACGCCCCGAGGGCGCGGAGGTCGTCGCGCAGCATCGGCGCGACGGAGTATTCGCGCGGCTCATATTCGCGTTGGGCTTTGTCGTCGGCCCGCGGCAACGGCACGCGGTAGCGGCCTTGGAACTGCCGACCGTGTAGGGTCGTGCCGTGCGACATATCGCGCGTGTCGATGCGCAGCGCGAGGGCGACATCGTAGAAACCGGCGATGGCATCGCCGTCGGACTTCACGAGCCGAAGCGGATAGAGATAGTTGGCGGGCGTCACGGCATTGTCTTGCGGGTAACCGTCGAGACGCATGATGCCGAAGTAGCTGCGGATCGATTCGCGGGACATTTCGGTTTTCGGGTCGTAGCCGCGCGCGAGATCGCGGAAGGCCGAACTCGTGAGGATGGCGGCGGCGCAGAGGCCGAAGCGGAGCGGGCGGTCGATGAACAAGAAGCAGAATAGGCACGGCGGCGCGAACACCGCGAACAGGACAACGATCTTGCCATCGACTAAACGTGTTGCGTCGGCGACCCAGTCGCAGGCGGTGCGGAAGGTTTCGTAACGGCCCAGCGAGACCAACGCGGCGCAGACGGCGAGCATTGCGATCGGGATCAAGATGTCGAGGAACAACGCGATGCCGGCCGATTCGACCGAGCCTTCGGCGCCGGGTTCGGCGGGCCCGCGCTTCGCCGCGGGGATCAGCATGCAGCCGATGGCGATGGCGATGGGATACTCGAACGCTTGCGGAAACACCAGCGGAGCGACGATGGCGTTGAAGAGTCCCCCGAGGACGCCGCCGAACGAGATCCAGAGGAAGTAATTCGTGAGGAATTTGGGGTGCGGCCGGTCGTTCGCCAGTTCGGTGTGCATGAGCAGCGCGAGCAAGAAGTAGGCGGTGAGGTGCATGGCCAGCATCAAGAAATGCGACACGACATCGTATTTCGCCACCATCGTGAAGATCAACAACAGCATGGCGACGGGGGCCGCGTTGCCGAGGACCAACTTGTACCAGGCCGGTGTCCGCGCGAAGGCGATGATGAACGTCAGCAGGTACAGCGCCAGCGGGATGACCCAGAGCAGCGGTACGGAACCGACGTCGGTGGTCATGTGCGTGGTCACGCCGAGCATCAGGCTCGACGGCACGAACGCCCGGCCGAGCCAGCGCAGCTTTTGCCCGAGTCTCGGCTCCGCCACCGGCGCCTCGGGGAGTTCTTTCCCGGCGGGCCGCAGCGGGTTCAACGCCGCCCGGCCACACTGGATCGACAGGCCGATCAAAATCAAAAATCCGCCTGCGAAGAGCCACGTCTGTTGGACGGTGCGGAACGTCGGCTCGGTGAACAGCGGGTAGCCCAGCAGCGAGATCAAGCTACCGGCGTTGCTCGCGGCGTACAGAAAGTAGGGATCTTTCGCGCTCGGGTGCGCGGTGGCGGTGAACCAGCGCTGCAGCAGCGGGGCGCTCGTGGAGACCGCGAGGAACGGCAGACCGATGGCGACGGCGAGCATCGAGATGACGGCGAAGAACGGCAGCGACCCGCCTTCGGGGGCGAGCGATTTCAGGATCGGCACCGCGGAGTGCCCTGGCGTCAGCAAGGCCGCCGCGGCGAGGACGGCGCCGCCGAGGGTGAGCACGCCGATGTGGATCGCGACTTGTTTCGCTTGGCTGCGCAGGCCGGTCAATTTGTGGGCGTACCAGTAGCCGAGGAGCAACAGCGCTTGGAAGAAGACCATGCAGGTGTTCCACACGGCCGGGTTTCCCCCGACGTGCGGCAGCACCATCTTCCCGACCATCGGCTGGACCATGAACAGCAGCGTCGCGCTCAGGAACATCGTCAGGGCGAACAGTGCGGGCACGCGGCGTCTCCGGGGAGGGAATTCGATCATTCGTCCGCGGGGATTTCGCCGCCGGCCCGCGTGGCGAGCGCGGCGAGCGTCCGGATGGAGACGCTCTGCCGGAGGAACCGGACGCTCCCATCGGCCAGGGCGATATTGGCCCCGAGGCTGTGGAAGGCGTAGATTTCGTAGGCGTTGGTGCAATTCACGGCGCACTCCCCGACCAGCGTGAAGCCGTCCGGGCTCGTCCCTTCGATGCCGAATCCTTTTTGATGATCGGCCCACAAGCCGCCGGTGACTTGCCCCGGCCCCCCGCTGCCGAAGGGGGGGGCGAGGTCGAGTACGCGCTTGCCTTTGACCCAGTACTCCGGACGATTGGCATCTTCCGCGATCAAGATCGTGTTTGAAAGGCCGTCCGTGATTTGCGCGATCGAGGAACCTTGCGAACTCATCACGCCGCGCCAAACGTTGGAGTATGCCGGCCCATCCGGATAACCGAGTTGCGCCAAGAGCGTGACGGCCACGACCGACACGTTCGTGTAGTCCCACGCCGCCCCGGCGAACGGGGAACCCGCGACCCCGGGGACGGCGGATTGGCCGAGGCGATTGCCCGCGGCGCTCGGGCAAAGGAAGGTTTTCACCTGGGCCGAGCGGGTCGTGGCATTGGCGTTGTCGTACCAATTCGCGTTCATCGCGAGCTGGTTGCGGATCGATTCCTGTTCCAGTTGGGGGAGCACCAAGGCCGGCCAACCGTGGAACGGGGGCGCCGTGGTGTTTGAATTCGGAAACCGTTGTTGCGACGATTCGTAATTGAGGCAGGCCAGCCCGAGTTGTTTCAAATTGTTCTGGCAACTGGCCCGCGCGGCCGCTTCGCGGACTTTTTGCACCGCCGGCAGCAAAAGACCCAGCAAGACCGCGATGATGGCGATCACCACGAGCAGTTCGATCAACGTAAATGCGATTCTCGACCGGCCTGGCATAGCGTTTCCTCTGAATTAGACCGTTATCAAACCGTTGTTCACTCGTCTAAGCCGGACCCGAAGCCGTCGTCTTCCACCGGCGGTTTCGGCGCGGGCTTCGGCTTCTCGATGACCTTGATCGTTTCGATGACGCGCGGCGCCGGCTTTTCCACGATGGCCAGTCTCGGCTTCGCGGGGGCTTTCGCAACCGGCCTCTCGGCCTGGATCGCCTTCGGTTTCACCGGCTCGCGTTTGGCCGGTGGGGCTTTCGCGGGCGCCGCGTCCGCCGGGGCACTCCGCTTCGGCGAGTACGACGGGATCTCGTCGAGGTCGTCGTCCACGTCTTCGATCAGCGAGCGCCCGAGAGGCATCCGGTCATCGTCCGCCGGAACGCGTGCCGGCGGGGCTTTCGGTTGCAAAATCGGTTGTTGCGGTAAACGGCTCGGCTGATGCAAAATCGGCCGCGGTTCGACGGGCCGTTGCGGCTGAAGAATCGGCGGTGGCGGTGGCGAAGCCGGACGGGGTCCGCGATCGTTCCGCGTCGCGAGAGGGCGTTCGAGCGGCGGCGAGGGGAGCAACGGCTTCGGCGCCGGGAGCGCCAGCGGCACGGGCGGCGGCAATTGCTGCACCGCCGGGGGCGGGCCGTTGCGCCGGAGTTCGTCGCCGAAGCGGTTGACCACGTAGGTCCCGCTCGTCTTGTGCTTTTCGATTTCGATCAGCCCGTGCCGCTGGCCGTCTTCGAGCAGTTCACTGAAGGTGCGGTAGCCGTGGTACTCCTCGTTGAACGACGGCTTCTTCCGCTTCATCGTGTCCTTGACCATCGACGAGAAGATGACGTCCTTGTTCTCGCGGCGCAGGGCGACGAGCGAATCGACGAGCAGGTTGAAGACCTTGCGTTTGACTTCGGGCACCTGCACGCCGCCGTGGATTTGCAGCACGTCGGGGCGGTCGAGGTCTTCGTAGTAGATGAATTCGTCGCAGTTGTCGCGCAGCAGGTTCGACGTCGCTTCGACCAACCCGAGCCCGATGACGTGTTTGCCGAGTTCCTTCAATTTGGAAACCAGCGGCGAGAAGTCGCTGTCGCCGGAGACGATCACGAAAGTGTCGATGTGGTCTTTCGAGTAGGCCAAGTCAATGGCGTCGACCACGAGTCGGATGTCGGCGGAGTTCTTGCCGGTCATCGAGCGCTTCGGAATTTCGATGAGTTCGATGGCCGCTTCGTGGAGAGACCCGGCGTAGGTGCCGAAGCGGCTCCAGTCGGCGTAGGCCTTCTTGGCAACGATCTTGCCTTTCTCGACGAGGCGTTCCAAAACCTTTTCGATTTGGAAGCGATCCCTTCGGCCGCCGAAGCCGAGGGCGAGGTTCTCGAAATCCACGAACACGGCCAGCGTGCGTTCGCCGTCTCCGGCGCGGGAATGTTTCATGTCGCAATCGGCTCCGCCAAGTCTTCGGGCGGCTCCCCGCCCATTCGGTCTCTGCAATACATCATGCGGGCGGACGCGAAAACGACAACCGCGCCGCGCCGGGTTGGTGTGTCAATCCCCGACGCCGACGAGCGTGAAGCTTTTGGTCGGGTTCAGCGAGGGGTGGTTGTGAAACTGCTTCGGCATGGGGTGATCCTTGAGGGGGACGACGCAAAATGATTCCAGCCCGAAGCGACACACCCTTCCGTGGAACCATTGCAAATTACTGGAATCATCCCATAACGCTCAGCCCAGCATCGAGTTGCGGCAAATTCGCAAAGCTTATTGAGACTGGAACCTTCATCGGTTTGCTCCAAGGCGACATTCTTCATAGGACGGGTGGACTCATCGGAACCCGCCGCCGTGAGGAATTTCGCTCCGCAGTCATTCGGTAGGCTGCTTCATCCCGGCGGCGGATTCCGAAGACTCCACCCGCCCTACGAAGAACAGGCACACCAACCCGCCGCAACCCCATCCTTGCGGCTCTCGGTGCCACTGCGAGCAACCGAACGCATTTTCAGCATCCACGGAAAGCGGCGAGCCCGCGGATGCCTTTGGGCTGACACGGCTCCGCCGTCCTCCTACAGTAAGCGATTCCAATCCCACTCCTCGGAGCAGAATCATGGCCGACCTCTTTCGTTTGGATGGCAAAGTCGCGGTGGTCACCGGCGGGGGCCAAGGCATCGGCGAAGCCATCTGTCGCCGGCTCGCGGCGGCGGGGGCCAAGGTCGGCGTTTTCGACATGGCCGCGGCGAATGCCGAGCGCGTCGCCCAAGAGATCGGCGGGGTGGCGATGGTCGGCGACCTGACGAAAGAAGACGACTTGGCGCGGGTATTCGCCGAAGTCGTAGCGAAGGCCGGCCCGGTCGATATCCTCGTGAACAACGCCGGCGTCGCCAGCCGCAAGGGGCGCGACGTGGCGATTTGGGAATCGGTGCGGGAAGATTGGGAATACGTGATGAACATCAACGTCACCGGTTTGGTGCTCTGCTGCAAGGCGGTGCTGCCGGGGATGATCGAGAAGAAGTACGGGCGGATCGTGAACATCGCGAGCATCGCCGGCAAAGAAGGCAACCCGAAGATGGGGCCGTATTCTGCCAGCAAAGCGGCCGTGATCGCACTGACGAAATCGCTGAGCAAAGAACTCGTCGGCAAAGGGGACATCTGCGTCAACAGCGTCTCCCCGGCCGTGATCCAGACGCCGATCCTCGATCAACTCAGCGTCGAGCAAGTGAACATGATGCTCAGCAAAATCCCGCTCGGCCGCACGGGCAAGCCGGACGAAGTCGCGGCCCTCGTGCACTTCCTCAGCAGCGCCGATTGCAGCTTCACGACGGGCTTCTGCTTCGACATCAGCGGTGGCCGGGCGACGTATTGAAATGCAATCCGCCGCAGTTCGGATGCCGGGGCGGAGCATCGTCGCCTTTCGCTCCGCGAAAGTGCGGCCTCGGCGGGGAGTGCGGGATCTAATGCCACCACGAGCGGTCCCGCCATTCGCGGAGCGAAAGGCGGCGATGCTCCGCCCGGCATCGCTCTCCCGACAGCCGGCAACGTCGGACTCTCCTTTGGAGAGAAAAGCCCGGACACCTCCAATCGATGTGCGAAACGCGGAAAACTCACCAACGGATCAGGAGCGCACCATGTCCACGAATCGCTGGTCCGTCCGCGTTTGGCCCGGGATCGCCATCATTGCGTTCGTCGCGTTCCTGATGATCGTCCCGTCGCTGGTCGCCCCTCGGACGATGCTGCACTTCGCCGCATTTTTCGGGGGTCCGCTGCTCGGCACGATCCTCGCCGTCGTCTGGTGGACGGCGTTTTCGCGGACGCGCGGCGGCATCCAATGGGCCGTGCTCACGCTGTTCGTGCTCCCGCTCTTCGGACTGTGCGCCTTCGAGATCGCTGACAAGCAAATGCCGATAGGCCCGGTGATCTTCGGGGCGCCGTTCGTGTTGCTCGTTTGGGTCGCTTGGCTCGCGGTCAGTGCCCCCCTGCCCCGTCGCATGCGCCAATACGGCACGGTGGCGTCGCTCGCGGTGAGTTGGGTCGCCTTCGGTATGCTCCGCATGGACGGCACCGATGCCGATATGCTCCCCGATTTCTCCTTCCGCTTCAGCCCGATGCCCGAAGACCGCGACGCCGACGACTTGAAGAACCGGCCGACGATCACCCCGGCGAAACCGTTGTCCGAGTCGGCGAAGGAGTCGCTCGACTGGGCCGAGTTCCGCGGGCCGAATCGCGATGGGATCGTCCGGGGGATCAGCATCGACCCCGATTGGGCCGCCCACCCGCCGAAGGAAATTTGGAAGCAGAAGATCGGCCCCGGTTGGGGCACGTTCGCCGTCGTCGGCGACCGACTCTTCACCCAAGAGCAGCGCGGTGGTAACGAAGCGGTCGTCTGCTACGACGCCGCAACGGGCGGGGAAATTTGGCGGCACTACGAGGCGGTGAAGTTCAGCGATGCCAACGCCGGCGCCGGCCCGCGCGCGACACCGACCATCGTCGGCGGCAGGTTGTACGCGATGGGCGCCACCGGGCTTTTACTCTGTTTGAACGCCGAGAACGGCGCGTTGATTTGGAAGACGGACATCACCGTCGACACCGGCGGGAAGCCGCCGCAGTGGGGCTATTCCTCGTCGCCGTTGGTCAGCGTGGGTGTGGTCGTCGTTTACGCGGGCGGACCGGCGAACCAAGGCACAGCGGGATTCGACGCCGGCACGGGTCGATTCCGTTGGTCGGCGGGACAAGCCAACCACGGTTACAGCTCGGCTCAGCTCGCAACTATCGGCGGCGTCGAACAAGTGCTGATGCAAAGCGATCACGGCCTCGAAGCCTTCGATGCGAAAATGGGCGGAGTCCTCTGGAATTACAAATGGCACATCCCCGGCCTGAACCGCGTGACGCAACCGACCCCCGTTGCGCCGGGTGAGTTTCTCATTGGTACCGGCGTCGGCGGTGAGATGGGCACCCGGCGGATCAAAGTGAGCAAGACCAGCGATTCTTGGCGGGTCGATGTCGTCTGGTCCACGGACAAATTGAAACCGTACTTCAACGACGGCATCTCCTCGGACGGCTACTTCTACGGTTTCGATGGCCCGAAATTGGTTTGCGTCGATCTCCGCGACGGCTCGATCAAATGGGGCTTGGGAACCAAATACGGGAACGGGCAAGTCCTGCTTTTGAACGATCAAAAACTGCTCGTCGTCCAAGCCGTCGACGGCAAGGTGTACCTGTTGAACGCGACGCCCGACGAACCGACCGAACTCGGCAAACTCAACGCGATCACCGGCAAAACGTGGAATCACGCGGTCGTCAACCGCGGGCGGTTGTATGTCCGCAACGGCACGTGGGCAGCGGGCTACGAGTTGAAGGGAAAGTGACATTCATGAGGGTTGCCCCACGGATAGCCTGTGGAGTCTGATCGGACCGACGATGATGCGCCTCATGGCGAAGAACCAGTCGGTTGCGATCCAAGCGGTATCGTCCATCGGGATCACCCGCTTAGTTTTCCAATCGGCGCCTCGAAGAACTTCTTGCATGGCGACGGCCGCGTTGGTGTTGCTGGTGTGAATGATCACGGGGCAGACCGGGGACCGCGTCGCCAGGAACTCGGCCACATGGCGCCCTTCGCCCGCATCGACCGGACATCCTGCCGGGCCGATCTTCATGTCGAGGTCGTTGTCGAGAGATATCACCACTGCGCGTTCGAGATCCGTTTCTAAGTAAGCGATCATCTCGGCGGATTCGTCGAAGAATCGAGTTTCGAAGGTGTAAAAACGGTCGGCGATACAGGCGCGCATCGCGGCTCGGCGAGCCGCGTTGTCTTCGAGGATCACAATCGTCTTTGCCATTGTCCTCACTCCAGTATCTGGGTCACCGAGCCGTCCGCCGGGAAAAACCTAACCGCACCTCGATCCACCGATAAACCCTGTCGCCGCAACTCTTCGGCCACTTCTTTCAATCCCTGTTTGTCGTCGAACTGGAATGTTCCCGAGAGATTCGTCACATCGACGATTCGACCACCACGAACGGTCATGTCCCCGGCGTACAGGGCCGGCGAACCGCCACCGAGAACTTTCGGGTGCAGATGCGGACCATCGGGTAGGACATGAATCGCTCCGACGACATCTCTCACGTAAACATATCCGCCGTCGGCGATCCTCGAATCCACCGGCCGGCTTCGCGAATCCACCGGAAACGGTGTCGGATCGAGGGGGTATTTCAAAATCTTCCCAGTTCATGGCTGCAATGAATCACCTCGCACCCTCCACAAGCCAACAAGCATTTTATTCAATATCCGAACCTTCCGCGCACGATTCGCAACAGGCCACTCGTTTGGAACATCCCGCCAAGTTCGCTGGCGGGATGTTCTCCGCTTCGCACTTCGCCGGAATTTCCTAAGTTACCGTCGATTCACCCCGTCGTTTCCGAGGCGTTCCATGGCCCGCACCGTACGCACTTACACCGTATTGCCTTCGATCCCGGATCGCCTGAAGGCGTTGCAGATCCTCGCGTACAACCTCTGGTGGTGTTGGAACGCCGACGCCGTGGCGCTGTTCAGCAAGATCGCGCCGAAGCAGTTCGAAGAACTCGACCACAGCCCCGTCCGCCTCGGCTACGCCATCGACCAAGCCCGGCTCGAAGAACTCGTCCACGATGCCGGGTTCCTCGCCCACCTCGACCGCGTCGAAGCGGCCATGGGCCATTATTTGCAGGCGAAGACTTGGTTCCAGGAAACGTACCCGAACGAAACGGCACTGAAGATCGCGTACTTCTCGATGGAGTTCGGCATCCATGAGAGCGTCCCCGTTTACTCCGGCGGCCTCGGCGTCCTCGCCGGGGACCACCTCAAATCGGCCAGCGACCTCGGCCTACCCCTCGTCGGCGTCAGCATGATGTACCGCGAGGGCTACTTCCGCCAGTACCTCAACGCCGACGGCTGGCAGCAAGAGCGTTACCCCGAGAACGACTTTTTCAGCCTGCCGTTGATCGCGGAAGTCGGCGCCGACGGCAACCCGATCCTCGTGAGCGTGAGCTTGCCGGGCCGCGAGGTGGCGCTGAAAATTTGGCGCATTCAAGTCGGCCGGGTGCCGCTGTATTTGCTCGACGCCAACATCCCGGAGAACCGGCCCGAAGACCGCGGCATCACGTCGCAGCTCTACGGTGGCGACCAAAACATGCGGATGATGCAAGAGATCGTCCTCGGCATCGGCGGCATGCGGGCGCTGCGGGCGCTCGGCAAAGAGCCGACGGTCTGCCACATGAACGAGGGGCACGCCGCGTTCAGCAGCCTCGAGCGCGTCCGCCAGTTGATCGAAGACAAGAAACTTGATTTCGCTACGGCGAGCGAAGCGGTCAAGGCCGGGACGGTCTTCACGACGCACACGCCGGTGCCCGCCGGGAACGATGTCTTCCCGCCGGCGATGATGGACCAGTACTTCACCGAATATTACCGTCAACTCGGCCTCGACCGCCGGGCCTTCTTCACGCTCGGCCGACAGAACCCGGACGACGAGGCCGAGCCGTTCGGCATGACGGTGCTCGCCATCAAGATGGCGAACTCGAGCAACGGCGTCAGCAAGCTCCACGGCACCGTGTCGCGCAAAATGTGGAACGCCATCTGGCCGACGATCGCCAGCGTCGAAGTGCCGATCACGTCGATCACCAACGGCGTGCACACGCAGAGCTGGCTCGCCCCGGAGATGGGCCAACTGCTCGAACGCTACCTGCACATCGAATGGGAAGCCAAGCCGACGGATCACGCGGTCTGGTCGAAGATCGACCCGGTACCCGATGGCGAACTCTGGCGGACGCACGAAAAATGCCGGACGCGCCTGATCGCCTTCGCGCGGTCCCGTTTGAAGATGCAACTCACCCGGCGCGGCGCCCCGCATTCGGAAATCGCCGCGGCCGATGAAGTCCTGGACCCCGAAGCCCTGACCATCGGCTTCGCCCGCCGCTTCGCCACGTACAAGCGCGGCGACCTCGTTTTCCGGGACGCCGCGCGGCTCGCGGCCATCGTCAACAACACCCAGCGGCCGGTGCAATTCATCTTCGCCGGCAAGGCCCACCCGAAAGATCAGGGCGGCAAAGAATTGATCGCGCGCGTCGTGCAGAACGCCCGCATCCCGGAGTTCCGCAAGCGCGTCGTCTTCATCGAAGACTACGACATGAACGTCGCCCGCCACATGGTCCACGGCGTCGACGTCTGGCTGAACAACCCGCGCCGCCCGCTCGAAGCGTCGGGCACCAGCGGCATGAAGATCGCCCCCAACGGCGGGTTGAACCTGTCGATCCTCGACGGCTGGTGGGTCGAAGGGTGCACCAACGACAACGGCTGGGCCATCGGCGGCGGCGAGGAGTACTCCGACCTCAAGTACCAAGACGAAGTCGAGAGCCGGCTGCTGTACGAACTGCTCGAGCGCGACATCGCTCCGACGTTCTACAACCGAGGCGCCGACGGCCTGCCGCGCGAGTGGATCCGCCGGATGAAGCGGGCGATTTCGACCCTCGTGCCCGAGTTCAACACCAACCGCATGGTGCAAGAATACCTCGAGCGCTGCTACCTCCCGGCCTTCACCCGCGAGGCCAAACTGACGGCCGATCAACTCGCCCCGGCTTTGGAACTGGCCAACTGGCGCAAGCGCGTCGGCGGCGCCTGGAACGACGTGCGCGTCGAAACCGTCGAAGCCCCGACGGCCCAGACGCTCTGGGTCGGCAAAGACTTTCCGGTCAAGGTGAAGGTGGCGCTCGGCGCGATCCGCCCCGAGGAAGTGGACGTCCAACTCTACTACGGCATCGTCGATAACAAAGGCGAGATCGGCGACCCGAAGACGGCGTCGTTGCAAGCGTCGTCGCCGCCCGATTCCAACCGCGCGGTGTTGTTCACCGGGGCCGTGCCCTGCAAGTCCAGCGGGCAATTCGGCTTCAGCGTCCGCGTGCTGCCGAAACATCCGAACTTGCCGAATGCGTTGGAACCCGGTTTGGTGACCTGGGGCTAAGCGCGGTTGATCGCGACCCCCGGACGCCTTAGTCTAGAGGCGAATCCTCTCGCCTCCGGGGTCCGCGATGCCTCTCTTCGCCAGCGTCTTGTTCCACCACGAGAACGGCCGGACGATCCTGCACGCCATGCCCGTGATGGCGACGGTGCTCGTGCTGCTCGCCATCGCCTACCGCTACTACTCCGCTTTCCTCGCTGCGCGCGTCGCGGTGCTCGATGACAACCGGGTGACACCGGCGCACCGGTTGAACGACGGGCAGAACTACCACCCCACAAACAAGTGGGTGTTATTCGGCCACCACTTCGCGGCGATCTCCGGGGCCGGGCCGCTCATCGGGCCGGTGCTCGCCATCCAATACGGGTACATGCCGGGGTTGCTCTGGCTCGTCATCGGCGTCTGCCTGGCCGGGGCCGTGCAGGATATGCTCGTGCTCGCGGCGAGTGTCCGGCGCGACGGCAAATCGATCGCCGAGATCGCCCGGTTCGAACTCGGCAAACCGGCCGCGGTGTTGGCCAGCATCGCGATTCTGTTCATCGTCATCATCGCGCTCGCGGGCTTGGGGTTCGTGGTGGTGAAAGCACTGGGAGGCGAAGAGGCGAGCTTGCCGGCGGGAATGACGATCACCCTGCCTGAGGAAAACGCTCAAGAAGTTCTTCGCACCGACGATGCGCCCATCTGGGGGTTTCCGGGCGGATGTGAGGTTCGGTATTCCGGCAGCTCGCCTGCCACCCGACGTTCCGAGTCGTTCAAAGTCCGCAGTCCGAACGGTGGACTGCCCGTCGTCGAAGTCGAGCGCGCGGATGGCGCAACGATGTACACCCTCCCCGCCGGCTGCACCCAGGTCATCCCCGGATCGTCGTGGGGGACCTTCACCATCGCGTGCACCATCCCCATCGCGCTGTTCACCGGCCTGTGGATGTACCGCATCCGCCCCGGCCGCGTGATCGAGGCCTCGCTCCTCGGCGGCGGACTGACCCTCTTCGCCGTCGTTGCTGGCGGCTGGATTCCCGGCTCCGCGCTCGAACCTTACTTCTCGCTCTCGCGGAACGAAACGATCATCGCGCTGGTCGTCTACGGCTTCATCGCGGCGGTGTTGCCCGTCTGGTTGCTGCTCGGCCCGCGCGATTATTTGTCGAGCTTCTTGAAAATCGGCACCGTGATCCTGCTCGTTGCCAGCGTCTGCATCGCCAATCCGCCGCTACAAGCGCCGATGCTCAACGAAGTCTTCATCAACGGCGGGCCGACCTTCCCCGGCAGCATTTTCCCGTTCGTCTTCATCTGCGTCATGTGCGGGGCCGTGTCCGGCTTCCATTCGCTCGTGTCAAGCGGCACCACGCCGAAGATGATCGAGAAGGAATCGCACATCCGCACCATCGGCTACGGGGCGATGCTGATCGAAGGGCTCGTCGGCGTCACGGCGCTGATCGCCGCGGCGTCGTTGCCGAACGATCTTTACTACGACATCAACATCGCCATCGAGCGCTCGCCGGAGTTCCAAACGCAACTGAAAGAGATGGACGAGAAGTACGGGCGCGATCCGAATGCGAACCTCGGCACCGAGAAGACGCACGATTGGAAACTCGGCAAGGTCGAAGAGAAAGTCGGCGGCGAGTCGCTGCGTGGCCGCACCGGCGGCGCCGTGACACTCGCCGTCGGGATGTCGCTGATCTTCGAGCGCACCTTCGAAATTCTCGACATCGGCGGCAGCGGATTATTGAAGTACTGGTACCACTTCGCCATCATGTTCGAGGCCCTGTTCATCCTCACGACCATCGACGCCGGCACGCGCATCGGCCGGTTCTTACTGCAAGAAACGATGGGCCGCGTCTACAAGCCCTTCGCCCGGCCAGACTGGTTGCCGGGGGCGCTGTTGGCGAGCGCCCTCGTGACGGGCGGTTGGGGCTGGTTGATTTACACCGGCAGCATCGACACCATCTGGCCGATGTTCGGCATCGCCAATCAATCGCTCGCGGTGCTGGCGCTCGCGCTC
>JANXTU010000422.1 GCA_025352235.1 Fimbriiglobus sp.
CGGGCGGCCAAATTCTGTCCGGGTCAGTTGATCCCCGCCGAGGTCACCGGCACACTGAAGTATCCGGTGGGGCACTATCCGACTGTTTTGGAGAAACTGCCATGATCTTCACGGAAACGGATGATTTGCTTGATCTCCTCGCGGAGTTGCGGCGTGCGCAGCCCGAATTGAGATTCGGCCAGTTGGTGGCCGCACTCGCTTTGGTCTCTCGGGGGGATCAAATCGGCGCGATTTGGGATGTCGAAGATGCGGAGCTCGTGGATGCCGCACGGTGGCAATTGAATCAACTGGGGATCGCGGCTGTGCCAGTGTGAGTCGCCGAAAAACGAATCCCCCCGAACGCCTGCCTCACCAATACATGGCCGTCGTCGGCTTGATGATCAACTCTGGAATCGACACATTCGCCGGCAGGGTCATCACGAACAGCACGGCGTTGGCCACGTCGTCGGGTTGCAGAATCGTCGCGCGGTGGCTCTCGCTGATCGGCGTCGGGCGGGCCGCCAAAATCGGCGTGTCGATCTCGCCGGGGTAGATGTTGCTGACGCGGATGCCGCTGTCTTTCTCTTCGTTCGACAGCACCATCCCCAGCGCACCCATGCCGAACTTGGCCGCGACGTAGGCCGCCCCGCCGAGGGGGTTGGCCCGTTTGCCCGCGATCGACACCACATTGATGATGACGCCGTCCTTACGGGCGAGCATCTGCGCAAATACGGCCTTCGTGCAGTAGAAGGCCCCGTCCAGATTGGCCCGGATCATTCCGTCCCACGCTTCGGGCGTCAGTTCGCGGAAGGTGCGATCTTTGATGTTTGTGCCGGCGTTGTTCACCAGCACATCCACCTGCCCGAAGTGCGCCGTCGCCGTGGCGAGCAGATGTTCGCATTGTTCGTTCTTGGTCACGTCGGTCGGGATCGCGTACAGGTTCTCCCCGGCGGCGAACTCGGCCGTCACGTCGATGAGTTTGACCGGATCGCGCCCGGCGATGACGACCTTCGCCCCCGAATCAAGGCAAAGTTTCGCCGTCGCTTTACCGACGCCGGAACCGCCGCCCGTGATGACGACCACTTTGCCTGCGAGCTTGCCCATGTTCGACCCCCGAGGTTCCTTCGCTATGATACCAGTGGTGGTATAGGAACCCGATGCGAGGAGCGATGCGATGAATGCGGATTTGCGAAGGCGGACCGACGACTTGGCGGCGCGTTTGACACAGCTCCGGGGGTCACTTTGACGTCGCTCACAAACTGAGCCAGCGCGAACTACTCGACGCCAAGCAGGGCGAACCGGGCTTCTGGGACAACCCGGACGCCGCCAAGGGGACGATCGGGAAGGTCAAGGTTCTGAACGCGGTGTTGAAACCGTACGAGGAACTCGACAAAGCCAAAGACGACCTCTTGGCCATGGCGGAACTCGCCGACGAAGACCCGGCGTTCGAAGAAGAAATCGCCCCGGCGCTCGCGACCGCCGAGACGAAGCTCGCCGCGTTCGAACTCAAAGCCATGATGAGCGGCAAGCAAGACGGCTGCAACGCCATCGTCCGCATCCAAGCCGGGCAAGGCGGCACCGACGCCTGCGACTGGGCCGAGCGGCTGCGCAGGATGTACCTGATGTGGGCCAAAAATAAGGGCTTCACCGCCGAGGAAACCGACGAAGTCGGGAACATCGAAGCCGGCGTGCAAAGCTGCGAGTTCAAGATCACGGGCGAGTACGCCTACGGCTACATGCAAAGCGAAATCGGCGTGCACCGGTTCGTGCGCATCAGCCCCTTCGGCTCCGGCGATACCCGCCAGACCTCATTCGTCGGCGTCGATGTGATGCCCGAAATCGACGACACGATCGAGATCATCGTCAACGAAAAAGAGCTGGAAATGCAGACGTTCTGCTCCGGCGGCCCCGGCGGGCAACACCAGAACAAAACGCAATCCGGCGTCCGCTTGATCCACAAGTCGGGCGTCCGCGGCGAAAGCCGCACGGAGCGCAGCCAGCCGAAGAACTACGCCAATGCCTTGGCACTATTGAAGGCACGCCTCTACCAGATCGAAGAGAACAAGCGACTCGGCGACATCGTCAACCGCTACGACGCGAAGGGCGAAATCGCCTTCGGCAGCCAAATTCGCAGCTACATCATGCAGCCGTACACGCTGGTGCGCGACGAGCGCGACGGCATCGACGTGAAAATCCCCGGCGTCAACGCCGTCCTCGACGGCGAAGTCGACGAATTCATGTTCGCCTACCTCCGGTTCAAAGCGAACAAAGCGAGCAAGGCCGCGCAGAAGGGGTAAAAACTGTGGAATCGCCGGGGCATCCGTTCCGGCGATTTCTCGGAGTCGGCATTGACTCGATCCGTATACCCAGCCAACTTCCTAACGCTATTCACTCCCGTTCGACTTGCCTGTACGCAAGGACGCCGCTTCCCTCACGACGAAATAAAAACAGACTCCCATGCGGAAAGGATTCACACTTCTCGAAATGATCGTCGCATTATCGATATTGCTCGTGCTGTCGGCGATCCTGCTTCCCGCGATCCAAATGGTTCGGGGGACTTCGGCACAGTTGGACGACAAAAACAAGATGAAACAGATGGGGCTTGCACTACACAGTTACGCGAGCGCAATGGACAATCGATTGCCGGGTACCGAAGAGCCTTCGATTGTCGTGATTCAACCATATCCCTGGCCATCCGCGGTCAGGATCGGAACTTCTTGCAATTCGCCGCATTTCAACATTCTTCCATTTTTGGGCTCTGAGTTGTCTTCGCCGTATGGAAATTGGGTTCGGAATTCATTCTTTTACTACTCCACAACAAAAATATACTTGTCTGGATCCGATCCATCGATTGATTTCACCATACGTGGCTCCAGTTTCAAAATAAATAGTGGTTTCGGAGCAACCAGTTTTCCAGCCAACGCGAACGTCTTTAAAGGCAAGCCTTCGCTGAGCACATCGATACCCGATGGGCTGTCGACAACGGCGTGGTTATCGCAGCGATATTTTCACTGCGAGGAAAGATTGAACTCAACGACGCATCACTATGTTGTTCCGACCATGGAATTCACCGGAAGTCGATCTTGCACATTCGCCGATTCCGAATGGCAAGATGTCGTGCCCATTCCTGATACCGGCGGACCCGGCCGGACACTACCTTCAACGCGTGGAGTGACATTTCAACAGCGACCTACGGTCTTAGCAGCAGACGGCCGCCAGCTCCAATCGTTCCATAAGAGTGGGCTGCTGATGGGGATGCTGGATGGCAGTGTCCGTACGGTCGCTCCCGGAGTTGACCCGGCAACATTTTGGGCTCTGATCACGCCGAACGGCGGTGAGATTTCAGAATGATTGGTTCCTCGCTTCGGGGTGTCTCAATGACTCGTCATCACGCGTTCGGATGTTTTCTGGCCTGCGTTCTTATGTTATTGGGCTGTTCGAAAAAAACGACAACGCCCGCGATGGTCCCCGGGGAGGGTCGCGTGTTCCGGACGGACGGCAAACCGTTGCCGACCGTTAAGATCGAATTCATCCCACTGCCGTTCGGCGATATGACTTCGGAAACGTGGTTGCCGATCGCCTTGACCATGGGTGTCGGCAACTTTTCCTTGCAAGGCCCTCCCGATTCACCGAATTTGATCAAAGCGGGCAAGTACAAGGTTACCGTCAAAGGCTTCGCGAAGGAAGACCGCGCCGCCATCCCAGCCATCTACGCCGACCCGCTGACCACCCCTATCGAAATCGATGTGACGGGCGCAGAAATCCTACTGGAAATCAAGTAGCATGCTTGGATGATTCTCTCCATTCCCGATCTTGAAACCACCGTGGCCCTGGGGAAGTCCCTCGGGCCGCTGTTGTTTCCGGGGGCGGTCATCGCGCTCATCGGGCCGCTCGGGGCGGGCAAAACCACCTTCGTCCGAGCCGTCGCCGAGGGCATGGGGGTGAAAAATCTCGCCACCGTCAATTCGCCGACGTTCACGCTCATCCACGAGTACCCGGCCCGCTTGCCGATCTACCACTTCGACGCCTACCGCTTGGCGACCGCCGAGCAATTCGAGGGCCTCGGCATTCAGGAGTACTTTGCGGGTGACGGCGTTTGTTTGGTCGAATGGGCCGACAAGTTTTTGGAACTGCTGCCCGAGGAGCGGTTGGAAATTCGGATCGAACGAATGAGCGAGACGGCCCGGCGGTGGGATGTGCTCGGCACCGGTATGAGGCACGAAAATTTGGCGGTGCAGTGGTGTCCGAGTTGATCCGAACCAATTCGAAATCTCGAGTTCAGACGCCTGTTGGCCGGGTGTTCCAAATCTTTTGGGCAACGGGGCGCTGATGCGGCGCCGTCCGGAGCGATCGGTCCGGATCCGAAATGGTTTCGCCGGGCATCTCACCCCCCGAAATCGGACGTAAAGCGTTGTCGGGCATGGGTTCTACCCGAATTCGGAAATGATTTCGCCGGGGGGTGGGGCGCTTCGCGTTGAAATCATTTTCCCATGTCGGTCGGCGCCCCACCGCCGGCCCGTCGGCAATTGCCCTTCCCACCCGGATTGCCGGAAGGTATTTCCCGGATCGGCCGCGTGTACCGTACCGTCCCCGATCACCCGGATGTCCCATGCGCATTGCGATTCTAGCCGGTCTGGTCGGCCTCCTGTCATCCGGAGCGGCCGCGGCGATCGGGTTGCCCCCCGTCTACGACGATGCCCCGCTGCACGCCGTCCACTTCGTCGATGCCAAAGAGGGCTGGACCGTCGGGGATCAAGGCGTCGTCTGGCACACGCCCGACGGCGGCAAGAACTGGGAACGGCAGATTTCGGGGACGCAGGCCTCGCTGCGCTCGGTGCATTTCCTCACGCCGTATTGCGGTTGGATCGCCGGCCGGACGACATTGCCAAACGACGCGGGGAGTTCGGGGATCGTCCTGTTCACCGACGACTGCGGGGCAACGTGGAAGGAACTCAGCGGCGGCGATCTGCCGGGATTGAACTTCATCAAGTTCTTCAGCGAGACCTCCGGCATCGCCTGCGGTGACGGCTCCGATCTCGTCTCCAGCGGTGTGTTCATCACCAACGACGGCGGGAAAAAATGGTCGGCCCTGCGCGGATCGCGGGCCACATCGTGGATGGGATGCGATTTCAGCGCTCTCAACTACGGTGTCCTCGGCGGCGTCTGGTCCAAAGTCAGCACCCTGCGCGACGGGAAAATCGCCGCGTCCGAACTCGACAGCTTGAACGGGCGGGCCATCAACGGGATCAATTTGAAAGGCACGAGCGCCGTGGCCGCGTGCTCCGGCGGCGTGGTGCTTCTCAGCGACAACGGCGGCACCAAATGGAGCGTCGCCGACCTCGGCTTGCCTGCCGCGGTGCTCGAGTGCCTCGACTTCAACACCGTCGCCCGCAGCGGAACGAGCATCTGGATCGCCGGTCGCCCCGGGTCGGTCGTGCTGCGTTCGCAAGATGCCGGGAAGTCGTGGACGCTCTGCAAAACCGGCTGGTCGCTGCCGATCCGCAGCCTCTGCGCCGTCAATGACAACGAAATCTTCGCCGTCGGCGAACTCGGGTCGATCTTGAAAAGCTCGGACGCCGGCACGACGTGGAAACCGCAGAAGTGCGGGGCCCAACGCGCCGCGATCTTGTTCGCCCAAGCCGACGGCCGTAAAGTGCCGATGGACGCGATCGCACGGCTCAGCGCGTGCGGCGGGTACATCGCGGTGACCTTAGGGTTGGCAACGGCCGACCCGGCGAGCGCGTCGGTGGGGCGCGGCCTCGACCCCTTCCGCCTCGCGGCTGCAACGCGCTCCGCCGGGGGCGCCGCCGCCGAAAGTGGCTGGGCCTTCCCGGTGCCAAACCATTTGAATGAAGGCACGCCGAAGGAGTTGCTCGCCGCATGGGATAAGCTCGGCGCGAACGCCGAAGAACGTTTGGTGAAGCAACTCGTGCTCGCCTACCGCATCTGGAAGCCGGATGTGATCGTGTCGGATGCCGCCGTCCGCGCGGCGACCCCGGCCGAACAGATCGCGCTGCTCGCGGCGCGGAAGGCCTTCAAGCTCTGCGACGATCCGAAAGCCTACCCGGAACAGTTGGAAGCGCTCGGCTTGCAGGTCCACGCCCCGAAGAAGCTCTACGCCCTCGGCGAAGAAGCGGGGATCGACTGCGCCGTGAAGTACGATCAAACCGCCTTCGAGAAGCGCTTGCTCGACGCCCCGCAGCAATTCGCCGAAGCGAGTTTCGCCCTCGCCGGCGCGGTGGGCACTCCGCCGAAGCAGCGCTGTTTCCGCCTGATTTCGCACCGGATGCCCGGAGCCGAAGCGCACGCCGACTTGATACAGGGCATCGAACTCGGCGAAGGGGGTACCGCCCGCCGCAAGCTGCCGATCTTCGGCGACGGTTTGGAACTGGTGCTCGCCGAACGGGAAAAAGCGGTGAAGTCGCGCCAGCGGCTCCAAGGGATCGCGCTGGCGGCGACGACGACCATCGCGGCCGAGAAGACGTTGGTCGAGATCGCACAATCGTTGAAAGGCATGCCCGACGATATCGCCTGTCGCACGGGCGTTTCGCTCGGCCGGCAACTGGCCGCCGGCGGCAAATGGGTCGCGGCGCGGGAGATGTTTTTGCTGGTGGTGGCCCGCTACGCGGCCTTCCCCGAAGCGGTCGAAGCGGTACGCTGGCTCGCGAAGTATTACGCCAGCGCCGAGGCCCGCCGCTGGGCCGAGAGCGATTACAAAGTCAGCTTCGAATCGGGGAGCGTCGTTCCCGTCGGCGGCGGCGTGAAACCGGCCACGCACTTCGAAATGCAACTCGACCGCCAGCAGTACAAGATGCACGACCCGGACGCGGCGAAGGCCTGTTGGAAGGCGTGCCTCGACCTCGAAACGAAGCTGGCGGGCTTCGGGCCGGTCTACAATCGCGACCCCGCGATCTTACTGGCGACCCTCGCGGCACGCCGGCAACTCGGCCTCACGGGGGACGCCGCAAAACAGATGTCGTCGTACTTCCAAACTGTGCCCGGTGCCGGCGAACTGCCGCCCGGCGTCGACCTCTGGCGCGACTGCCTCGCGGCGGAAGTTTGGCTATTCAACAAAGCCGCCATGCCGGTGCAACCGAAGCCACTGGCGATCTGCCCAACAGCCCCGAAGAAACCGTTCCTCGACGGCAAGCTCGACGACGAATGTTGGAAGGCGTTCAAACCACTCGACATGAAGAGCGCGACGAGCGCTGCCGACTTGAAGGGGTATGCGACGAAGACCTACTTCGCCCACGACGAGCAATTCGTATACATCGCGGTGGAATGCCAGCACCCGGAGGGCAAGCAGGTGCCGAAGGCGGAGAAGCGGCTGCGCGACGACAACCTGAGCGGGCACGACCGCGTCGAAATCTTGTTCGACCTCGACCGCGACTACCAAACCTACTTCCGCTTCCAAATCGATCACCGCGGTTGCGTCGCCGAGGATTGTTGGGGCGACAAAGGTTGGAACCCGAAGTGGCACGTTGCCATCGACAGCACGCCGACCGGTTGGACGGCCGAGATCGCCATCCCGCGCGGGGAACTCAGCGGCACCGCCATCACCAATGGCACGACTTGGGGCATGAACGTGAGCCGAGTGATCCCCGGCGTCGGGGCGCAAGCGTGGAGCGGACCTGCGGACGCCCTCCCCCGCCCCGAAGGCATGGGGCTGTTGAAGTTCCAAATCGACGCGCCGCGGTAATGGGACGGGTATTGAAGTTTTTAACCCGAGCGGGGGACGGGAGCTGCTGTGTATTTCAATTCGCCGGTGTTCCTGTACGTGTTCCTCCCGGCGGCGCTGCTGACCTACCACGGCGTGCCGGCGATTTTGAATCTGCGGGGTTCGCCACGGACCTTCTTCACGAATGCGTTCCTCTTCGCGGCGAGCCTCTTTTTCTACGCGTGGGGCGAACTCGCTTACGTCCTCGTGCTGTACGGCTCCCTGGTCGTCAACTACGGCTTCGCCCGCTCGGCCGCGTGGTTGCAAGCGCGGGATCGCACCACTCGGCCTTTGGCGGTGCTCGCCGTCGGGGCCAATCTGGCGTTGTTGATTTGGTTCAAATACGCCGGGTTCCTCGCCGCGACGTTGACCGCTTCGCTGGGTGCATTCGGGGTCTCGGGCGTACCGGTTCCGGAGGTGCATCTCCCGCTCGGCATCTCGTTCTTCACCTTTCAAGCGATCAGCTACATCTTGGATGTCTGCCGCAAGGAAGTGCCGACGGAGCGGAGCTTCCTCAAATTTGGCGTGTACGTCTTTCTATTCCCGCACCTGATCGCCGGCCCAATTGTGCGCTACCGCGACATCGCCGCACAATTGACGGTGCGGCCCGTGGGGTTGGAACGCTTCGCCGAAGGTGTTCGCCGCTTGGGCATCGGCTTGGCGAAGAAACTGTTGCTGGCCGACACCTTCGCCGAAGCGGCCGATGCCGCGTTCGGCACGCAGGCGCGGTTCATCGCACCCGGCGACCTCTCGATGGCGGCCGCGTGGCTCGGCATCCTCTGTTATTCGCTGCAAATTTACTTCGATTTCAGTGGCTACTCGGACATGGCCATCGGTTTGGGGAAGATGTTCGGCTTCGACTTCCTCGAGAATTTCCGTTACCCGTACATCGCGGAATCGATCACCGAGTTTTGGCGGCGCTGGCACATCAGTTTGTCGAGTTGGTTCCGCGATTACGTCTATGTACCTTTGGGGGGAAACCGGGCCGGGGCGCTGGCGACGTACCGGAACCTGTTGATCGTCTTCGCGCTCTGCGGCATCTGGCACGGGGCGAATTGGACCTTCTTGCTCTGGGGTCTGTATCACGGGTTGTTTTTGATTTTGGAACGCCTCGGCTTCGGGGCGATCCTCGCGAGGTTGCCGCGTCCACTGCGACACGGGTACGCTTGGGTCGCGGTGGGGTGCGGTTGGATCCTGTTCCGGGCGACGAGCCTCGAACAGGTCGGCGGAATTTTCCGG
Organism: Fimbriiglobus sp.; assembly: GCA_025352235.1. GTDB lineage: Bacteria > Planctomycetota > Planctomycetia > Gemmatales > Gemmataceae > JALHQU01. The sequence goes on from JANXTU010000422.1 coordinate 8,936, forward strand.
GCGCTCGGGCGTCTCGACGGGGCGACGTTGTTCGCGGCGGACGTCTGGAATCCGAAACTGGCACTCGCGCTCCCGGCCGGGTTGTTGGCTTGCCTGCCGATCGTACCCGTGGCCAAACGGTGGCTCGCGGATCGCGCCGCTTGGATGCGGGATGCCGGCGCCGTGCTCGGTGCCATCGGGATCGCGGCGTGTTATCTCGGGGCGTCGCTGCAACTCGCCGGGAAGAGTTACAGTCCGTTCATTTATTTCCGGTTCTAGTGCGGATTTCAAGCATTCGCATCGGGTGTTTTGAACCGAGGAGTGCCACGCTCTCCCGGCTTTGCGCGAGTCTTGAGTCCAGCGAGAAGTCGCACACCCTCGCGTAGACTCAGCGTCCAAATGCTGGACTCAACGCCAAAACGCTGGACTCAGCGTCCAAACGCTGGACTCGACGCCCAAACGCTGGACTCGACGCCCAAACGTTACGCAAACTTCGCTCTAAGGGGTATTGAAATGACACCGAGTCCCCTCCCACGCCGTCGTGCGATCGATATTTCTGCGATCGCGATTTTCATGATCGCCGTCGGCTTGCCACTGTGCGGCTTATTGTTCCGGACACCGGGGCCGCTCGATGAAAACCGGGATCGCTACACCTTCCCATCGATTTCAACGAAGCGCTACGCCCTGCAAGCGTTCCCGAAGCATTTCGAAATGTATCTCGGAGATCGCATCGGTTACCGCGATGTCCTGCTCCGCTGGCAGCGGCAGCTCGTCAATGGTGTACTGGACGAACCGGTGACGAAAGAAG
>JANXTU010000043.1 GCA_025352235.1 Fimbriiglobus sp.
AGAATCGTAGCGATACCCCGAAGATCGGGCGATTCCTCCGGGAGCGGAATCGACACCCGCGTAGGGCGGCTCGAGTCCGCAAATTCTTTTTGACTTCCCGAATGCGGGGGTTATACTCAAATACAGTATACGCAAGTTTACGTTACGGAGTTTCACCATGGTCGCTACCCTCCCCATCAACCGAATCGGATTCGATTCGCACCGGGCCGAGGTCGAATTGCCGCCGCTGCCGAAGTCGTCCCGCGAGCGCGGCGAACTCTGGAGCGACGCGGTGCTGCACGCCGTGCTGACCCTGAAAAAGCACTTGACGCATCAAGATGTCGCCATCGCCATGTCCGCGGCGAACTCGATTTTGGAACTCGAACGGACGCGCATCCGGCACGGGCGGAACGTCGCGGGGAGCGAGATCGTCACGGAAGCGCGGCGGCAATTCGACGAGGAAGAGAGCCATCGACACGACTGGATGACCGAGAAACCGGCCGAGAAACCGGCGGTCGCCGCCGAGGTGCGCACGGAGGAACGCGCCTTCGCCGAGCACGCCGCGGAGGTCACCGAGTATTACAAAGGGTCGGCCGAAGCGCTGGACGGCGCCCCGCCGGAGCGTTTCGTGACGTGGCTACTCGGCCGGTGGAACCTGCCGGCCAACGCGATCCCGGCGGGCGGGCTAATGGACCGCCTGCACGAGCTGGGCGTCGATTCGTAAAACTACGGCCCGGCGCCGATTCGCTCGGCCGTTGCAACGACCCGGCCCCAGAATATCTTGACTGGAATACCGACTTCCCAAGGACCCCCACCATGGCCACCCCCACCGCCGACATCGGTCTCATCGGCCTCGCCGTCATGGGCGAAAACCTCGTCCTCAACATGGAGAGCCGGGGTTATACCGTCGCCGTCTTCAACCGTACCACCTCCAAAGTCGACGAGTTCGTCAACGGCCGCGGGGCGGGGAAGAAGTTCGTCGGCGCCCATTCCGCGCAGGAGTTCGTGGCCTCGCTCAAACGGCCGCGCAAGGTGATGCTGCTCGTGAAGGCCGGCGACGCCGTCGATGCCACCATCGCCAGCGTCATGCCCTTCCTCGAACCGGGCGACATCCTCATCGACGGCGGCAACACCCACTTCCCGGACACCACCCGCCGCATGGCTGAGGCCAACGCCAAGGGGCTGCTCTACATCGGCACCGGCGTCAGCGGCGGTGAAGAAGGCGCGCTGAAAGGGCCGAGCATCATGCCGGGGGGCGACGAGAAGGCCTGGCCCGCGGTGAAGGAAATCTTCCAGAGCATCGCGGCGAAGGTCGACGGTGGCGTCCCCTGCTGCGACTGGGTCGGGCCGCAGGGCGCCGGGCACTTCGTCAAGATGGTCCACAACGGCATCGAATACGGCGACATGCAATTGATCGGCGAGAGTTACCACCTGCTGAGCAGCCTAGCCCACCTCGATGCGCCGAAGCTCGCGGCCGTCTACGGCGAATGGAACAAAGGCAAACTCGACAGTTACCTCATCGAAATCACCCGCGACATCTTCGGCTTCACCGACCCCGAGACGAAGAAGCCGATGGTCGATCTGATCCTCGACAAGGCCGGGCAAAAGGGCACCGGCAAGTGGACCGTGGACAGCGCCACCGAGAACGGCATCCCGCTGACGCTCATCGCCGAGGCGGTCTTCGCCCGCTGCTTGTCGGCCCAGAAGACCCAGCGCGAAGCGGCGAGCCACATCTTGAAAGGACCGGCGTCCGCCGGCATCAGCGCCGAAAAGGAGTTCATCGCCGACGTGGAGTCGGCGCTGTACGCCAGCAAGATCGTCAGCTACGCCCAAGGGTACGACCTCATGGCGGCGCAGGCGAAGGCCAGCGGCTGGACCCTCAACAACGGCGGCATCGCCCTGATGTGGCGCGGCGGCTGCATCATCCGCAGCGCTTTCCTCGGCAAGATCAAAGAGGCTTTCGACCGCAACCCTCAACTGTCGAACTTGCTCGTCGACCCGTACTTCGCCGAAGAAATGGACCGCGTGCAAGCCGGCTGGCGCCGCGCCATCGCCGCCGCCGTGATGAACGGCATCCCCGTCCCCGCCATGGGCGCCGCGCTGGCCTACTACGACGGCTACCGCACCGCCCGCCTCCCCGCGAACCTGCTGCAAGCCCAACGCGACTACTTCGGCGCCCACACCTACGAGCGTACCGATAAACCCCGCGGCGAATTCTTCCACACCAACTGGACCGGCCGCGGCGGCACGACGTCGAGCAGTACCTACAACGCGTAATGATGGATTCGAGCCGCAGTGCCGGTTAGGATGGATTGAATTGAGGAGTTCCCATGACGACCGAAACTGCGACTCTCTCGGATAAGCAAATCGCAACGGATCTCGTCGATCGTATGCCGGACTCGGCCACGCTCGACGAGATCGGTGAGGAATTGGCCATCGCGAACGCGATCCGTGCCGGGATCGCCGATGCCGACGCCGGGAGCGTCCACACCCACGAGGAGGTAGTGCGGAGGTCGGCATCGTGGATTACACAGT
>JANXTU010000075.1 GCA_025352235.1 Fimbriiglobus sp.
ATGGACGCGGCCCGGCAGGAAAGTAGACGCCCGACGACTTTGGGTGGTCGGAGCAGATTGGAATGAGGCATGGACGCCGCCTTCTGAGGAAGCGCCAACCCATCTTGGAGAGGCAATTTGCTTACGCGGGTCGAATTGAACCGCCATCCGATCTTCGGACACAGTATCGTAGTCGCCTCAATACGTGATTCCAAGCCCCTACGCCGAAAACGCCGCAACTCTCATAATCCTTTAATGGTACGCGGCGGCTTGAGGTGCTGGTGCGAGCATGCGTAGGGTACTGAATTCGGGTACGGAATGGGTACTGAATTCGGGTATTTCGGGTACTGAATGGGTCGAAACGGGTACTGAATGGGGTATACTGGTGTTTTGGCGGCGTCCTATCTGCGACACCGGGACGCCGCACGGAACGCCTGAAATCGCAGGGGCGGACACGAAAAAACCCACCGGGCTTTCCCGATGGGTTCTAGTGCCGAGAACAGGACTTGAACCTGCACCCCCTTGCGAGGACCAGCACCTCAAGCTGGCGCGTCTGCCAATTCCGCCACCCCGGCCTTGGCTAAAACTTAGGGGTTTGCGGGAGGGTTTCAAGGCTGAATCGCAGAGATCCCCCGGCAGTCACGCCTTTCGGCCCTTCCAAAGTGCCCGTTTCAGCACACTGTCCGGTTCCGTGAGGTCGCCGGGCGATTTGTCGTTCGTCAAATTGCGGACGAACATCTCCAGTTTCGCGTCCAAATCGTCGGCGTGGTGGAGGATGAGCGCCTCCGGGACCGCGGGCAACTTCGGCGAACCCCATTCGGGGAGAGCCAAGTGAACCAGCACGACGTGCTCGAGCAACATCAGCAGTTCGCGGTCGAGTTCGCCGTGCTTGGAGGCTTCGAGGCGGATCAAATCGCGGCCCAAGGCCACGTGGCCGAAGAGCCGGCCTTCGACGGAAAGTTCCACGGGGAGACCGGGCAGTTCGGACACGTTGTATTCCGCGACGCGGCCGAGGTCGTGGAGCATCGCGGCGCTCACGACGATGTCGCGGTTCAACGGCGGCGTCAGTTCCGCGTAGACGAGCCGGTAGCGATCCACCAGCAGCATGCAATTCTTGGTGACCGAGAGCGTGTGCTCGAGCCAACCGCCGGGGAAGGGGAAGAACTTGCCTTGCGTCGCCGGGAGGCGCTTGAGCGAATCGCCGTGTTCGGCGAGGATGCCGAGGGTCAGCGCTTTCAGATGCACGTCGGCGATCTCGGTCTCCGCGAGCTTCGTCAGTTCCTCGAACATCGCGTCGGAATCGAACCGCGAGCGTTCGTAGAAGTTTCCTTCGTCGAATCCGTCGGCTTTGTCGTCGTCGCGCACGTCGCGCAGATTCACGATGTGGATCTGCGGGCCGTATTTATCGCTGACGCTGAAAATGCAGCGGATTTTGTAGAACCCGCCGACCTGCCACGTTCTGTCGCAATCGGCGTAGGTGTCGCTGTCTTCCCAGATCATGGCGCCGACGGTGCGCTTCGCATCGCGGAATTTACAGTGGTAATACGGCTTGCCCGATTGCGTCGTGCCGAGGCTTTTCTCGATCATGAGTGCGAAGCAATCGGCGGCGGGCGGGCCGATGGGGATTTGATGGAGGGGGACGACCGCCGGTTTCGGTTTCGACATGTCACACCTGGAAGACGCCGGTTTTGAAGGGTAATCCGGCATCGTACCGCGTCGAAACATCGAGGGCCACGAGCAACGCGGATCGCGACTCTTCCGGCTGCACAATGGCGTCGATCCAGAGCCGCGCCGCCGCATAGCGGATGTCGGTTTGTTCTTCATAAGCCGACTTCGTCTTGTCGCGCAGTGCGGCGAGTTCGTCCGCCTCGGGTTCGCGTCCGGCCCGCTTCATCGCCTGCACTTGCACATCGAGGAGCGTGCTTGCGGCTTGGTCGCCCCCCATGACGGCGTAACGCGCCGTGGGCCAAGCGAAAATGAAGCGCGGGTCGAATGCCTTCCCGCACAGGGCGTAGTTCCCGGCGCCGAACGAGCCGCCGGTGATGAGCGTGATTTTGGGCACGACGCTGTTGCTGATCGCATTGACGAGCTTCGCCCCGGCCTTGATGATGCCCGCTTGTTCCGAATCTTTGCCCACCATGAAGCCGTTGACGTTCTGCAGGAACAGGATGGGGATGCGCGTCTGATTGCAATCCATGACGAACCGCGCGGCTTTTTCCGCGGAGTCGACGTAGAGCACGCCGCCGAATTGGAGGAAGCTGTCGGCCGTCTTCACGCGCTTGCGTTGATTCATGACGACGCCGACGGCGCGACCGCCGAGTCGCCCGGTGCCGCAGACCAGCGACTGCCCGTACTCGGCCTTGTATTCGTCGAACGGAGCATCATCGAGGATCAACTTCAGCAGATCGCGGGCATCGTACTCGCCGGGTTGAGTGAAGGCAGCAAATCTCGTAGGGCGGGTGGAGTCTTCGGAACCCGCCGTTGCCCCTTCCGCTTCGCGGCGGGTTCCGAAGACTCCACCCGCCCTACAAGAATCCTCCGGCAACACCCCGATCAACCGCCGCAATCGTTCCAGACACGCTTCGTCATTCGCTTCGCGGTAGTCGATGGTGCCGCTGATCCCCGCGTGCATCTTGGCGCCGCCGAGATCCTCGGAGTCCACCACTTGCCCGATGGCCGCCTTCACGAGCGCCGGCCCCGCGAGGTAGAGGCCGCTCCCTTCGGTCATCAGCAGTTTGTCGCAGAGCACCGGCAGGTAGCCGCCGCCAGCGACGCAGTTGCCCATGATGGCGGCGAACTGCGGGATACCCGAGGCGCTGATGACGGCGTTGTTGCGAAAGATGCGGCCGAAGTCGTCTTCGTCCGGGAAGACTTCGTCTTGAAGCGGCAAAAACACCCCGGCGGAATCGACGAGATAGACCAGTGGCAAGCGGTTGTCAGTCGCGATGCGCTGGGCGCGGAGGACTTTCTTCGCCGTCATCGGGAAGAACGCCCCGGCCTTCACCGTGGCGTCGTTGGCGACGATCATCACCCGCCGGCCGGACACCGTACCGACGCCGGTGACGACGCCGGCGCTCGGCGCCCCACCCCAATCGGCATACATCTGCCACGCGGCCCAGAGACCGAGTTCGAAGAAGGAATCGATATCGCAGAGTTTGGCGATGCGCTCGCGGGCCGTGAGCCGACCCTTGGCGTGCTGCCGCTCGATGGCTTTTGAGCCACCGCCGAGACGGATGGTGGTTTCTTGATCAAGGAGCATCGGGATTCACCATCTTCCGGATCTTCATGCCGGTTGCGCTGCGAAAGAGTAAGGTTCTTTCCGTAGAGCTTGGGCGGCGAATTCGAGCGCAGCGGCAATCGATTCACGGGTGAGACGGGGATAGCCTTCTAAAATGTCTTCGTAGCTGTGCCCCGCAGCCAGCTTTTCCAAAATCAACTCCACCGTGATGCGTGTCCCGGCGACGGTGGGTTTGCCCATCATGATCTCGGGATTGGAAACGATCAACGGCTCGGCCATAAAGCACCTCCTCCAATCGATTTTACCCGGGCGTCAACCCTCTTCCAATCCGCAATCCCAAATCCGCAATCCGCAATTCTCCAATCACTCCCCCGACCATTCCCGGCGTTGGCGGCTCGACGGAATCTTCAGCGCTTCGCGGTATTTCGTCACCGTCCGGCGGGCGATCTTCAAACCGGCGTCGGTGAACTTGCCCATGATGTCCTCGTCCGACAGCGGGGCCTTCTTGTCTTCCCCGGCGATGATCTCGAGCAGTTTCTGGCGGATGGTTTCCCAAGCGACATCTTCGCCCGTCTCTTGGTTCTTGGTGCCGCCGCCGAAGAAGCGCCGCAGCGGGAATAGCCCGCGCGGCGTCTGCACCCATTTGTCGTCGACCGCCCGGCTCACGGTCGTGACATGGACGCCGACGATCTCGGCGATCTGTTCCATCTTCAACGGGTGGATGAACTCCGGCCCTTTGTCGAGGAACTCGCGCTGGTGCGTGATGATCGCCTTCGTGACTTTGATCAGCGTCGCCCGGCGTTGCTCGATGGCGCTGAGCAACCAGTTGGCCGATTGCAGCTTTTCCTTCAGTTGATCCCGCGCCGCTTTCGGCTGGCTGCGATCCTTGGTCACGCCGATGTAGCGCTTGCTCAACCGAATGCTCGGTAGCCAGTCGTCGGTCAGGCGGATTTCGAAATCGTCCGTATCCGTCCGTTCGACGATGATGTCCGGCACGACGTAGCGGGTGTTCTCCGCCGCGAAGACGCCGCCCGGTTTCGGGTCGAGCTTCCGCAATTCTTCGATGGCGTCTTGGATCGCGTCGAGGCTGAAGCCGGTCCGCTTCTGGACCAGCGGCAAGCGGTTGTACGCGACGTCTTCGAGGTGGTGGGCGATGAGCGCCCGCAGCAGCTCGGCGTGCGGCGTCGCGTCGGTCACCTGCAGAATCAGGCATTCTTTGACATCGCGGGCGCCGACCCCGGCCGGGTCGAGCGTCTGCACGACGCGGATCGCGCTCTCGACTTCGTCCGGTTCGACCCGGCGTTTCTCGTAGCTCATCGTCAGTTCGTCGACCGTGATCGGCTGCAGCGACTTCGGCGAATCGGGGTCGTGTCGCAGCAGGTAGCCGTTGTCGTCGAGGTGGGAAATGACGAAGCGGACGAGGTCGCTTTCGTCTCGGCTCAGTTCCAAGAAACCGAGTTGCTCGGCCAAGTGTTCGTGGAGCGTCAGCGGTTGCTCTTCGATGTTCTGCATCACGTCGAGCTTGCGCTCGCCGAGTTCGTCGATGGCCCCACGACTCGGCCGGCTTTCGGAATCGAAGTGGTCGCTCCAATCGCTGTTGAGCTCGTCGAGGCGGGCGAACTCGGCATCCCCCGACTCGTCGTGTTTCAAGATGCCATCGGGGTTGAACTCGGGTTCGCCTTCGACCGGTTCGACCTCTTTCTTCTTCGTGTCGTTTTGCTCGAGGAACGGATTTTCTTGGAGTTCCTCTTGGACGCGGTCGAGCAAATCGGTGATCGGCAGCAACAGCACCTTCATCGATAGGATCATCCGCCGCGAGAGCTTCTGCTCTTGGCGGTAGTCCATCCGTTGCCCCATGCCTAAGCCCAGACCGCTCATCCTCGATGATCTCCAAGCTTTTCTTCGTAGGGCGGGTGGAGTCTTCGGAACCCGCCGTGTTACCAAGAGCGGCGGGTTCCGAAG
>JANXTU010000107.1 GCA_025352235.1 Fimbriiglobus sp.
GAAGTCCGCCTCCTTTTGGAACGCGGCGTCGACTGTCCCTGCCTTGTCACCGCCCGCGTCTGCCGGGATCTGCTCGGCGTGGAAACGAGCCTCTGGACCTTCGCGAAATCCAACGGCGTCGAGCCGACCAACAACGCGGCCGAGCGGGCACTGCGCCACGCGGTCTGCTGGCGGAAAACGAGCTACGGCACCGACAGCGCCGGCGGCAGCCGCTTCGTCGAACGGATGCTGACGGTCGTCGCCAGCTGCCGGGCCCAAGACCGCGGAGTGATGGAATTCCTGGTCCGTGCCATCGAACCCGCGAGCGGAGAGGATAGGAATCCGTCGTTACTGCCCGCGATGTAACGGATCAGGCTCCCGCAGTGGGGATAGCTGGCAGCGGGGGTAATTTGCCGTCGACGATGTAGGCCCGCAGGGCCTGTTCGGTGGCGGTTAGAGCGGATCTCGGGTTTTCGTAGCGGGTTGCCGATGCTATTGCCACGGCGACAGTCTCCTCTTTGCCAAGGATGGCGCCATGGCCGCGATCTCGATGGATCTCCGCGTTCGCATCTTCGAAGCCCGCCAATCCGGCGAGACCACTTCCGAAGTCGCCGAGCGTTTCGACGTCAGCCCGGCCTTCGTCCGCCGGCTGATTCAACGCCACCGCGACACCGGCTCGCTCGCCCCCAAAACCGGGCCGCGCGGTCCCAAACCCAAACTCGCCGGCGACCACGGCAAAATCCGCGACTCTAACGCCGAGCACCCCGACCACACGCCAGCCGAGGTCGCCGCCGCCCTCCGGCTCCGCGTCTCTGCCCTGACCGTCTGGCGCGCCTTCGTCGCCCTCGGGCTCACCTTCAAAAAAAAACGATCCACGCCTCCGAACGCGACCGGCCCGACGTGAACGCCGCCCGCGGCACCTGGTTCGCCCGCGTCGCCGCCTCGAAACCCGAACGCCTGATTTTCCTGGACGAAACCTGGTTCTCCACCGCCATGGGCCGGCTCTACGGCTACGCTCCCCTCGGCGAACGCCTCCACGACGCCGTCCCCTTCCGCCGTTGGACCACTCTCACCTTCGTGGCCGGCCTCACCTGCGACGGCATGATCGCGCCGAGGGTCTTCCCAGGTGCTATGAACGGCGCCGCCTTCGAGGACTACCTCCGCCGGGCCCTGATCCCGAAGTGCCGCCCCGGCGACGTTCTGATCTTGGACAACCTCGCCTCGCACAAGACCCGCGCCGTGCGGGCGACGCTGAAAAACGCCGGCTTGGCGGTTCGCGACCTCCCGCCCTACAGCCCCGACCGCAATCCGATCGAGCAGGCATTCTCGAAACTCAAGAGTGTCGCCCGGAAAATGGCGGAGCGGTCGGTCGACGGCCTGAAGAAACTCGTGCGGTCGATCGCAAGGAAGCTCCGACCCATAGAATGCCAGAACTACATACTAAACAGCGGATACCCTGCTACGAAAACTTGGAATCCGCTCTAGCCGCGCAGCAGTACCACACGGATCGGGGGCGATTTCCGAGCGGCTCGTTTTCGCATTACGAAGAAATCTCTTGGCGCGGGCCACTCCTCCCCTACCTCGAACAGGACGTACTTTGGCAAACCACGAAAGCCCAACTCGACGCCGCCATGTATTTCGGAGACCCGCAATTTTTGGCCAACAGCAAAGTAATACCTGTGTTCATTTGCCCCGCTGACGCCGCGACGCAATCGCCGCAGCTCCGCGGTGGAGTGTCGTTCATCGAGAGCAATTATTTCGGCAACTCGGGTGTATCTCGCTCGCGCGAAGTGCTCACGAAAGCCTTGCCCGAGGGAGTGCTCTTTGAAAAATCGCGACTCAAAATTGCAGATATTTCCGATGGGATTTCGAACACACTTTTCGCCGGTGAACGTCCGATTGTCGATGGCCATAGCTCGGAATGGTACTTGAATGCTTCGCATGGTACAGCGTTCCTCGGCGTCGAAGAAGATGTCAAGGGCGACGATTTCGCTCGGAAACGCTGCGCGGCACCTATCGTGTTTGCGCTTGGTGTGCGGACGAACCCATGCGACGAGCTGCATTTTTGGTCTTTTCATGATGCCGGTGCCAACTTCCTCTTCTGCGATGGTTCCGTGAGGCTGATCGCGTACTCTGCCCGTGCCATTCTCCCGGCACTCGCGACCCGAGCAGCTGGCGATGTCGCGACCATCTCCGAATAAGTTCGATCCGTTTTGTGAATGCAACGCCGCAAGGGAAGTAGTGCGGCGTTTGTCGTTCTTATCGGGCTTTCGCGTATAACACCTCTGCTCCGGGAACCAAAAAAATCTCCAGAGCAAGGAGCAACAGGAATGGGATGGAATGGAAGCGGCCTTGGCGACGGCCGAAGGGGCGGCGGCGGCGGCGCAGGCCCTCGTCGAGGCGGCCGCAAACTCGCCCCGCCCCATCCTGACGGCGGCGTGCGGCCAGTTGGACGCGGCCCGGGCCAAGGTGGAGAAACTGTACGCCCGCTGGGAGGAACTGGAAGCGAAGCGGAGCGGGTTGTGAAGAACGCCGGCGCGACCACCGGCCCTCTGCTGCCGTGGTTGCTCATGAATTTGCAGCCGATGAACCGCACGCGCATTAAGCAATTGCTGCAGCACGGCCGTATCAGCGTCAACGGGGTGACCGTCACCCAGCACGACCACGAGTTGCAACCCGGCGACAAGGTCGAAATCGGCAAGCACACGACCTCGCCGCACCTCGCCCGCCTCGGGATCAAGATCGTCCACGAAGACGATGCGATCGTCATCATCGACAAACCGTTTGGCCTGCTGACCGTCGGCACCGACACGCAGAAGGTCGATACGGCTATCGCGCGGTTGAACGAAGCCTTGGAACCGAGGCACTCGCGGGCGTTTTTGGTCCACCGCTTGGATCGCGAAACCTCCGGTTTGCTCTTGTTCGCCAAGAACACCGATGTCCGCGATACCCTGCAAGAAATGTGGGAGAAGGTGACGAAACAGTACCTCGCCATTGTCGTCGGTACGCCCACGCCGCCGGAGGGAGTTGCCGAGAGCTTCTTGTTGGAAGGGCCCGACCTCAAGATGCGCAAGAGCGTCGATCCCGAAGCGAAGTTGGCGCGCACCAGCTACAAGTTCGTGAAGCGCACCGGCCGCTATTCGCTGATGGAAATTACCCTCGAAACTGGACGCAAGCACCAGATCCGCGTCCACCTGGCCGACATGGGTTGCCCCGTCATCGGCGACGAAAAATACGGTTCGAAGCACAACCCCGCCCGCCGGTTGGGTCTGCATTCGTGGAAACTGGCGTTGCCCCACCCGGTGACGAAGAAGTTGATCGAGGTGGAGTCTGCGTTGCCGGCGGTGTTGGCGGCGATTGTGTGAAGGGGCGTCGACGTTGCTTCCCTCACTGTGCGGTAGTTCGTAAAATTAAAAGCGAAGATACGGAGGGGAATCTCGGATGAACGGATCGCGTGTTCTGGACGATGAGGCAATGCAGGCCGACGCCACGGAGCGAGTGGAAGAGCGATCGCGCTGGATCAAACGCGTTGGCGATTTGGTGGATCAAATCGAATCTTGGGCCAAGGAATTGGGCTGGGCCACCCGCCGCATTGAGAAAACCCTCGAGGACTCTTGGATCGGAAAGCACCGCGTACCCGCATTGCTGCTACAAGCGGAGACTTGCCGGATCATCTTGGAGCCGATCGGGCGCTCGGCACCGAAAGCTCAGGGGGTAGTCGATCTCTACCTCATGCCGGCCTACGACGACATCGCGAGCCTCTATTTCACGCGGAATCGTTGGAATCTGGACTACCTTTTTCCGAATCCCGCCGGGACCAATGCCCGCGATGTGAAATCCGTACGGCTCGACGCGGAATCCTTCGGCAAGGTCTTGGAAGAGATGAGACAGCATGCCGCGGAATGACGAGTGGCAAAGCCGCATCAAATCGGTGGAAACCGAATACAAGGCCATGCGTCAAGCCTCCGAACGCTTTAAGAAAATGGCGATCGACGACCCGAGTATTCTCGAAGTCGGCTCCGAGCATCGGCACCTCGTTACCGCTTGTGCCAACCTCGAATCGACCTACTTGATTCGGTTGTTCGCCGAGTTCGAAACCGGCGTGAGGCAATACTGGGCCACGCAGAAGTCAACCAAGCCGAACACCTCCGATCTGCTTAAAGGCTCGGCATCCCGCCGTCGCATTCCCACGACCGAATTGGAGCTCGCGGATTCAGTTCGTGAATATCGCAATTGTTTGGTGCACGAGTCGGCGGGATCACTCAACGCGATTCCCCTCGCGGTCGCCCGAGGATGCTTGTGCCGATTTTTCGCATACCTTCCACCTCAGTGGTGAACGCCCGAACAAACCTGGAAAAGCTCCGGGGCGGCGAAGATCTTGTCGTGGCGGACGCCGGCGTCAAACTGCGGATGCTCGGGGCGATCCGCAGCGCCGAGAAATGCGTCGACTGCCACGGGGGGAAACGCGGCGACCTGCTCGGGGCGTTCTCGTATTCTCTCGCCGGGCGTCCCCGCTAAACACGGCGCCGTAGATTACTCATTCGCTATTCCACGCGTCACTTTCGAAATGCGATGTACCCGTGATTCCCCCACCCACGGCCGAGGCCTTGGACGAGCAGGGCGAGTGGCTCCGCGTGACCCTCTCGAGCATCGGCGACGGCGTCATCACCTCCGACCGCGACGGCCGCGTGACCTTCCTCAACCCGGTGGCGCAAATGCTGACCGGCTGGTCGCCCGCCGACGCCGCCGGGGCCCCGTTGACCACCGTCTTCAACATCGTCAACGAAGAAACCCGGCGGACGGTCGAGAACCCGGCGACTCGGGCTTTGCGCGAGGGGCTCGTCGTCGGCTTGGCAAACCACACGCTGCTCATCTCCCGAGACGGTACGGAGCGCCCCATTGACGACTGCGCCGCGCCGATCCGCAACGCCTGTGGCGACGTCGCTGGAGTCGTGCTAGTGTTCCGCGATGTCACCGAGCGCCACACCCAAGATCGGCGCGTCCGGGACGCTTTGACCTACGCCGACAACATCATCGCCACGCTGCGCATCCCGTTCTTGGTGCTCGATGGCAGCTTGCGAGTCGTCACGGCGAACGGGGCGTTCTACCGGAACTTCCACGTCTCGCCGGAGGAAACGGCGGACTGCCTGCTCTACGATTTGGGCGGCGGGCAGTGGAACATCCCGAAACTACGGGAATTACTCGGCGAGATCTTGCCGAAGCACAACACCTTCGACGATTTCCGAGTCGAGCACGATTTCCCCAGCATCGGTCGGAAGGTGATGCTGCTGAACGCCCGGCGCATCCGGAAGCCGGGCGACGCGTCCGAATTGATCTTGCTCGCGATCGAAGACATCACCGAACGGAGCCGGGTGGAAGCGGCCTTGCAGGTGTCCGAGATGCGCTACCGCCGGCTCTTCGAGGCGGCCAAAGACGGCATCTTGATCCTGGATACGCGGTCCGGGCGCATCACCGACGCCAATCCGTTCATGTCCGAATTGCTCGGGTATTCCCACGCCGATTTCCTCGGCAAAGCGCTTTGGGAGATCGGGCTGTTCAGCGACAAATCGGCCAACGAAGCCGCGGTGCGCGAACTCCAGCAGACGGGTTACATTCGCTACGACCACCTGCCATTGGAATCGACCGGCGACAAGAAAGTCGAAGTCGAGATCGTTGCGAACGTCTACCGGGAGGGCGAGCAGAGCGTCATCCAGTGCAACATTCGCGATATTTCCGAGCGGAGCCGCTTGGAACGGAAGCTGAAAGAACAGTCCGGGGCACTTGTCGACTTGCACCGCCGCAAAGACGAATTCTTGGCGATGCTGAGCCACGAACTCCGCAATCCGTTGGCGCCGATTTCAAACGCCGTCCACCTGCTGCGGTTGCAAGCCCGCGAAGATCCGCTGCAATTGCAGGCCCGGACGATGATCGAACGGCAACTGGCCCAGATGACGCGCTTGGTCGACGACCTCATGGAGGTGTCGCGCATCACGACGGGGCGG
>JANXTU010000110.1 GCA_025352235.1 Fimbriiglobus sp.
CACCAACATGATTCGCGTGGAACGTCTGCGGGCCAAGCCGACTCAGTTCTGATAAGAACCATCAGCAAGCAGGAGCGGGCCACTGAGGAAGACGGTGGCCCGTTTCGTTATGCCAGCAGATCATGAAACTCTGCCCAGTGTTTTGCCATCACAGGCGGTGATGTTTGCTTGAGCGCTGTGAAGCACTCGGTCTATCCGTACCAGTTCACGTGATTTTTAAAAAAGCCGTCGAACGGCTCGGGCTGGCAGAGGTTGAAGCTACAAATCCCGGTCAAATCTCAATGCACTCGGTAGGGCTCGAACCTACAACCCTCGGTTCCGAAGACCGATGCTCTATCCAATTGAGCTACGAATGCCCGATGTAGTACTTTACGGGGCGGTCGCTTCCGCTACAAGGCGAACGCGGGACATCGGCTACCGGATGACCTTCCGCGAGAAGGCCACGATGAACAGCGTCCCCATGATCGACTCGACCATTCGGAGAAGGCTCGGGCCGCGCCCTCGGGTTACGCCGCGCGCTGGACGGCGCGGTCCTCGTCGCCGGGTTGCAAGTCGATCCAATCGAGGACATTACCCGCGATCCGGGGCGCGGTGAACTGCGAAGTCGCCGGGCTGAGCCGCATCGGCATCCCGGCAGTTGGGGCGAGCATCGTCGCGATCACCCGGGCGTCGATCGCGGAATCGGGCACAACGCTCAGGCGGAAGCGTTGCAAGATCGTCGGCAGCGTCGTCTTGATCGTCATCATCGCCAGTGACGAACCGATGCACAATCGCGGACCCGAGGCGAACGGGATATAAGCGTATGGCGGTGGATTCAGTGTCTCCCAACGGCTCGGGAGGAATCGCTCCGGCTCCGCGAAGATCTCCGGCATCCGGTGCGAAATCAACGGGCTGAAGACCACGACCGCCCCTTGAGGCAACGACAACGGCCCCAATTCGACCGGTTCGGACGTGACCCGTTGCGAATAGGCCGACGCGGACAAGATCCGCATGCTCTCTTTCAACACCCGGTTCAGCAGCGGCATTTGCTCGGTTTGTTCGAACGTCGGCGAGGCGTCCCCGAGCGTGCCGTGCATCTCGGCGACCAACTCGGTGGCGACATCCGGGTGCTGCGAGAGCAGGAAAAGGGCCCATGTCAGAGTGTGGGCCGTGGTGAGGTGCGCCGCGCCGAACAGCACCGCCGCTTGGCCGATCAGTTCCCCATCCGACATCCCCGCGCCGTTTTCATCGCGGGCTTGCAGCAGCAGCGAGAGCACGTCCCGGCCGGGCGGGGTCGAGCGCCGCAGATCGATCATCCGCCGGATGCGCGATTCCAAATCGTCGGCGTGCCGTAGCAAATCCCCGTACGACGCAGTGATGTCCGGATCGGAGACGAACACCCCCATGCCGACTTCGTGGTTCAACTTCACCCAACTTTCGGTGGCGTGGCCAATCTCGTAAGCGAGTTCGTGCTGGTCGAAACCGAAGAGCAGACTGCTGGTGACGCGCAGCATGTAGTCGTTCATTTCGCGCGACATGTCGCGTGTCTCGCCGGCTTTCCAACCCCAGACCATCTGCCGGGCGAGTTCGGCGATGCCCTCTTGGTAGCCCGCGATGGAACTTTTTTGAAACGGGGTCGCCACCATGCGGCGGTGGCGCTTGTGAGCGTCGCCGTTCATGTTCAACAAACCGGAGGTGAGTCGACGCTGGGCGGAGTTCCGCGGACCGCGGATCGGGAAAAACTGGGAATGGAAGGTTTGCGGGTCGCTGAGGACGCGGTGGTTGTAGTGCGGCCCGAACACGAAAGCGATTCGCTGGCCGCGCTCTTCGAGCGCCGCGACTTCGCCGTGGGTCTCGTACAAACGCCGCATGCAGGCGGCGGGGTCGGCGGGGAAATCAAGGAGCCTCCCCTCGGAGACCGGCGCAAACAGAGGCCCGGTGGTCATAAGCGAACTCGATCCGAATCTGGAATCAGCGAGAGAGCCCGATTAGCAGATGCCACGCCGGTCCCCAAGGGCGAATTTCGGGACCGGCTTTTCCGGCGACTCTGCGACGACGTCGACCCTCCGTGGGACGGTGATTCTATCGGTAGTTCGGGGGCCGGGAGTTGATTCAACCTCCCGAGCAATAATTTGCGAGGAATCGGGGGCTTGGCGAATCCTGATCCTGCGGACCCTGTGATCCGGAGCCATACAGCTAGATCACCCTGGCTGAATCGGGCTTCCATCTGATGTCTCACTTTGTCATCTTCTCGGACGGACGCAAGCCGGTACCCGTGGAGGAGACGCCATGCCAGGGATGGCAGCCAAGGTCGTCATCACCGAACGCCAGCAGGAGATGCTCCAAACGATGGCCTTCGCGCGGGGTTGCCCGCAAGGGCTCGCCCACCGCGCGGAGATCATTCTGCTGGCCTTCGACGGCTTCACGAACGAAGAGATCGCCGCGAAGCTCCGGGGCGGCGAAGATCTCGTCGTGGCGGACGCCGGCGTCAACCTGCGGATGCTCGGGGCGATCCGCAGCGCCGAGAAATGCGTCGACTGCCACGGTGGCAAGCGCGGCGATCTGCTCGGGGCGTTCTCATATTCTCTCGCCGGACGCTCGAAATGAACTCCGCGCCATAGAATACCAACTCTCAAATCGCGATGCCTTCTTAATTCACGATGCCCCCGTGAAACACCCACCGACGGCCGTGGCCTCGGACGAACAGCGCAGGGGAATCTGTAACCATGGCGATGCCGACACCCCCGATGCGAATCTTGGCCGAGCGATTGCTCGCGCGCGAATCCGCGCGGGTCGTCGACGGCGAGCATGAGGGGGTGCGCCTGTGCGAGAAAATGCGCATTTCGCTGATCGGATTCGCCGGTGCGGAAGGGTTCGTGTCGCTTTTGCGGCGGGCGTTGAACATGGCCGGCCCGGAACTACCCCCGGCGCACGGGATCGAAGTCCAACCCGATGGGCGATTGATCGGTCTTTACGAATTGGCCTTAAAATTGCCAGATCACGGCCATGCGGTGGCCGTGGTCATCACCGGGCATTTGCTGGGGCTCTTGGTCATTTTCATCGGTGAATCACTGACGCTACGATTTGTTTGCGACGCGTATCCCAACGCGGCGTCGGGCGAACCCGATACGAGAATTGAGGTCTCTTGATGAGCGCACAAGGTCGAGATCCGGAGCGGGTGCCCATCCGGCAGTTGACCACGGGCGTACCGGGCCTCGACGAAATCCTTGGCGGCGGTCTGCCCGAGTATTCGTTCAACATCATCGCCGGCGCCCCCGGGTGCGGGAAGACAACACTCGCGCACCAGGTCATGTTCGCCAACGCCACGATCGAGCGGCCCGCACTCTATTTCACCGTATTGGGCGAGCCCGCCATCAAGATGCTGCGCTACCAGCAGCAGTACAACTTCTTCGATTCGGCGAAGTTGGACGGGGCGATCCGCTTCGTCAACCTCAGCCAATTGGTATTGGATTCCGACCTCGGCGCTGTCTTGGCCGCGATCGTCAAAGAGGTCGAGGCCAGCAACGCGAGCGTCGTCGTGGTCGATTCGTTCCGTACCGTGGTTCGCAAGGCACAAGGTCACTCGAGCGAAGTCGAACTCCAAGGGTTCGTCCAAAGTTTGGCCCTCCACCTGACCAGTTGGCAAGCCACGACATTTCTAATCGGCGAGTACGTTGAAGGGGAACTGCGCGACAACCCGGTCTTCACGGTGGCCGATGGGTTGCTGTGGCTTTACCAAACGATCGAGCGCAATTCGATCGTGAGGAAGATGCAGGTCATGAAGCTGCGCGGGCAAGAATCGGTCCCCGGCCTGCACACGTTCCGCATCACCCAATCCGGCTTGCAAACCTTCCCGCGCACCTTCGGCCTTACCCAAAGCCCGACCCACGTCAAAGGACGCCGGCGCGTGTCCAGCGGCAACGCCGGCCTCGATGCCATGATGGGTGGCGGCATCCCCGAAGGAGACAGCTTGCTCGTGGCCGGCCCGTCCGGGGCTGGCAAAACCGTCCTCGGCATCCAGTTTATCGCCGAGGGGTTGAAGTGTGGCGAACCGGGCATCGTCGCCATGTTCGAAGAACTCCCCGACGAGTACCTCCAGCGGGCCGCCTCGTTCGGCATCGATCTACAAAAGTCGCGAGACGACGGCTCGCTGAAGATCATCTACCTCCGGCCACTCGATCTATCGGTGGACGAAACCGTCCACGAGGTGGTCAACGCCGTCAAGGCCATCGGTTGCAAACGATTGGTGATCGACTCGTTGGTCGGGTTCGAATTGGCCTTGGCCCCCGGATTCCGCACCGATTTCCGCGAATCGCTCTACCGCATGATCGGCGCGCTCACCCGCATGGGCGTCACGATTCTCAGCACGGTGGAAATCGAGGAGGATTTCACCTCGATGAGCCTGAGCAATTTCGCCGTGTCGTTCCTCGCCGACGACTTGCTGCGCCTGCGCTATGTGTCGATCAACGGGCAGATGCGAAAAATGCTCATGGTGATCAAGATGCGCCGCAGCGAACACAGTATCGACTTGTGCGAGTACCGCATCACATCCGAAGGCATGGTCCTCGGAGCACCGCTGCGCGGCTATCGCGGCCTCACGAGCAGCATTCCGGGGCCGTGGTCCGCCGCCGATGCGGCGCGGCAATCCGCCGAGTTCGAAGAAGGGCAAACTTAATGGAGATCGACCCGGACGGAATTCGGACGGAGGCCGCGTACTCGGCCGAACTTCGCGCGATGAACGAGGCGCTATTGATCTCGTCCATACGCCAGCACGAGTTGACCGAACTCGCGCAGCGGGCCCACGACAAATACCATCGGCTTTTCGAGTCGATCGATGAGGGCTTCTGCATCATCGAACCCGTCGATACCCCCCCCGGCGCGCCCATCGATTTCCGCTACGTCGAAGCCAACCCGGCATTCGTCATCCAATCGGGTATCGGCGACGTGGTCGGGAAGACGATCCGCGGACTTTTTCCCGGCATCACCGAAGATTGGTTCGTCACTTACGACACCGTCCTCCGCACCGGCGATCCGATCCGCTTCGAACGGATCCTCCAGCCCGCCGGCCGCGTCCTCGAGTTGTACGCCTTCCGGGCCGACGACCCCGGCCGCCTCCGCGTCGCGGTCATTTTTAAAGACATCACCGAGCGCACCGAGTTGCAACGGAGGCTGGAAGAGCAGTCCGACACGCTCGTCGATCTTCACCGCCGCAAAGACGAATTCTTGGCGATGCTGAGCCACGAACTCCGCAATCCGTTGGCGCCGATTTCGAACGCCGTCCACCTGCTGCGGTTGCAAGCCCGCGAAGATCCGCTGCAATTGCAGGCCCGGACGATGATCGAACGGCAACTGGCCCAGATGACGCGCTTGGTCGACGACCTCATGGAGGTGTCGCGCATCACGACGGGGCGG
>JANXTU010000199.1 GCA_025352235.1 Fimbriiglobus sp.
CGTCCACCAAGCACCGGGCCAATTTTTCGACGCGGCCCCACTCGGTGCGGCGTTTGTCGAGCGTCTGCCGGCCCACGTCCAACCGCGTGCGGATCGAACCGAGGACGGTCTCGAGCCCTTCGCACAAACGGGTTTGGAACTCCGCCGAGTCCGGCATCGCTTGGATCAACCGCAGCGCCGCTTCGGTGGCCGCGACGGTCGCGCGGTGATACCGGGCGAGCGGATCGACCGACAGGGCGGCGATGCGTTGGTAAAAGATGTCGTCCGAAATCGCCCGCTGTTCGAGCACGAGTTCGCGGGCCGTCTCCAAGATGCGGCGCGCGTGCGATGTCAATTCCCGCAGCATCATCGGGCCGGGTTGCGGTTCCGCCCAGGCCAATTGACGGAGCGTCTGCGACAGCCACGCCGGCGATGGGCCCGCCCGCCCGGCGAGCTGCAACGCCCCCGGAATTTCGGCGAGCGACGGCGTGCGCTCCAGCCGCTCGCGGAACGCGGAAATGCGATTCAACAACGATTTCGTATCGCTCATCTCGATCCCTCGCACGGCGTATCCCAGTTATCGACCGCGCGGGGAAGGGGACTTGAGGGCGTTTTCCGGATGTGCGGATTGGGGTAGATGCGATTCGTCAACGCCGGCAAAAGCCTAACCCCGCAACTTCGTCGGGTCGACGGATTCGTGCTTGATGTGCTTGCGGTTGAAGGTGTAGGTGATTTCCAGAGTCCCGGCCTCGGTGGCGATCATGGCGGGGTAGCTGAACTCGCCGACTTCGGTTTCGAGATCGCGCACCTTCTTCCACGTCTTGCCGTCGTCGGCGGAGCGGGCCAGGCTGATGGGCGTCCGCAGGACCGTGCTCGGGTTGTAGATCAGGAATAATTCTTCCGGGCCGGTGCGGGCCACGTCGATCCCCGAACTCGGGTTCAGCAATTCCGTCGGCTCCGCGGCCGACCAAGTTTTCCCGCCGTCGGCGCTCTCCGCCCGGCAGATCCGACGGGGATCGCGCGAACGCATCAGGGCGACAACGGTCGATTTCGTGTGGAACAGCGTCGGCTGAATCTGGGCGAATTTCCCGGCGACGCCGAACGGGGCCGAACGCGTCCACGTCTTGCCGTCGTCGTTGGAAATATCGACGTAGGGCGTCCAGCAGTTGTGGCTTTCAAGCGAGGTGCCCGCGAGGATCGCAGCGCCGATTTGAATCGGCTTGGCCCGCACCGGGCCGTAAAACCCCGCGGGTAGCATCGCCGGCTTGCTCCACGTTTTGCCGCCGTCGGCGGAGCTACGGACGTACCCCGTCCAACTCTCCGGCTTCGGCCCGGCCTTGTACCACAGGTACAAACTGCCTTTGGCTGTTTTGAACAAGACGGGATTCCACGTCGGCTGCCCCGGCTCGGTGCCGACGACTTCGGGCACGCTCCAGGCTTTGCCATCGAATCGGCTCAGGTAGATCTGCACATCCTTAGCGCCTTCGTCCTTGCCGCCGAACCACGCGGCGAGCAGCTTGCCGCGCTCCACCTCCACGATGGTGGAGGCATGGCACGATGGCGTCGGGGGTTTGTCGAAAATCAACATGGGAATTTCGGATTTGGGATTTCGGATTTCGGATTGAAAAACAGTGCACGGTAGTTCCAAGTGGAATTGGGTTGCGTCGTTCGAAAAATCCGAAATCCGCAATCCCAAATCCGCATTTCCCCCTCATCCGCCTATGACTTCCTGCCGATCGCTGTCCCAGTAGACGCGCTTCCCGGAGCGGTACGACAGATTCGCCAAGTGCGCCGCCACGACGACCTTGTGCCCGAGTTCGACCGGGGAGTTCGGTTCCTTTCGGCTTTTGCAGCATTCGAGCCAATTCTTCACGTGCAGCGGCGTCTCGGATTCGACCTTCCACACTTCCTTCGGCTCGGTATCCGGGGTGATTTTCTCAGTGGTGTTGTACAGCCGGATCTCTTTGTCCGCATCGGCGACCAGCGTTTGTTTCGTGCCGTAGAAAGTCGCCCCGACGCCGTCGGCCCCGTTGATGAACTCGACGTGGAAGGTCGCCGCGAACGCCCCGTAGTCCCAGGTGCCGCTGAGGACATCGGGCGTTTCCCAGTGCTTGAAGTGATAGCGGCCGCCGTGGGCCATGACGCTTTTGGGGGCGTCGATGCCGCCGAGCCATTGCACGATGTCGAGTTGGTGGGCGCCGATGTCGGTCATCAGCCCGCCGGCGTAATCCCAGTACCAGCGCCACGACCAATAGCGGTTCGCGTTGAACTCGCGCTTCGGCGCTTTGCCGAGGAACGCGGCCCAATCGATCTGTTTTTCTTGGTCCTTCGTGAAGGACTCGGGCACGGCGAACGGGTCGTGTTTGACCCAGTTCCGCGTGTCCCAGACTTTGGCGAACACGAGGTTGCCGAAGTCGTTGCTCTCGATGACATCCCGGCACCGGCGCCAATGCGGGCCGCTGTGCCGTTGGTTGCCGACTTGCACGATGCGCTTCGCTTTCCGCACCGCCTCGATCATCTCGCGGCCTTCTTCGATCAATTTCGACAACGGCTTCTCGATGTACGCATCCTTGCCCGCATCGACGGCCGCGATGAGCATATCGCGGTGGTGGTGGTCCGGCGTCGCGATCACCACCGCGTCCAAGCCTTCGCATTCGAGCAATTTGCGGAACTCGGCGTACTCCTTCGCTGGCGCTTTTTGTTCGGTGAGCGCGACGATCTTGGCGACATCATTCAACCGAAATTCGGCGATGTCACAGATCGCGACGACGTTGTGCTTGAGCTTCAGCACTTCCCGGATCAGCGCCTTGCCGCGGTTCCCGCAGCCGATGAGACCGACGTTGAGTTTCTCGTTCGCATTTGCGGCCAGGACGGAAGGGACGGCGAATGCGGCGGCGCCGACGGCCACCGAGGACTGCAAAAACGACCGGCGCGACGGCGACTCGGACACGGGAGACCCTCGGGGAATGGCGGCGAACCGACATCTTACCGGCGGGAGCTTGCGACGCGAAGGAGAAACTCTACGGTACCGGCGGACGCCCTGGCGCACGATGAATTCATCGATCATGCGCGTTCTCCGGTAAACTGACTTCGTCTCTTCTCGTCGGGGCGATGCCATGAAACGGATCCGGATCGGCAACGGCTGCGGTTTCTGGGGGGACAGCCCCGACGCTCCAATCCGCTTGGCGGAGCGGGGGGGGCTCGACTACCTCACCCTCGAATACTTGGCCGAACTGACGATGTCGATCCTCGCGCTGTTGCGCCAACGCGACCCGGACGCCGGCTACGCCACGGATTTCCTCGATGTGCTGAACCGGCTCGTTCCGACTCTGAACCGGCAGCCGAATTTGAAGATTGTCACCAACGCCGGCGGCATGAATCCGCTCGCCTGCGCGCGGGCCGCGAAGACGATCGTCCCGGGGGCGCGCATCGGCATCGTCTCCGGCGACGATTTGATGCCGGGGCTGGACGGGCTCCTCGCCGCGGGTCACGCGCTGAACCACCTCGACACCGGAGAGCCGCTGTCGGCCGTGCGACAACGGGTTGTCAGTGCGAACGCGTACCTCGGGTCGGCGCCGATCGCCGCGGCGCTCGGGATGGGGGCGAACATCGTCGTGACCGGGCGTGTCGCCGATGCCTGCTTGACGGTCGGGCCTTGCCTCCACGAATTCGGCTGGGCCGCCGACGATTGGAATCGACTGAGCGCCGGCACGACCGCGGGGCACCTCATCGAATGCGGCGCCCAAGCGACCGGCGGGCTCTGGATGAACGCCGACGATTCGACCGGCCTCGAAACCGTCGGATACCCGATCGCCGACATCGCCGAAGACGGCACCTTCGCGATCTCGAAACCGTCCGGTACCGGCGGGCGCGTGAATTTGGAAACGATCGCCGAGCAACTGCTTTACGAAGTCGCCGATCCGGCGCGGTATTTCACGCCCGATGTGGTCGCCGATTTCACGGCGCCGACGTTCGCCCAAATCGGCGCGGACACCGTCGAGTGCCGGGGGGCGAAGGGCCGAGCCGCGACCGATACGTACAAGGTTTCGGTCGCTTTTCGGGATGGCTATGCAGCATCGGGGATGCTCGTGCTCGCGGGGCCGAACGCGGCGCGGAAGGCGCGGCGCAGCGGGGAAATCCTGCTCGACCGGCTCCGGCAATCGGGCTTCACCTTCGAGCATTCCAATATCGAAGCGTTGGGCGCCGGCGACTGCGTTCCGGGGGTGTTGGGAACATTCGATCCGCCGGAAGTCGTTTTGCGAGTTGCGGTCCGGGATCCGAACCGGGCGAACGTGGAGCGGTTCGCCAAGGAATTCGCGCCGCTGGTGACCTCCGGCTACGCCGGGACGACGGGCTACACCACCGGCCGGCCGGCGGTGCGGGAAGTCTTCGCGTACTGGCCGGCGCTCATCGCGAAGAGCGCGGTGACGCCGATGGTGGAACTGATTTAATTCGGCGCGAGGGCGTGGTGGCTCAGTCTCTCGTACCCTTCCGGGGTGATGGCGTAATTGTGTTCGATCCGGATACCACCGACGCCGTCGACGTACAGACCCGGTTCCAGCGTGACGACGTCGCCTTCAACAAGCGTCTCGGTGGAGTCGCGGACGAAGAAGGGCGCTTCCGGGTGGGACAATCCCAAGCCGTGGCCCGCGTGGTGCGGGAAGTGATCGGCGACGCCGGCCCCGTCGAAAATGCCGCGCACGGCATCGTAAACCGTCTGGCACTTCGCTCCGGCTTTCAATTCGGCTTCCCCCGCCGCCATGGCGGCTGTGCACAGATCGAACAGTCGGCGCTGTTCGGTGGTCGGCACTGCGCCGACGACGAGGGTGTTCGTGAAATCACTGCGGTAACCGCGGATCACGACCGAGAAATCGAGGATCAACGTCTCGCCGGCGCGGACGACGCGGTCGGTCGCCGCGCCGCCGCGCTTGGCCGAACCGGGGGACACCGCGAAGTCGCCGTAGACGACCACGGGGTGCCCGGCCGCCTTCGTACACTCCGCGACGATGCCCGCGTAAACGTCGATCTCGGTCATGCCCGGTCGGACGTTGGCCAGTGCCCACGCTTGACCGGCTTCCGTCACGCGCATGCATCGGCGGAGCGAATCGAGTTCATCCGGATCTTTCGCTCGGCGAAGTTCTTCGATGATCGCGTGGATTTCAGGCGGTGTCTCAGGCGAGATCCCGCCGATCAAGCGCCGGTTGCCCCGGCCCGGCGACTGGCCGTCGTACCACTTCGTGATATCCCGCGCGTCGGCGAAGGCGGCGTCCACCGACTTCGGCGCGCGAGAATCGTAATGCAGGGTCGTTTTTCCGTCGGGATCGATTTGCAGCCGACCGCCGAAATCGGCCCCGAGCGAAAACGGATCCCAGTACGCGTCGGCGAAGTAGACGAGGTGCAGGGGATCGCCGAGGACGACCGGCGCGGTCGGCCGCAATCGATCCAAGAATCGGGCGATTCGCCCCCGGCACCCTTCGGCGGTCAACATGATTCCATCCCCGGATTGGCTCGCATTCCGAAAATGTACGGCGCGGCGATCACTTCTTCTCGGGGCGCTG
>JANXTU010000201.1 GCA_025352235.1 Fimbriiglobus sp.
GCAGACGATAACGACGCGGTCGAGCACACTTACCAAGTCGACCTCGGACTCGAGCGACTCCTCTCGACGTTGAAGGACGCCGAGACGGGACAGCGCGGCTTCGTGATCACGGGCAACCCCGTCTTCCTCGAACCGTACGACGCCGCCGTCGGTCGCGTCTGGAATGAGTTCGACGAATTGAAACGACTCACGGCCGACAACCCGGCTCAGCAAGATCGGTTGGACGCGATCCGCCCGCAGATCGAAGCGAAACTCGCCAAGTTGAAGATGGCCATCGAATTGCGACGGACGGATGCGGAAGCCGCCGTCGCCGCCATCTCCAGCGGACGCGGCCAAGTTGCAATGGATGCCGTGCGGAAATCGGTCGCCGCGATGCAAGCCGAGGAATCGCGGTTGATGGCCGAGCGCGCGGGCCGGGCCGACGCGACGCTCCGGATGTCAAACACCATCGCGTGGTTCGCGGGGGCACTCGGATTGCTCATGATCCTGGCCGTGTTTGCACTCGTCCGCCGCAACGACCGGCTGCGCGTTCACCAGACCGTAGTTGTAGCCGAACAAAAAGAGCGGTTGCGTACGACGCTCGCCAGCATCGGCGACGGCGTCATTTCGACCGACCGCGACGGTGCGGTCACGTATTTGAACGCGGTGGCCGAAGAACTGACCGGCTGGTCGAACGCCGACGCGGCGGGGGTGCCGTTGACGCGGGTGTTCTCCATCGTCAACGAATCGACCCGGCAACCGGTCGAGAACCCCGCGATTCGGGCACTGAGCGAAGGCATCATCGTCGGTTTGGCGAACCACACGGTGCTGATCGCCAAAGACGGCACCGAGCGGCCCATCGAAGACAGCGCCAGCCCGATCCGTTGCCGGGACGGGGAAATTGTGGGTTGCGTGCTGGTCTTCCGCGATGCCAGCGAGCGCAAACGCGAAGAGATGGCCCAAGCCGAGCGAACCCGGTTGATCTCGCTCCGAGCCGACATTGGTTCCGCGATATCGGCCCCGGGTGGAACGCCCGCCGCTTTGCAATTTTGCTGCGAAGCGCTCGTTCGGCATTTGGATGCGGCCTCCGCCCGAATCTGGACATTGGACGACGCGGGGACCGTCTTAGAACTGCAAGCCAGCGTCGGGCCGTACACCCACTTGGACGGCCCCCACGGCCGGATTCCGGTCGGCGAATTCAAAATCGGCCGGATTGCGGCGACTCGCAAACCGCACCTCAGCAACGACATGCCGGACGATCCCGACGTGGGCGACCGAGCGTGGGCCACCCGCGAAGGGATGGTCGCGTTCGCCGGTTATCCGTTGGTGGTGGAAGATCGGATCGTCGGCGTGGTGGCGCTGTTCGCCCGCCGTGCACTGACCGACGGCGTGTGGACCGAACTCGCTCCACTGGTCGAAGGGATCGCCCAATTTCTCGACCGCCGGCGGCTCGACGGACTGTTCCGCGACCAAGCCGAGCGGTTGCGTACGACGCTCGCCAGCATCGGCGACGGCGTCATTTCGACCGACCGCGACGGTGCGGTCACGTATTTGAACGCGGTGGCCGAAGAACTGACCGGCTGGTCGAACGCCGATGCGGCGGGGGTGCCGTTGACGCGGGTCTTCCACATCGTCAACGAATCGACCCGGCAGCCGGTCGAGAACCCCGCGTTGCGGGCGTTGAAAGAAGGCATCATCGTCGGCTTGGCGAATCACACGGTGCTGATCGCCAAAGACGGTACCGAATGGCCGATCGAAGATAGCGCCGGCCCGATCCGCAGCCGGGAGGGGGAGATCGTCGGGTGCGTGCTGGTCTTCCACGATGTCAGCGAGAAGAAGCGAGCCGAGGCCCAGATCGCCCAAGGCGTCGCCGCGTCCGAACGGCAGCGGCGGTTGTACGAGACCATTCTGACCAGCATGCCCGATTTGGTCTGCGTGTTCGATTTGAACCACCGCTTCACGTATGCCAACCCCGCCTTGCTGGAAGTCTGGGGCCGGACTCGGGACGAAGCCATCGGCAAGAATTGTCTCGAACTCGGCTACGAACCGTGGCATGCCGCCTTGCACGGCCGGGAGCTCGACGAGGTCGTCGCCGGCAAGAAATCGATCCGGGGCGAGATCCCTCTCGTCGGTACGGGTGGCCGACGAATTTACGACTACTTCTTCGTCCCGGTGATCAACGCCAACGGGGATGTCGAAGCGATCACCGGCACGGCCCGCGACATCACCGAGCGGAAACGCGCCGAGGAAGAGCGGTTGCGGCTCGTGGCGATCATCGAGAATTCCGCTGACCTCATCGGCAGTTTCGACACGGCGGGTCAACAACTGTTTTTGAATCGCGCGGGCCGCGAACGGATCGGACTCACGGCCGATCACGATGTCCGGCGGACCGCGATCCCGGATTATTTCGCACCGGAGCGACGGGCCTTTGTCGACGACGTCGTCATCCCCTCCGCGATGGCCGACGGGCGCTGGTCCGGCGAATTGACCTTCCGACATTTCGTCACGGGCGAGCCGATCCCCGTTCTCTACGACCTGTTCCGGATCGACGATCCGCTGACCGGGCAAGCGATCCATTTCGCCACGATCGCCCGCGATATTTCCGAGCCCAAACGGTTCGAAGCGGAACTGCGCAGAAGCGAGGAGCGTTTCCGAGTCGCGGTCGGCGCCGTCAGCAGCCTGGTCTGGACGAACGATGCCGAGGGAAAGATGGTCGGCGAACAGCTGGGGTGGGGAAACTTCACCGGGCAGACCGCGGCGGAATACCGGGGCTACGGTTGGTCCGCGGCCGTACACCCGGACGACGCCCAACCGACGATCGACGCCTGGAACCGGGCCGTCGCGGCGGGTGGCACCTTCGAGTTCGAGCACCGCGTGCGGCGGCGGGACGGCGAATGGCGGCAGTGCTCGATCCGCGCCGTCCCGATTCGGGACGACGACGGCGCCGTCCGCGAATGGGTCGGCGTCCACACCGACATCACCGACGCGAAATCGGCGGAACTGCAACTGCGGCAACTGGCGGCGAAGCTCTCCGAAGCCGACCGGTGCAAAGACGAATTCTTGGCGACCTTGGCCCACGAACTCCGCAATCCGCTCGCCCCGATTCGCAACGGACTGCTCATTCTGCAACGGGCGGGCCTCACGCCCGACGCGGAAGCCCTCCGCGCGATGATGGGACGGCAACTGGAGCAGATGGTCCACATCGTCGACGACCTCCTCGACGTCAGCCGAGTCAGCCAAGGGAAGTTGCTGCTCCGTCTGGAGCGGATCGATTTGGCGACGGCGATGGCCGGCGCCGTCGAGACGGCCCGGCCCACCCTCGATGCCGCCGAGCACACGCTCGCCGTCGAACTGCCGGGCGAGCCGATCTACTTGGACGCCGACGCGACCCGGCTCGGGCAAGTGTTTTGCAACTTGCTCACCAACGCCGCCAAATACAGCGAACCCGGCAGCCGGATTCATCTGAGCGCCGCGCGGGAGAGCGCCGGCGGAGTCGCGGTGCGCGTCCGCGATTCCGGCGTCGGCATCCCGGCCGAGATGCTCCCCAAAATCTTCGGGATGTTCACGCAAGTCGAACGGACTTTGGAGAAATCGCAAGGCGGCTTGGGGATCGGCCTGACCCTCGTGAAGCGGCTCGTTGAAATGCACGGCGGCACCGTGGAGGCCCGCAGCGATGGGCCGGGGCTTGGCAGCGAATTCATCGTCCGGTTGCCGGTGGCGATGGAACCGGCGGTCATCGAATCGGCGCCGCCCGCCGACGGGGTCGGCGCAATATCGCCCCCCCGCCGCATCCTGGTCGCCGACGACAACGAGGACGCGGCCGCGACGTTGGCGATGCTCCTCGAAATCCTCGGCCACGACGTCCGCACCGCCAACGACGGCGCCGCCGCGGTGACCGAGGCCGCGGCGTTCCGCCCTGAGGTCGTCTTGCTCGACATCGGCATGCCGAAGCTCAACGGCTACGAAGCCTGCGCCCGCATCCGCGCCGAGCCCTGGGCCGCGGCGATCACCTTCATCGCCCTCACCGGCTGGGGCCAAGACGACGACCGACGCCGCTCCCGCAAAGCCGGCTTCGACCACCACTTGGTCAAACCGGTCGACCCCGCCGCGCTCGTGACACTGTTGGCAGGCATTCCCGTGCGATCCTGCAGTGTGGCGACACGTTTTTAACGTGTCGGATCTGATCTCGACACGTTGGAAAACGTGTCGCCACGGTCACTTCCCGATGCAAAACCGGCTGAAAATGCGGTCGAGCAGGTCGTTCGTGTAGACGCTGCCGGCCATCGCGCCGATTTGATCGAGCGCTTGGCGGAGGGCCAACGCCAATAGTTCGGGCGGGTCGCCGAAGACGGCGTGGTTGTGCGCCGTGCGCAGGTCGGCGAGGGCCGCGTCGATGTGGTGCCGGCAGCGGCTCTGGCTCGGGGCGAGCGCCGGCCGCGCGAACGCGGCGGCGCTCGAAGTCAAAAACTCGAGCAGTGCGATCAACCCGTCCGGCGCGACGGCCGACGCGGCCAGCCCGGCTGTCGGACCCAAGTCGGATTTGGTCCGCAGTAAGGTGCCCCGCGGAAGAATCGACGGCGGTTCCGCATCGACCGGGACGCACACGAGCACGAGATCGGCCCCGTCCGTTTGCCCGCGTCCGAGCGACTGGGCTTGCTCCTCGATGGAATCGGTCGCGGCCTGCCAGCCGGCGGTGTCGATCAGTTCGACGGCGTGCCCGCCGAGATTCAACGCGTGCGCCAAATAGTCGCGGGTCGTCCCGGCCTCGGCGCTCACCAGCGCGGCGTCGGCGCCGATCAGCGCGTTGAACAGTCGGCTTTTCCCCGCGTTCGGTTTCCCGACGAGTGCGATGCGCATCGGCCGACGGCTGACGCTGCGGTCGTCGAGTTGCCGCTTGAGATTCAACAGATGCGCGAGACCGCTGCCGATGCGCCAGATCGTGTCGGCATTTGAAACGAACTCGATGTCCTCGTCGACAAAATCGAGTGCGGCCTCGACATCGGCCAGCAGGTTCAGCAGGTCGTCCCGCAGTTTCTCCAGCGGCTGCGAGACACCCCCGGCCAGTTGCGCGAGCGCCGCTTGCAAATCGGTTTCGTCGGTCGCCTCGATCACCGCGAGCACGGCTTCGACCTGCGGCAGATCCTTCTTGCCACTCAAAAAGGCCCGCATCGTGAACTCGCCCGGTTGGGCCGCGCGGGCCCCGGCGGCGAGCAGGTCGGCGATCAACCGGTCGATCAACGGCGGTGACGAAACCGTGTGAATCTCCGCGAGATCTTGGCCCGTGTAAGTGTGCGGCCCGCGGAAGAAATAGAACTCGGCGGGCAGCAACGCGGGGACACCGGAAAGCTTCAAGCATCCCGAAGCGAAGGTCCGCGCGGCGGGGAGGCCTCCGTCGAAGACCGCCGTGACTACCCCCCGCGCCCCCGGCCCCGACAAGCGCACGATCGCCCGCGCCCCCGGCCCCGGAGCCGAGGAGAGCGCGACGATGGTATCTTCGACGTGTGGCAGCATGGGGGAATCTTACGGAGGCCGACTTACTCCAAGTTCAAATCCTTCAACGGCTGTTTGAAGCGGCCCCACGGCACGGCTCGCGTCGGCAAGTCGGCGCTGCGATGGTCGAGCGCGAGATCGAGGATGTACATGGTTTCCAAGTAGCGCGTCCGCCCGCCGCAGTTTCGCAACATATTTTGTGTGGGAAGTCTTGACAACCACAAGGGGGGGGTGGGTAATCTTGTGCATGCGATGAGTTGCGTTATCGCCAATCTCGATTGACACCACGGGAAGGATTTGGAATGACACAGTATGGTCGCGTCTTCCAGCGCAACTAAAATTGTTGGACCCGACGTCGCGCAGCCGGCCAACACCAAAGTCAAAATCGAGATCAAGACGTTTGCCATCGATAACTCACTGATCAAATAGAAAACCAGCGATGTCGTCACGCTACCTTGAATCTCAAGCTAAACCTTAACACGGTGAGCGTGGCCCCCTCTTCGCCATTTGATTGCTCCGATTCAATGCACTTCAGGAAGATTTCGTTTTGGGCAGCGATCTTCGACAGGTTCTTCTCTTCATTCGCCTCGGCTTTCTCCTTTGATTTCTCTAC
>JANXTU010000214.1 GCA_025352235.1 Fimbriiglobus sp.
CGAAGGCGAGCCTGTTCGAGTACATCGAAGTGTTCTACAACCGAATGCGCCGACACTCGTCGCTGGGGTACGTCGCCCCGGCGGAGTTCGAATGTTCCGAAAACTCTTAACTGCGCGCCCGTTTTTCGTGGGGAAGTCCAACTCAACCGCTGCTCTGCAACGCTCGTCGGGCATAAGATTCCAAATTCTACGACAACACGCCACCGCGAAGAGGCGCAATCGCCTACTTGATGACGTATCGCTGAACTGATCCAAAAGCAGTTCAGGATTTGTCCCTGACGACCACTCCTCTTCCATCATCGCACGCCCCTCCGAAACCCCGCTCGCCGACGCACGGCTATACTACCCTCCGCCGATGCCGAAGGGAACATCCCATGCCGCGAGTCGTGATCCTGGGTGGAATCAACGGGGCCGGGAAAACCACCGCGTCGCGGGCCGTCCTCCAAGATGTGCTCCGGATTCCGACGTTCGTGAATGCGGACGCCATCGCCCGCGGGCTGAACGGGCTGAACCCCGAGGCGGAGTCATTCCGCGCCGGCCGGCTGATGCTGCAAGAGATGGCCCGCCTCATCGAAGCGCGGGCCGACTTCGCCTTCGAGACGACGCTGTCGGCACGCACGTACGCCGTGTGGCTGAAGACGCTGCGCGTGCTAGGGTACGAGACGTACTTGTTCTACTACTGGCTCGACAGCCCAGAGTTGGCGATCCGGCGTGTGGCTCACCGCGTGAAACGTGGCGAGCACCATGTCCCGGACGAGGACATCCGTCGCCGCTACGCCCGGAGCGTCCGCAACTTTGTCGAGCTGTACCGGCCTGTCGCGGATCATTGGGAAGTATATGATAACACTAGCGGTGAACCCAAATTGCTCGGCATGGGCGACTGGGGCGAAGAAGACATCGACAACGAGTACGACTGGGCCGAATTCCTGAGGAGTGCCGACGATGCTTAAAACCGAATCCCCGCTGATGGCGAAGATGCGGGCCCTTCAACCGGCCATGAAGGCCGCCCATGAAAAGTCCACCCGCGAAGCGCTGCTCGAACACGCGCGGCTGGGTTTCGACATCTGCGAAGGGCGCGACGGCAAGGTCGTGAGCGTTTCGCCCGCCGAAATCTTCGCACGCTACGGCCTCGACGAATTCGGCCGTCCGGTGCCTTCCGCGACGACGTGAACCCCACCCGGAGCTTCGCCCATGATCGCCGACCCGACCGTGCCCGATCCGTCCGTGGTTCTCGAACTCCTGTCGGCGTTCCGCAAATCGAAGGTCCTCTTCGCGGCCTGCGAACTCGGCGTCTTCGATGCCTTGAAACAGGGGCCGACGAGTGCCGTCGAACTCGCTGGAACTTTAAATTGCCACCCGGACGCGCTCGAGCGATTGCTCGGCGCCGCCGTCATGCTCGGCTTGTTGACCCAGACCGACGGTCGGTTCGAGAACACCCCGGCGGCGACGGCGTACCTGACGACTGCCAGCCCGCGGCGGATGCTCGGGTACATCAATTACTCGAGCGCCGTCCTCTGGAAAATGTGGGACAACCTGCCCGGGGCGATTGTCGAAGGGACGCACCGCTGGAAGCAGACGTATGACCTCGACGGGGCGATCTTCTCGCACTTCTTCCGCACCGACTGGCAACGCCGCGAGTTCATCCAGGGGATGCACGCCTACGGGTTGATCTCGTCGCCGCGGGTCGTGGACGCGGTCGATCTTGGTCGGTTCCAAACCTTCGCGGACCTCGGCGGGGCGACGGGGCATCTCACAGTTGCGGCCTGCCGGCGCTGGCCGAACTTGCGCGGGGTCGTCTTCGATCTGAACGAAGTCATCCCGATCACGAAGGAATTCATCCCGGCCGACGTGGCCGCGCGCATCGACGTGATCGGCGGCGACTTCTTCGCCGATGAATTGCCGCAGGCCGACGTCTACGCCCTCGGGCGCATCATTCACGACTGGAGCGAACCGAAGATCAAATTGCTACTCGGCAAGATCTACGCGGCGCTCCCCGTCGGTGGGGCGGTATTCATCGCGGAGAAAGTGCTCGACGATTCCAAAGCCTCGCCCGAGTGGGCCGTGCTGCAGCACCTGAACATGCTGACGGTCGCCGAAGGCAAAGAACGCACGCGGGCGGAATACGCGGAGTTGCTACAGGCCGCCGGATTCGCGGATGTGACCTGCCATCGGACCGATTCGCCGCTGGATGCGGTGATGGGAGTAAAGGGGTGAGATGTCACTGATGATCGGCCCGAATTTCTTGAAAGCAGCCACACAGCGACTGACTGCGGCTCAGGCGCTGCTCGATATGATGTTTGCTCTCGATGCCCGGTATCTTGGGGGATACGCTATCGAATGCTCGCTGAAAGCTCTCATTATGGGTTTGACTCCGGAATCCGAGCGAGACAAGCAGTTCATGAGAATCAGCCGCGGATACCGAATGCATCAGCACGATACGTTGCGCGGGATTTTGGACTGCGAATTCCGATTGAAACTGCCACCTGACTTGATCCGTCGACTTCGGCGTTTCGATTGGTCAACTGATCTCCGTTATGAAACGGGCCGTTCGGACATCGGGGAAACACGAGGGCTTCTCAAGACTTCAAAGGCTGTTTATGACTGGGCCGAGGAGAAATTACAATGATCGAAACTTTGCCGGCGACATGGGAAGAAAAGCAAACGGAAGAGACGCGTGCCGTGGCGGAAGCTCTGAGGGACGCGGGCTTCAAGCGTGCCGATGCTTACCGATACAACTCGGCGTCGATCCGAGTCCGTGTCATCGACTCCCGCTTCGAAGGTTTACCTGTCGAAAAGAGGCATGACCTCGTCGAGCCGACGCTGGAAAAACTACCGATTGAAACGCAGGGGGACATCATGTCACTCTATACCTTCGCACCCGGGGAGATCCACGATCCAACGCGAATCGGGAAGCAGATTCCGTCCGCGTGGAAGCAGTACCTGTTGAACGCCGAGTTCGAAGATCCGAGCCCTTCCATCCTCTGAGGTACCACCGCCACTGCCGCCGGCTTCGGTTTGTTCAATTTGAAGAGCAGGGGCATCAAGATCACCATCGTCAAGAGTCCGAAGACACATGCGATGCCCAAAGCATGGCCGGGGAGGAATTGAAGGATCGGCCAGCAGGCGAGGAACCAGACGACGAACATCAAATGGCGGATCGAATAAATGCAAAGTTACTTGCGTATCCGGAGGCCATTCAAAATAGTTCCCAAATAAGAATGTCGAACGAAAATCTGATACGACAGCAAAGGCACGGCGGTCGCGATCAGGCTGATGCCAGCGAACTTTGAGTATGGCGAGTATTGCCATTCGCGAGCCGTGGATTGGAGATAGATCACGAGCGGCAAGTGAATCAAATACAGCCAGTAAGCCGAATCGGCTAAGTATAGAGTGCCGCCCAACCAAGCGGCGGTATCCCGAATTCCGCGTCGGCCTTGTTGAGATCGGGACCGTCCGATAGAAGCCGTTCGAATTCGATGGCGTCCCTCTTGCGTATCGCCTCGATCAGAAGCACCTTCCCGACAGCGAGGGGAGCCTCTCGCTTGGGCGCGTTGTCCGCCGCCCGTACGGAGATCCACTGTTGAAGGGGGATCACGGTCACCAGACCCAGCAAACACGGGACGAGAACCCGCTGGAATCGTTGCTCCAGCAGCGAGCTCAATCCGCGGCGGCGGTACAGCAGCATGGTGAAGTAACCGCTGACCACGAAAAAAAGCTGCATCCGGAAGCCATGAATCGATTCGAAGAACCACTTCAACCAGTCGCTTTTGGTGTTATCCATCACGATCCAGGGCACACCGGCTAGCGAGAGCGACGCGTGCAACCCGATGCCCAAAAGCATCGCAAACCCGCGCAAGGCATCAAAATGGTGTTGCCGCGATTGCGAACCGGTATCGGGGAGGTTCTTGAAAGGCTTCATTGGCAATAACTAAATCGTTTATTATTGAACAATAAAAATCTGACGGTCGATGCGCTCAAGAAATTCATGACGCGTTGCCAAATCGGAAAAATCATCTCATCGATACAACTGAAATACGCGAGATACATCCTCGCGCACGCGATTCAGTTCGCCACCTGACTCATCGCCACTGCCGCCGGCTTCGGCTTGTTCAATTTGAAGAGCAGGGGCATCAAGATCACCATCGTCAAGAGTCCGAAGACCAGCGCGATGCCCAAAGCATGGCCGGGGAGGTATTGCAAGATCGGCCAGCAGGCGAGGAACCAGACGACGAACATCAAGATGTTCAAACCCATCGCGAGGATCAACGCCCCGGTGTTCGGGGCGAAGACCTGTTTCGGCGGATCGCCTTCGAGGTAGCGCGAGCCCCCCTTTTCTTGGAAGAGCTTGTTCTCAGTACTGTAAACCTTCCCCTCCATGACAGCGTCAAATCGACTCTTCTTTCCATCCGGGCCCGGCACCATCAGCGCCACCGTGATGTACCCGCCCCCGGCATCGGCGAGCTTGAATTCTTGCCCCTCCGTATCGACGAACTTATGGGCCTTCGTGCCGGGTTGCAGTTTGAAGGAGACCGTTTTTTCTTCTTTCGAGGCGACTCCGAAACGCACCGCGTCGAACTCTTTGATCTCTTTCGCACCGGTCGGGTTGAATTCGAAGAACGTGCCGTATTTGTTTTCGGACTCAGCCCGCGTGTTCACGAACGTCCAAAGCGTCAAGAAACAGGACACGGCCAAGCCGGCGGTGAGCGCCCGAAGCGGTAGCCGGGTCGCCGGCCCGCTGTAGAGATACCCTTGCAAAAATAGGGACAAACCCCAGAAGACCCCGGTCAGAGCCAGGGCGAGGACGGCGAGGGTGACGACGAGAACCACTGTGACTCCCCGGCGCGGACGGGCGGATTGGTTCCGGCTTTATAGCGGAAAATCAGAACCGTTGGGCGTTCCGAATCGTCGGACGGTCGGGGGATCGGCCGGGCCAGTCGCGGCCCCGGTTAGAATTGCCCCCGCCGGATCGTCTTGTTCCGTTGATGGGGCAATTCGGATTTGCTCCTTGTAGTCCCGGTGCGGAATTGTCAAAATGTTGCGGGGAGGGCGATCCCTCCGGTCGGCCGATTTACGGAGAGAGCATCCATGCGAACGATGAACATCCGAGTCGTGGTTCTGGTGGCCGTACTCGCGGGATTGGGGGTCGCCCTACTCACGACCTCGCGGTCGGCCTTGGGACAGCAGAAGGCTCAACTTCAGATCCAACTCGACCAACCGGTACCCGGTGGGCCGGGCGGGCTGCCCGGCGAAGAGCCGAAGAGCTTGATCGAGAAGTTCAGCTTCCCGGAAGACCGCGATACGAACCTCAAATTTGAGGCCGTCCTCGATTACCTCAACGTCAAAAACGAGAAGAAAATCGATTGGCCGGTGGTCGTGAAGTTGGCCCAAGGGCTGCTCGATGCGAAGAGCGATTTCTTTTACCAGTACCAAGACAAAGATAAACGCCGCGTCAGCGTGAAGGACGAGATCGGTCGGTTGATCGGCACCTTTTCCAAAGACGGTCGCGACTTTTATCAGCTCAGCTATGGCCCGGTCGCCGACGGCGAGTTGAAGACTGCCCAACAAAATGGCTACGATATCGGCAAACTCGCGATCGTCTCGCAAAAGTACTTCCACACGAAAGCCGGCGCCCAAGCGACGCTGCTGCTCGCGCGGATCAACTTGGAATTCGGCAACTACCCCGAGGCTGCCCACGGGTTCCAGCGGCTCCTCGCCCGCTCCGATGCGGAAGAGGTTCTCGATTCCAAGGCGCTCTTCCAAGTCACGGTGGCCTTCCGCCGCGCCGGGGAAAACAAACGGCCGGAACTGTTGACGAACCTCTGGGACAAGATCGAGAAGAAGTTCCCGCGCGACGGCGTCGTCTTCGGGAATAAAACCTACTCGCTCGAAAACCTCAAAGTCGAATACGAACGGAACATCAAGTTTCTGTACGGCACGGTCAGCACGGCCCACATCGCGATGAAAGGCGGCGAAATGTCCCGCGCCGGCGTCGCCGACGCTGGGGCCCCGTTCCTCGACCCGCTGTTCAGCATGCCGCTGCTCTACCGTACCGAAGACCCCAATCTGAAGTCCGCCGCCGAGTTCGTCCAGACGCAAATTCAAGAGTCGTACCGGCGCGCCCAATCGGACAAAAAGAAGCTTCTGCTCCCCTCGTTTTTCCCGGTCACCGCGCCGAACATGATCATCTTCCGCGGTTACGACGGCGCCTATTCCTTCTACACGAAGGACGGCGTCGGGCCGACCGGCAAGCCGTACCGCACCGGCGAACTCGCGTGGTTCTCGCCTTGCAAAGGCGGGGCGCAGAGCATTTGGGCGGCCGAAGACTCGGTCAATTCTGCGGAAAAAGCGAACGTCCAAGGCTGGTGGAATCAATATTGGGCCGCACAAATGCCCAGTGTGCTGTTCGAGAACCCGCTGCTCGGCAGCATGAGCCACGACGGCAAGTACGTCTATTACGTCGACGACCTCGCGATCCTGCCGTTCCAACAGGTTTTCAACGAATGGGGCGGTATGCCGCAACCCGGCATGAACGACGGCCCCAAAGGGATGAAAGATTACAGCAAGCTCGTGGCGGTCGATATCGAAACCGGGGCGTTGACGTGGACGCTCGGCGGCATCGGCGCCCAGTTGAAGGCCGAAGAAGAAGAGAAGATTACCAGTTCCGCAAAGCTCACCGAAAACAGCTTCTTCATGGGGGCACCGCTGCCGATCAACGGCAAGCTTTACGTCTTGTACGAGCGGGAAGGCTACCTGAAGATGGCCTGCCTCGACCCGCATAAGACGACGGTGCCGCCCGCGGCGCCCAACGCCCCGAACGCACGGGCGAGTATGCCCGTCCCCGAATTGCTCTGGGTGCAGAACCTCGGCCGGGCGAATAGCCCGATCAAACAAGATTCCCTCCGGCGGATCCAATCGTCGTTCATGGCGTCGTCCGACGGCGTCATCGTCTGCCCGACCAACTCCGGGGCGCTCATCGCCGTCGATATCAACGCCCGCAGCTTGCTTTGGGCGCACACGTACAACGCTGGCGAACCCCGTGGGGAAATCGGTCCAGGGGGCGGCGGAATGGGTCGCCGGCCGTTCCCCGGCAACGGTGTGGCCGGTCAAGCGCTCCCGAACGAACGCTGGCGCGCGTCCAACCCGATCATCATCAACGGCCGGGTGGTCATGAGCGCCTACGACTCGGATCAAGTCCAGTGCCTCGATCTGCGGACGGGCAAGATGCTCTGGACGGTGAACCGGCAAGTCGACGACATGTACGTCGGTGGCGTCGTCGCCGGGAACGTCGTGATCGTCGGCCGGAACACCGTGCGGGCGATCAAACTCATCGGCGACAAAGACGAGAAGACGGGCCGCGAGAAAGCGGTGGCCGCGTGGAAAGAGCCCCTCAAGATCGGCCAACCCTCCGGGCACGGCGTCACGAGCAAAGACGGCCTGTATTACCTGCCGGTCATCGGCGATCCGGACAAACCCGATTCGAATATCCCCGCAGTCTGGGCTATCAACGCCGACACCGGCATCGCGAAGGCCAAGACGCCGTTCCGCCGCAAAGAAGCGAACTCTGGGATCGCCCAAGACCCCCGGTTGTCGCTCGGGAATCTGCTGTTCCACGACGGCATGATGTTCTCGCAGTCGGCCACGGAAATCAGCGCGTTCCCGCTGATCGAAATCAAGAAGCGGGAGATGGCCAAGATCCTCTTGGAGAATCCGAACAACCCCGACGGGCTCACGTCCAGCGGGGAACTGCTGCTCGATGAAGGCAAATTGAACGAAGCCATCGTCGAATTCAAGAAAGCCGAGGCGAACAAGCCGGGCGAATCGACGCAGCGGAAGATCAGCCAGAAACTTTACATCGCGTACACCGAAATCCTCCGGGCCGACTTCAAAGCCGCGGACAAGTTCCTCCCGGAATACAAGAAACTCTGCGAACTCACGCCGACGGCGGACGAGGGGAGCCCCGAGCGCGCCCGCGAAATCGAAGAGCAGACCCGCCGCAAAGGCCTGTATTACAGCCTCGTTGCCAAAGGGTGCGAGAAGGAAGGCCGGCTCGTCGAAGCCTTCGACAACTACCGCGCCTACGCCGCCCTCGGCGAGAAGGGCCGTCTGCTGCCGGTCCCCGAAGACGCCAACACCTTGGCGCAGTCGTCGGTTTGGGCCAGCGGCCGGATCGACGCCATGATGCGGACCGCCAAAGACGACACCGTCCGCAAGCCGCTCAAAGACAAAGTCGACAAAGAATGGGACGATGTCCGGAGCGCGAACGACCTCGTCCAACTCGAGAACTTCGTCAAGACCTTCGGCCCCTACTTCGCCTCTGGGCGCGAGGCCCAATTCCTGCTCGCCGAGCGGTTGATGCTCACGAACAACGACGACGATAAACGGAAGGCACAATCGTACCTGTTCAACCTCGTCGGCGACGCCGACGACTCCAAAGACGGCAAACTCGCGGCCGCGCGGGCGACCGAAGCCTTGGCCCGGTTGCTCACGAGCCGGAATATGATGGAAGACGCCGTGGGGATGTACTCCCGGTTGGGCACGGAGTTCCCCACCGTCGTGATCAAAGAGGACGGCCGCACTGGCGCCGACATCTACGGCGACATCATCACCGACAAGCGGTTACTGCCGTCATTAGAACCGGCCCGGGTGATCGGCCTCGGCAGATATAAAGTCGAAAACCTCGTCGGCAACAACGGGGCCTACCGCCCGCCATCGACCGTGATCGTCCCCGATGGCGACCTCTTGCCCTTCTTCAAACGGCACCGGCTGACCCTCGATTTGAACCAGAGCTCGCAATTGCAAGAATTGCGCGTGACCGACCGCGTGACCGGGGTAGAGCGGGCCAAATTCCCCGGCATCCCGCAAATGCCGATCCAGAACAACGGACTGCCACAAAATACGGGTTCCGTGCGGATCGCCCAAGCGTGCGGCCATCTGCTCATGCTGCACGTCGGTCAATTCGTCTACTGCTTCGACCTCTCGCAGGAGAAGGGGAAAGAACTCTGGAAGCAGAATCTTCTCATCCAAGACGTGTTACCGCAGGGGGGGCTGACGATGGATCCGACCGCGAACGCCGACGGCGACGCTGTGTTCCGCACCCTAGACGGATGGTCGTTCCGCCTCGGGCGCTCGTCGGTGTTGCAATCGTCGTACGCCGCGATCATCACCCGCGAAGGGCTGTTCGTGCTGGACCCGCGCACCGGCGCCAAACTCTGGACCCGCGGTAACATCTCGTCGAAGTCTTCGATATTCGGCGATTCCCGTTACATCTTCCTCGTCGAAGCCAGTTCGACGGGCACGACCTCCCGCGTGCTCCGCGCTTCCGACGGCGCCACCGTCGAAGGGATGAAAGATTTCGGCGGTCTGATCACCGGCAAGACCCGCCTCGCGATGTTCGGCCGGCAGGTGTTGTTGGGCGAACCCGGCACCAAAGACACGCCGACGAAACTCCGCCTTTACGACATCGTCGAGGGCAAAGACATCTGGACCAAAGATTTCCCGGCCGACTCGGTCGTGATGAAATCGTACGACCCGGAGATCACGGGGATCGTCACGCCGACGGGTGCAATCCAAGTCCTCAACTCCCGCAATGGCAAGGTGCTACTCGACGGCAAAGTCGACGCGGACAAAGCCGAGGAACACCTCAAGGTCAAAGGGAAACTCGCGCTCAAAGAACCCCTGCTCATGGGGGATTCCGAACGGTTCTACGTCTTCCTAAACAAAGAAGATCAGCAAAATGTCCAGCAAATGTTCTGGGGTTATGCCCCGGTGAAGACGGCGCCGGTCAACGGGGCGTGTTACGCCTTCGACCGCACCACGAGCAAGCGGCTCTGGTACACGGATGGCCAGTTTCAGCGCCAGCAACTCTGTCTCGAACGCTTCGAAGACATGCCCTGCCTCGTGGCGGCGAACCCGACCTACATCGACCCGGATGGCAAACAGGCGGCCATCAACAACGGGCAATACACGCACCAAGTCCTTGCGGTCGACAAACGGACGGGCGTGTTGAAGTCCTATAAAAATAACCCCTCGCAAAATGGGCCGTTCCAAGCGCTCACGTACGATGGCAAGACCGGCAGTTTTGAATTCTGGAACTACAACCTCCGCCTCAAAATCAGCGCCGAATGACCGGCTCCTTCGTTTCTAGGCCCCCGGCACCGGCCGGGGGCGTTCAGTTCGTGTAGCATGACTTCGATCCGCGCCCCTCTCCCACCCGCGCGGTTCTTTTGTGTCCGCCCGGTGATAGAATTCGCCGCGCGGATCGTCTTACCCATGTTCCGCTGATCCCGCCGTGGAGTTTGGCTATGCGCTCGGCCCATTTGCGGTACGCCTTCGTTCCCGCCCTCGCGGCGTTCGTCGTGCTGGTCTCCCCGGCTGAGCCGGCGCAGGCCCAAGACAAAAAGAAAATCAACACCGACGAGATGGTGGAGAAGGGCCTCGAATACCTGAAGCGGAGCCAAAACCCGGACGGTCACTGGGACGCCGGTGGCGGCACCTATCCGACGGTGATGACCGCCCTCGCCGGGATGGCGCTCCTGATGGAAGGGAGCACCCTCCGCGAAGGCAAATACAGCGATAACATCGTCAAAGCCGTCGACTGGTTCTTGACTCGCTCGCAGAACAACGGCCTCCTCGGTAACCCGCAGAATCCGACCGAATCGTCTCGGTACATTTACGGGCATGGCTTCGGATTGATGTTCCTTTCGTGTGCCTACGGCGAAGAAGAAGACGACAAACGCCGCAAGAAACTGGAAGCGATCATCAAGAAAGCCGTCGAGTTCAGCGGGAAAGCCCAAACGAAACAGGGCGGTTGGGGATACGTTTCCGCGGCCGATGGCGGCGGGTTCGACGAAGGGTCCACGACCATCACCCAATTGCAAGGGCTGAGGGCCGCCCGCAACGCCGGCATTGTCGTGCCGAAATCGATCATCGACAGCGCGACCGAATACCTCCGCAAATGCACCACGCCCCGCGGCGGGGTCATCTACAACCTCGGCCAAGGGCAAATCGCCCAAGCCGGGGCGGAGCGCCCGCCGATCACGGCCGCCGCCGTC
Source organism: Fimbriiglobus sp. (assembly GCA_025352235.1). Taxonomy (GTDB): domain Bacteria; phylum Planctomycetota; class Planctomycetia; order Gemmatales; family Gemmataceae; genus JALHQU01. Next base: position 11,052 of record JANXTU010000214.1, read on the forward strand.
GCCTGCGCGTTCAGCTCGGGGCAATACGACGACAAATACGCGAAGATGTGGATCAAATACTGCAAAGAGAACATCTACGGCACCGGCGGCCGCGGCGGTGGCCACGACGAATACCAGAGCTACTACATGGCCCAAGCCGTGTACGTGTTGGGCGACGACCGCTACCAGAAGCTGTTCCCGGATACCAAGAAAGAGGACAGCATGCTCTGGAGTAAATACCGGGAAACGATTTTTGAACACTACCGTTCGACGCAAGCGGCCGATGGTAGCTGGAATGGCGGTTACACCGGTTCCATCCTTTCCACCGCCTTCGCCCTGACAATTCTGCAATTGGAGAAGAGCATCCTCCCCCTCTACCACCGATAAAACGCTAAAACTCACCGCAGCTTTCCAAGGCCGCGCACTGAACGATTTCTAGAATCCCTCCGTTCTTCACCACGACCCTGCGAGCGACGAATGAGCGAGCGTGATCCCGACGTCCAAGTGGCCCGCGCCGTCCGCGTGGGTGACGCCGAACTGACCAACTCCGACATGGACAGCGTGCAGAAATTGAAGCACGCCTTCGGCGACATCAAAAAGCAGCTCGGCCGCGTCATCGTCGGCCAAGACCAGGTCATCGAAGAACTGCTCATCGCCATGTTCGGCCGGGGCCACTGCATTCTGGAAGGCGTGCCCGGCCTCGCCAAGACGCTGATGATCTCGACGCTGGCGAAGTGCTTGTCGCTCGACTTCAGCCGCATCCAGTTCACCCCGGACTTGATGCCGTCGGACATCACCGGCACCGACGTGATCGAAGAGAACCGGACCACGGGGTCCCGGGAATTCCGCTTCCTCAACGGCCCGTTGTTCGCCAACGTCGTCCTCGCCGATGAAATCAACCGTACGCCGCCCAAAACCCAAGCCGCGCTCCTCGAAGCCATGCAAGAGCGCCAAGTGACGGTCGGCCGCATCCGCCACAAACTCGGCAACCCGTTCTTCGTGCTCGCCACGCAGAACCCGATCGAGCAAGAGGGGACTTACCCGCTGCCCGAAGCCCAGCAAGACCGCTTCATGTTCAAGGTCTTCGTGAACTATCCGAGTTTCGACGAAGAATTCGAAATCGCCCGGCGCACGACCTCGACGCATATGGACGAACCGAAAACGGTTCTCAGCGGCGAGCAGATCCTCGAGTTGCAAACGCTCGTCCGCAAGGTGCCGGTCACGGATCACATCATCAAGTACACGCTCGCGCTGGTCCGGCAAACGCGTGTCAGCATGCCGGGCGCGCCGAAGTATATCCGCGATTGGTTGAGCTGGGGCGCCGGCCCCCGCGCCGTGCAGAACCTCATCATCGGGGCGAAATCGCGGGCGCTGCTGTTCGGCCGGTCGTACGTCACCGTCGAAGACGTCCAAGAAATCGCTCTGCCGGTCATGCGGCACCGCATCGCGACGAACTTCACGGCGGCCTCGGAAGGCGTCACGACCGATATGGTCGTGAAGCGCATTCTCCACGAAACCCCCAGCCGCGAAGGCGAACTCGAGAAAGACGAACGCTTCAAGAAGATCTTCGCGTCGTGATTCGATTTCGGATTCGGGATTGCGGATTTCGGATTTTCGATCCGGGCTCCGCGGTCTTCCAATCCGCAATCCCAAATCCGCAATCCGAAATGGTTTCATCATGGCCCGCACCGACGCCGACGACCCGAAGCGGTTCTTCCACCCGACGACGATCTCCAAGATCACCCAGCTCGATTTGCGCGCCAAGCAAGTCGTCGAAGGGTTTCTATCCGGGATGCACAAAAGCCCCTTCTTCGGCCAGAGCATCGAGTTCGTCCAGCACCGCGACTATGTCCCCGGCGACGACATCCGCCACTTGGACTGGAAGGTCTGGTCCAAAACGAACAAGTTCTACATCAAGCAGTACGAAGCTGAAACGAACCTCCGCTGCGCCATCGTCGTCGACACCAGCGAGTCGATGGTCTACGGCAATGGGGCGATGAACAAATACGAGTACGCTTGCACCGGTGCGGCCTGCCTCGCCTACCTCGTCGTCCGCCAGCAAGACTCCGCCGGCCTCGTCAGCTTCGGGTGGGATGTCAAACAAGCGATCCCGCCCAAAAGCTCGCAACGGCAGCTCACGGCGATCGCCAACACGCTGCATCTGTCGAAGCCGGCGCAAAAGACCGACATGCTGAAGTCGCTCAAAACGGTCGCCGAGACCATGCCGTCGCGCGGCGTCGTGATCGTTTTTTCCGACTTGCTCACCGATCGCGAAGAGTTGTTCAAAGGCCTCGAAATGCTCCGGCACCGGAAGCAGGACGTGGCGGTCTTCCACATTATGGACGACGACGAACTGACCTTCCCCTTCGGCGGCATGACGAAGTTCGAGGGGATGGAAGAACTACCGAACATTTTCTGCGACCCGAAGGCCCTGCGCGACGGGTATCTCGAAGCGCTGGAAGAGTACTTGGTCGAAGTCCGCCGCGGCTGCTCCCGGTTGGGCGTCGATTACAACCTCGTCCGCACGAGCGATTACTTGGACGCGATCCTGTCGAAGTTCTTGTTCCGCCGCATGGCCGAGCGGAAAGCCCCTGTCCGCCATTGATCCGCGCGTTCCCAGTATCCGAGCTTCAAACTGCCGAGATGACCCGCGATGGATAAGTTTTTCGATTCGCTCGGGAATTGGATCTCGACCGCCTTCCTATTCCCGTGGGCGCTGCTCGCGGGGGCCTTGCTGGTCAGCGCGCCGATCATCATCCACCTGATTAATCGGATGCGCTTCAAGCGCGTCCATTGGGCCGCGATGGAATTCCTGCTGAAGGCGCAGAAGCGCATGAAGCGGAAGATGATCATCGAGCAATTGTTGCTACTGCTCCTCCGCATTTTGTTGATGCTGCTCATCGGGTTGCTCCTGGCCCGCTTCTTTGGCTTCGACCTGTCGGGCCAAGAAGCCCGCAGCACGCACCACCTCGTGCTGATCGACGACAGCCCGAGTATGGCCGACTCTTATAAAGGCGAAGACGGCCAACAAACCGATGCGCTCGAGCAAGCCAAGAAGGTTTTGACGGATCAAATCGCCCCGACGGCGTCGCAAGCGACCACGCCGCAGAGTCTCGAAGTGATGTGGATGTCCGACCCCGCGAATACCCGCAACTTCGCCCGCTTGAACGGCGGCAGCGCCGACGAAATGAAAGTGTATTTGACGAACTACGCCCCGACGACGGTGCGGACCGACCTCGCCACGGCCCTGCGCAACGCCAAAGAGCAAATCTTGAAGACGGGCGGCTCCGACACGGCCCGCGTCTTGCACGTGATGACCGATTGCCGTTCGAACGACTGGGCCGAACACGGCCCCGCCATCAAAGGCGTCGTCGAGGAGATGAACAAAGCCGCGATCAAGGTCCACATCATCGATACGTCCACGCCGTTCCGCAAAGCGGAGAAACGCGTCCCGCTGTTCAACGACAACATCGCCATCATCGACTTCGCGCCGTCCAAGACCGTCGTCGCCCAATACGAACCGGTCGAGTTCACCCTGCGCGTGCAGAACTTCGGCACGAGCGAACTCAAAGATGTCCTCTTCTCGATCCGCGTCAACGGCGACGAGAACCTCGGTAAGTCGGAAAACATCGCGAGCCTGCCACCCGGGCAGATCATCACGAAGAAATTCGACCTGACCTTCAACAGCGACAAAGACTTCAACACCGAGAATCCATTCAAACGCTTCCAGCTCGTCAGCGCCGTGATGAAAGCCGAAGAACCGGGTGGCCTCGCCGTCGACAACTCCCGGCACACCGTCGTCGAAGTCCGCAAGAAACTGCCGGTGCTTGTGATCGACGGCCAACCGAGCCTCCGCGACACCCGCGCCGGCGACAGCATCTACTTGAAGGGGCACTTCCAAGCCAACGGCTCGGGCTACCAGTGGACGCCCGGCACCGTCGGCGATTTGGAAAAGGGCGAACTGAGCCAGTACTCGTTCATCCTGTTGTTGAACGTCCCGGGCGTGACGACGGCGGGGCGGGAAGCCCTCGAAAAATACGCCCAAAGCGGCGGCGGCGTCGGCTTCTTCTTGGGGCCGAACGTCAAGCCGCCGGATTACAACAAAGAACTCTACCGCGACGGGGCGGGGATTTTCCCGGTGCCGTTGCCGACGGAACCGAGCCCCGAATTGACGCCCGAAAAGATCGAAGAGAAGAAGTTCAGCATCTTCCAAAAGAAGATCCTGCTGCGCGATCCGGCCATGCGGTTCCACCCGGCTTTGGAAGGGATTTACATCAATAAGTCGGGCCAGTTCGATCCGAAGGAAGCCGAGTCGCTCGAGAAGTTTTACCGGTTCGTCACGATCAAACGCTACTGGCCGGTCAAGCGCTTCGGCAAATGGCGCGACGACAAATCGATCTCGGAACTGTACTGCCTGCCGAATGAAGACCCGCGTAGCAACTTCGAGAGCCAGTCCCTCGCCGCGGGCAAGAAGATCGAGGAACTCGCCGGCGACGCCGACTTCGCCAAGTTCAAGAAAGTGTTGACCGACCTCGTCGCCAAAATTCGCCCCGTGATCAGCTTCGCCGGGGACCTCTCCGACGCGGCCGCGCTGTTCGACCGGATCCTCAGCGATCAAACCGCAGAAGGGGATGCCGAGGAGGCTCTGCTCCGCGAGTTTTGGGCGAATCCGAAGAACGCCGACTTGAAAGCCGAACTGAGCCGGCTGCGCGACACGATGAAATTCGGCGACCCGCTGTACATGGCCAAGACCTTCGGCCGAGGGCGCGTCAGCGTGATGTTCACCACGGCGGGCGAAGCGTGGAACGATTGGCCATCTGAGAAACCGGGCAGCGCGTCGTTCTCTCCGCTCGTCCAAGAGATGACCAAGTACCTCTCTGGTGGTGGCTCCGACGAAAACCGCTCGTGCGGGGACGTTGTCCAACTGAAAGTCGATTCAAATAACTACGCGGGCAAAGCGCGCTACGCGTTCATCACCCACGACGGGAAACCGGGCGATGGCCGCCAAGCGCCGGGAGTGCTCGTCGACCCCGCCCCGCTGAAGGTCGGCGATAAAGACGAAGTCCTCGAGACCGAGAAGTTCGAAGAAAACATCATCGTGAAAGAAGGGGACAAAGAGGTCGTGAAGATGGAGACTCGCGATCTGTTCGTCGCCAAAATCCGCGACACCAAGAAGCCCGGCGTCCACCTGTTCGAGCTGACCCAACTGCGGGCCAACCCGAGCAACCCGACCGAGAAAATCGAGGTCAAAGAATACCGCGCCGTGCCGGTGAACATCGACGCGATCCACGAAGGCGACCTGCAGCGCGCGTCGAGCGACGACATCGCGCAGCAGTCGCCCGGGGTCGAAATCCACGCCCCGGACGACACCGACTGGATCGACAAACTGAAGAACAAGAAGACCGACCTCACCGAACTCGGTTGGATCTTCCTCGCGTTCATTTTGGTGTTGATGATGGAACAGGCGATGTCGGTCCGGCTCAGTTATCACGCCGACGCGGACGCCCTCGGCAACCAGTCCCCCTCGGCCGCGGCGGCGATGCGGAAACCGACCGTTCCCCAAGACGTCTACGAAGAGTAAGGGATCCCAGTAGCAGAACCGGAAGTCTGGCGACTTCCGCTACGTCCGGAAAAGTCGAATCACCGTCGATGAACGAGATACCGATGACCCAGAACGGCGTGACCCAAGAAAGCGTGTTCATCCTCCGGCGGTTGGGGGAAGCGTTCCCGTTCGCCGCGCCGGAGTACGGTTCCGTTCCGGGCCAGTTCTACTGGCTCGGCACCATGACTTTGTTGGTACTCCTCGGTTTGGGGCTCGCCGCGCGCACTCTGTTCCGCAACCGCGACGGCCGCGGGATCACGGTCGCCAAGATCGTCATGGCCGCGACCCAAGCGGCGCTGTTCCTGATCCCCGCGATCTGCTGCGGCGTGGCCCGCGAAGTCGACGGCGAGGTGCTCTGGTGGGCGATTTCGGCGAACACCTTGATTTGCGGCTGCGTGCTGACCGTCCTGTACTACATCAAAGACTCCCGGACCATCGGCCTCTGGGCGATCGGCTTGGCCCCGCTCCGAATGTGCGTTTACGCCGTCCTACTGGCGTGCTTTCTCCTTCCGGCGATGCAGACGTGGGAAGAGACCGAGAAGCGCTCGCGCGTGCTGATCGTCATCGACGTGTCGCCGAGCATCGCGAATGTCTCGGACGAACTTTCTCGCGTGCCAGGTGTGAAGCCGAAGACGCGCCTGGCCAAGATTCTCGACTTCCTGACCGACGACGAAATCAAGTTCATCGACACCCTCACCGAAAAGAACCCGGTCTTCTTGTACCGCCTCGGCACCCGGCTCGACGAGTCGAGCGACGAATTGCCCCAAGGCGCGGCGAACTGGACGCGCGAGGAGTGGAACGACTGGGCGAGCTACGATTTCAAACGCTACGCGCTCAAAGGGATCTCGGCCGAGGGACAGGAGGAACTCAAGAAGATGCCGATGTGGAAAGCCGGCGAGTCGGGCAACGCCGATTGGGCCAACCCCTTCGCCAGCCTCAAGACGCCCGAAGACGATGTGGTGCCGAAGGTCTTCTCCGATGAGGATAAAAAAGCCTTGGCGGGGAATCGCGAGAAGCTCGAGAAGCGCGTCGATGTCGCCCGCGCTTTAGTGCTCGGCACCAACGTGCCGGACTCGCTGCTGACGGCCGTGAACCGCGAGTCGTCGAACATGGTCCAAGGGATCATCGTCTTCTCCGACGGCCGCAGCAACTTGGGTTCGGACGCCGCCATCGGCGACCTCCGCGACCGCGCCACCAAAGAGAAGATCCCGATCTTCACCGTCGCCGTCGGCGAGAAACGCGAGAACGTCGAGATCACGATCACCGAACTCGTCGCACCCGAAAGCACCCAGCCGGAAGAGCCGACGAAGGTCATCGTCGAAGTCGACGGCAAAGGACTGCCAAACCAACCGGTGACGGTCTTCTTGGACATCTACTTGCCCGGCAAGGATCCGAAGACCGAGAAGGAGCCGACGTTCCGGATCGCCAAAGAGGTCACTTTCGCCCCCGGCGACCCACCGCACGCGCTGGCCGAGTTCACCCTCGACGCCGACGAACTGGCCAAAACCCCGGCCGGGAAAGAATTGGTCGAGATTTCGAAGAAGGTCGGCCGGGCGTTCCAACTGAAGACCGGGGCCTTCCAACTCCAAGCGAAGGTGGCCCGCGATAAACGCGAACTCTTCCCGGACGATTTCCACATCAGTCCGATCCGGACGATGCAGGTCGTCGACAAGCCGGTGCGGATTTTGATGATCGCCAGCGGTCCGACGCGCGAGTACCAAACGCTCCGCACGCTGCTCGTCCGCGAGATGGGCGAGAAGCGGGCCGAGGTCTGCATCT
>JANXTU010000257.1 GCA_025352235.1 Fimbriiglobus sp.
GCGGCCTTGAGTTTCTTCATTTTCTTCTTGCGGGCATGACGCCGGCGCAACTCGATCGCCCGTTCCACCATAAACTGACACTCCGGATATCCCGACGGTATTTCGCGATGAGTCAACATATCGCCCGAATCCAGACCCGACAAGGCGGACGGCGGGAATCTGTTGGACGGGGCCACTCAACATGCTGAGTTGGTTCCGACGGAAGCCGCGATTCGACCGCGCCGAGTTATTGGAGCGATGGTTCACCGCGGCGGCCGCGAGCGGGTCGCCGCGCGGCTTGGCGTGGGTTTCGCATTCCAACGCCGGCGCCGTCGTTTGGGCGAAGTCGGTGGCCGAGAATCAGTGGCTCGCCTTGATCCCGGTCGAGGTTCAATTCGAGCCACGGCTCGGGAGCGAACTCGAAGATGTCCCACAAGCCCGCGAACCGCGCGGCGTGATCGCCGTGTACCGATGCCACGGTCGAATCTGGGTTCCCGACTCGCGCGTGATCTTCAACCTGACGATCCCGCAACTCCTCGAACGCAGCGGGGGCCGTTGGATGGCGGCCTAATGTGGCGACACGTTTCTTAACGTGTCGGAATTGCTGTTCACCGCCAAAATCTGATTTTTGGATGCCGGGGTTTTCCGAATCTCCGACACGTTGAGAAACGTGTCGCCACATCAATCCGCGTCCCAAATTAAGATCGAGCCCGTCAGGGTGCCGGCGGCGAGCCGCGTCCCGTCCGGGGAATAGGCCAACGTCGTGATTTTACCGATCTTCCAATTGAGGCAGGCTTTCTCCAAACCCGATTCGAGATCCCAAAGCCGGACGGTCTCGTCCCAACTCCCGGTGGCGAGCGTGCGGCGATCCGGGCTGAAGGCGATGGCCGCAACTTGGCCTTTGTGCTGGCGGACGGTGCGGATTACCTTCCCCGTGCGCAGTTGGTACAACGTGAAACTCCAATCGAGGCCAGCCGCGAGGAGGTCGCCGTCCGAACTGAAGGCCATCGACACATATTTCCCGTTGACGACACTCTGGCGACCTAAAAATTTCTGCCGGTCGGGCTTGGTGATCGGCCACACGGACAGATCGGCCCCGCCGATCCACGCGATCGACTTCGTGGACGGATGGGCGATGAGCGCGCGCACGCCTTGCTCTTCTCGAAAGATCTGCGGGCGAATCATTTTGCGAGGGATATCCCAAAGCTGCACGCTGCCGGGGGCGGGCAAGTTGCGACTTCCGGTGCCGACGGCCAGCAAATCGTCGGAGAGGTAAGCCAAGCCGCTGACTTCCGAATCTTTCGGGGCCAGTTCCGTCGCGTTAAAATCCGGTTCGCCCGTTCGCACCGTGACGAATTGCCGGCCATCGGCGAACGCGAACGAGTCGCCCGCGGGGGACCATGCCACCGCGTGGCAAGGCCCGAGCGAGCCGAGGGGGAACTCCGCCACCTTCTCGCCGGATTCGTCCCAGAGGCGGACGCCTTCTTTCTGAGACCCCGTGAGCAGCAGGCCCGAATCGGGGGAGAACGCCAAGGCCGTCACGGCCGATTTGTAGCTTTCCAACGCGAGCATTGACGGGTCCCGGACGGCCGAATCCTTCGAGAACGATAAGCTCATTCTAGTGCGGGGTCCGGTGGCCGGTGGGAGCGTTCGATCATGTCGGTAGAAATTCAATGGGACGACCTCGACCCCGAAAGCGGGGCGAAACGGTTCGTGACCGTCGAGCGCTTCGCGGGGCGTTGGGCGTTCAAAGTCCGCTTCCGGCGGCGCGAAAATTGGCAGAAGGTCCCTTTCCCCACCCGCGCGATGTGGGAAGAACTCCTCGATGCCATCCAGCGGCGGTTGCCGCGCCGCGAAGGGGTGACCGAAGTCGATTTGGTCTACGTGCGATCGCAATTGGCGCGGGTGAAGGCACCGGTCGCCGCGGTCGACGATGGCGTCAGCCCTGCCGATTCGGAATGACGAAGTGCAGCGGATGCGGTACGGGAGTCCAAGAAGCCGGCGCCGAGCAGCTCCGCGTCGGGCCGTAACGCCCGGCACAATGTCGCGACGTTGCAACAGTGCCGCGAGGAGGGCATCCAATCCGACCGGGCGGGGCGGTTTGATTCGCGATCATTTTGCTGACGACGTTCCCAGCCGCGAAGGGCGGAGATCCCGCGAAGGGCGGGGATCCCGCGAGGCTTCGTAGAGGATGCAACCTTCGACATGAGGCCAAGCGAGGTAGTGCGACCCGTTCCGATTCCGCGCGATACGCGTCCCACGCGACCGCCATCGAGTACTTTCGACTCGATCAATCCGCTCAGAAACCGGTCGATTTTCGGCGACGCGGCGGCGCTTCCGTTCGGGTGAAATGCGGGAATTTGTTCGCGGGCTGATCATCCTTAGCACGCGGGGCGCGAAAACGCCAACTCCGCGATACCGGCGACGCCCTCCGCTTGCAAAAAACTTTGCGGATCGTGACAGAGCTTAAGCGCATCGCTTGGCGGAGGTACTACAATCAGTGTGTCAGTGACTGTCCTACTCGAATTCCACTCTCTGGGGAGCCAAACGTGAACAGTTCTCCAAAACGCGCTTCCGGATCGGGCGATGCAGCCCAGCGGAAGGCCGGCTCGGTCGATCTGTCCACCGCGCGGCAGATGCTGCCTCTGGTTCGTTCGATCGTGGCCGAAATCGTCGATTCCAAAAAGACCTTGCTCGATTTGGGCCAAGAGCAGGAAAAACTCGACCGCAACCGCCGGCAGCTCGAATGGGCGGCCCGCGACCGGCGCTATTCTCTCCGCGAAGAAGTCGCCAAAGCCGAACAAAACTACGGCATGGCCCTGACCGAACTCGATCAACTCGGCGTCGCCCTCGTCGATTTGAACAACGGCCGGGTCGATTTCCCGACGCGGATCAACGGCCGCTCGGCGGCGTTCTCGTGGCAACTTGGCGAAGAAGCCGTGGCCCACTGGCGTTACACCGAAGAGGAAATCCTGCGCCCGATCCCCAAAGACTGGGAGCAGGGGACGCCGTTGCGACTCCGCAGTAATTCTTGACATCGACCCGCGACCGGCCGATAGTTTTTCTCCCGGGTTCCTTGCACGCCCCGCAGACGTGATCTAAAGACTGATGTGCTTTCTCCGTTCCGAGGGGGGAACGGTTTTAGCCATCAGGCTACCGGAGGGATGGACGGGACCCGACAGTACGCTTGATAGTCCGGGCATCAGGAATGGTGCCCGGATTTTTTATGCGCGCATCGAAGCGCGGTAGACCATGAGCGTTTCCCTTGCCGCCCTCGCCCAGTCGAACTGCCGGGCGCGTTCGAGGCCACCCCGTTTCAAGTCGGCGAGGTAACCGTCGTCCGTCGCGGCGAGCCGCATCGCCTCCCGCCACGCCGAGACGTCGAGAGGTCCGAGCAACTGTCCGATGGGCCCCATAACCTCTTTCAACGCCGCAGCAGTCGAGGCGAGCACCGCCCCCCCACAGGCGAGCATTTCGATGGCGGGCAAACCGAATCCTTCGTAATGCGACGGGTATAACAAAACGCGGGCCGCGCTATACAGTGCCGGCAGTTGTGCGGCGGGGACGTACCCCAAGTGTCTCGCCCCGGCGGCGCGACCGGGACCCTCGAACAATTCGCGATCCGCCTCGGCCCGCCAACCCCACGGGCCGGCGAGGATCAACGGGCATGCCGCACGCACGGCCGCCGGGAGATCGATGAACGCCCGGATCACCGTCCCGAGGTTTTTCCGCGGTTCGACGGTGCCGACGCAGAGGAAGAATGTCTCGGGCAACCCGAGCGAGCGGCGCACGGATTCGATCCGCTCCGACGATTGCGGTGTGAACTGCGGGCCGATGCCATTGTGCACGGTCGTAACGCGGTCGGCCGGGAAGTTCAATTCGGCGATCATCTCGCGCCGGACGGCCTCGGAAACGACGATGACGCGCTGCGCCCGCTTCAAACCCCTTAAAAAATTGGCTTCGTGATGGCGCACGCGGTCGGCCGGATGCCATTCGGGGAACTTCAACACCGAGAGGTCGTGCACGGTGATGACGGTCGGTAGAACGGTCGGCAGCGGGACGAAATTCGGTTCGTGGTACAGATCGAACGGGAAACTTCGCGAGTAGGCGGCGAAGTGGGCACGGATGCCGAGCTTCGCGGCGGCCACTCCTGCCCCGATCAGTTTCGCACGCAGCCCGTCGAGCTTCGCCGGACCAGCTTGGGTTTTCGATTTCTTCCGCTCCGCCAAGTCACGAAACATCTCCCCCGGGTACAGGGTGAATTCCGAAGCCGAATCGGCCGGGCCGAGTGCCGCGTACAGATCGGCGATGTGGTGGCCCACGCCCGTTTTCGCTTTGAGCGTCGAGAGCCCGTTGATCAGGACACGCATCAAGCCTTCCCCCGGCGCCGCGGATCGGTGAATCGCGCGGTCAATAACTTCGGCGCCCGCA
>JANXTU010000443.1 GCA_025352235.1 Fimbriiglobus sp.
AGGACATCGAGTGCCGACATCCCGGCGAAGGTCGCGGCGCTGAGGGCCGCCGTGCCGAGGAAGCCGCGCCGGCTGACGGCGTGATCTTCGGAACCGCAGAAGAAGGATCGGGGCATGGGGTGTCTCTTTGTAGGGCGGGTGGAGTCTTCGGAACCCGCCGGCTTGGCGATCGGGGAACGGCGGGTTCCGAAGACTTCACCCGCCCTACAAAATCAATGGTTGAACCGGAATTCGGGGCTGGCCAGCAAGGCCCAGAGCAATTGGCGGTGGCCTTCGGCGGGGCGGTCGGCGCGGGCCGCCAGGAAGGCGGCGAAGGCTTTGGTTTCGGTCTCGGTGATCGCGCGGCCGAAGACGGTTTGCACCATCATCTTGGCGGGGTCGGCTTCGGTTTTGGCGCGGGCCAACAGCGTGCCGCCGCCGTCGGTGAGGAACTCCTTCTGAGTCCGGTCGCTATTGCTGAAGAGCAGCGCTTCGCTCACGCCGATTTGGAACGTATCGACGCCCGGCTGCGCGATAAGCGAGGCGAATCCGCGGGCAGATTGTTCGATCTGCTCGATCTTCTTTTCGAACTCGTCGACTTTCAAATTCTCGAATTGCTTCGGATCGCTCGTAGCGATCTTCAACGAGGTCGCCAGTTGCTGCGGGGTCAGTGGCTTCAAGCGGGCGACGGCGAAGGTGCTGGCGGCCGGTTGCGATTCGCTCTCGTAGGCGCTGGCCCGCGAGTAGGCTTGGCTCATGACGATTCCGCGGGTCAACACGTTCAGGTCGTACTTCGCGGCCTTCATCCGTTCGGCGAGGGCGTCGAGCAAGGCCGGGTGCGACGGTTCGTTTTCGGAGTGCATCTGATCGAGCGGCGTGACCAACCCGTAGCCGAGGTAGCGGTGCCAGAGACGGTTGACGATCGACTTGGCGAAGAAGGCGCTTTCCTTCGGTTGCAGGGCGAGCTTGACCAATTCGGCGCGGGCGCTGAACGCCGGGGCCGGCGGGGCTACCTTCGAGGCTTTGGCCTTCTCGATCGATTCCTTCTCCTTCTTCTGTTCGTCTTTGTCGAGTTCGCGGATCGTCTTGGACTCGACACTCGCCCCGGTCAGGAACATCAACTTGGCCTTCGCCTCCGGGCCTTTCGTCGGCTTGTACTTCACCAGACCGGCTTCGCGTTCGCCGAGGAAGCCGCTCGCGTCGTAGGTCCGCGCGAAGAAGCCCTTGAGCCCGTAGAAGTGCTCTTGGGTCCAGTCCTTCACGTTCGGATGGTCGTGGCATTGGGCGCAGCTGACGTTGACGCCGAAGAAGGCGACGCTGACTTCCGCCGTGAGTTTGTCGAGGTCGGTGAGCTTGGGCCGAAGGTAATTCGACGCCCCTTTTTTCTTGGGGTCGGCTTCGTCCGGCAGCATCAGGTCGCGGAAGATTGCGTTCCAAGGGCGGTTCTCTTGGAGCGCCAGTTTCAGGTAGTCCTGCAATCCGGTCTTGCCCGCTTGTTCGCTGAGCATCACGTCGAATTGAATCGCTTGGTAGCGGGCGAAGGCCGGGGAGGCCATCAATCGATCCACCAACTGACTGCGCTTCGCGGGGTCTTGCGACTTCGCATAGGCATCGACTTCGCCCGCCGTCGGGATGCGCCCGACGAGGTCGAGCGTGAGCCGGCGGATCAGCGCGGCGTCACCGGCTTGAACCGCCGGGGCGATGCCCTCGGTTTTGATCTTCGCAGCGATCTGTTCGTCGATGACGGATTCCATCGAGGGCTCGGCGGCGAGAGCCGGGGAAATCCAAATGGCGAAGGTCGCCAGAAGACAGAGGGACCTCATGCGGAGGCTCCGTCGGTAAGGGGTGCGGACGGCGGGCGGAATCGAACGGGAGCACATGGTGCGCGTCGGGCAGGTAGATCAAGGATAACCTCCAGTTTGGCGAATGCAAGCGAAATGCCGGCGCCGGGATTGCGACGATGCACACTCGCGAAGCTTTGAGCGTTCTGACCCGAGCGGTGGGCGTAAGCCCTCCGAGGATTGAAACCCCGACGAGTTCTGCTTCCTCGGAGGGCTTACGCCCAC
>JANXTU010000361.1 GCA_025352235.1 Fimbriiglobus sp.
ACAAACCGGCCCGGCCCCGCAGCAATGCGGGGCCGGGTTTTTTCGTTCCCACCCGAGCGCTGCCCCGTCACGAGCAATCTACCGACGGCGGGACATCCCCCGCCTTCGGAGTTCCCCCCATGCCCTCGCTCTCCGATCGAATCGTGCCCCACTTCCGACGGGCCGTGCTGGCCCGGGAGTCGATCCCCCGGACCGACGGCCAACTCCTCGCGGCCTTCGTGGCCGACCGCGACCCGGTCGCGTTCGAAATCTTGGTCCGCCGCCACGGGCCGATGGTCTATGGCGTCTGCCGGCGCGTCATCGGTCACACTCAGACCGCCGAGGACGCCTTCCAAGCGGTCTTCGTGGTCCTCGCCCGCCGCGCCGCCGCCGTGACGCCGCGCGGGCAACTGGCCAACTGGTTGTTCGGGGTCGCCTACCGCACGGCCCTCAAAGCTCGCGGCGGGTTGTCCAAGCGTCGCTCGCGCGAAAAACAGGTGCTCGCCATGCCGGACCTCGCCGCGTCGCCGGTCGAACTGTGGGCCGACATCCAACCGATCTTGGATGCCGAACTCGCGGCCTTGCCCGACAAGCTCCGTCTGCCGGTGGTGCTTTGCGACCTCCAAGGGCTCACGCAGCGGGAGGCGGCCCGGCAGTTGAAGCTGCCGCCGGCGACGCTCGCCAACCGCCTCGCGGCGGCGCGGCGGACATTGGCCGAGCGACTGACCGCCAAAGGAATCACGCTCTCCGGGGGGCTGTTCGCCACCGTGCTGAGCGCGAATGTCGGCAGCGCGGCGGTCCCTACAGGGGTCTGCGCGGCCGCGGCGCAAGTGGGGCTGAGTGCGATCGGGGTGACGGCGGGGGTGGTTCCGGAGTCCGTTCGACAACTCTCCGAAGGAGTGCTGCGCATGATGATGCTGACCAAATGGAAGGCCGCGACTGCTCTGGCCGCCGCGGGTGCGATGCTGCTGGGCGGCTTTGGCCTCGGAGCGCTGCCGGAGGCGTTCGCTCAAGGCCCGCCGGCCGCGGCCGTCAAATCCAAACCGACACTCGGGCCGGCGCTGTCCGACGCCGAGTTCCTGAAGCGCAATTGCGATACGCTCCGCGGCACCCCCGCGACGAATGCCGAACTGAGCTACTTCGCGGCCGACGCCGACGCCAACAAACGGAGGAAGGTGGTGGCTTGGCTGACGGAGCCGGAAGTCCAGGTCCGCCTCTGGGAAAGCCACCTGAACTTGAATAATGCGGTCGACGCCCAATTGTCCCAATGGGTCGTCGATGACCGCACCGGTCGTGTGATCTTTGCCGAGGGCGACGGAGTGAAATCGATCGACCTGACGGCGCGGTGGCTTCTGGCGGATCCAGTTCAACCCCTCGCGAACGACTGGCAATTGGTCACTCGCCTCGACGCATCTACGTATGTGGTAACCGACGCCGACTTCCTGACCCGAGCGACGACCGCAGCGCGCGGGACCGCCCCGACGAAACTGGAACGCGAGTACTTCCTCGCCGACAAACACGAGAAGAAACGCGAGAAGCTGCTCGACCTCTTGCTGAGCGATCCCGCTGTGGCCAAGAAGGTCGGTCCCGGGTGGAAGAAGGCCATGCTGAACCCCGAGATCCGGCTGACCGGCGTGATCCGTTGGCAACTCCAAGATTGGTCGAAGCTCATCGGCGAGTTGATGACTGCGAAGAAGGCCGACGATCAGCTTTTGAAAGCCCTGACACTGGCCATCACGGGCCGCTTGGCCACCGACGGCGAGAAGGAACTGGCCGGGGCAATCGTGGCGAAACAGAAGGAAAAAGCGACCGCATGGGGCGAAGTCGCCGCCGCCCTCGCCGGCACCGACGAAGCCAAAGCACACGCCGAGAAGCTGAAGCCGGCCGGCCAAATCCGCGCCTTCCACATTGAGATGTTAAACGACGGAGCGAACCCGCCCAAGAAGTGATCGATTTCCGCGAGTGGCACGGTGTGCCGCTCGCCATGCACATCTCTTACATTTCTCCGAAGGATTCCCGCCCGTCCCGACAATAGTCCTCCATGACGCTGCCCGCCGGTTCAGATGTCGAAGCCGCGCTCGTCCGGGCGGCCGGACGCGGGGACGCCGCGGCTTGGCGGCACCTACTCGAGGCGAACGCCCCGCGCGTGGCCGCGTACGTCCGCTGGCGCTGCGCGGGCCTCCCCGACCTCACCGCCGATGCGATTCAACAGACTTGGTTGGAAGCGGCCCGGCATCTGGGGCGGTTCGACCCGGCGCGCGGTTCCTTTTCCGATTGGATCGGCGGCATCGTGCGCAAAGTCATGCTCGCCGAAGTCCGGAAGTGGCGACGCTACCGGTATCGCCACCGGAGCTTCGACGGTGGACCCGAGCCGGGGCGAACGCCGGCGGAGGCGACGGGCGAAGCCGAGGCCGTCGTTCGGGCGCTCGCGGAATTGCCGGCGGAGTACGAAGAGATCTTGCGGGCCAAGTACTTGGACGGGCGGAGCGTGCGGGACATCGCCGAGTCGCTGCGGATCAGCCCGAAGGCCGTGGAATCGCGGCTGACACGGGCACGAGAGGCGTTCCGGACGGCGTTTCCACAACTGGGGGTCGAAACATGAATGGCGATCTCGACGATTGGTTGGCCCCGCGCCAAAGGGCCGCGACGGAACCGACCGCGGAAGAACTGTTCGCCAAAACGCACGGGGCTCTCCGGTGCGGCGGCCACCTGCGATGGCTCGGCCGAACGGCCGCCGCGCTCGCGTTTCTCACCGTCGGCTACGGCGCGGGCCTCGCCACGGTGCCGACCGAGACGCGCACGGTGATCGTCGAAGTCCTCGCCGCACCGATCCCGGTTCCCGAACCGGTGCCGCCGCCCGAGGTGGTTCCGGAACCGACCGCGACCCAACTCGAGATGCGGGCCGAACTCAGCGACGACCCCGTGGAAATCGCGGCGCTCTACCGCCGGGCCGGGGATCAATATTTGAACACCGACCGCGACTACCCCCGCGCCACGCGCTGCTACCGCCTGCATTTGCGGGCCTTGAATCGGCCGAACCCGGCCCCGGAGCCGGACGACAGCTGGCTGCTGGCGAGCCTCAAACCCCAATCCCGTTAGGAGTCGATGCCATGCTACTCGCGCACTTGGTCTTCGCGTTCGGTTTGACCCTGCCGATTCAGGCTCCGGCGCCGAAGCCGCCGGCCCCGCCGACCATTGAAGAAGTCGTCGCAGCGGCGCTGAAATCACACCCCGAGATACTTGCGGTGGAAGCGAAACTCGCCGGCGTGAAGGCCGAGCTGGAACTGGCCAAGTTGTCGTTGAGCCAACGGGTTTTGAAGGCGAAGAATCGGCTCGACAGCGCATTGCTGCTTGCGGGGAACGAGGAGGAACAGTGGAAAATCGTTCAATCCTTGGTGAAAAGCAATGGAATCTCCCCGACGGAAGTGACGCTCATACGGGCCAAATTGCTCGCTGCGCGCTACCAACTCGCTGAAGCCGAGGCCGAGTGGCAGATGTACGAACCGCCGTTGGTCAAACGGTCGGCCGAAGTTACGAGTTCGACGTGGGCCTACAAGGTGGACTCAAACAACCCAACTCCGAAAGTTGAAATGGCACCGCCGACCGAAGCGGAGGTCACCCGCTTCGAGGCTCTGGCCAAAATCTTTCCGATTAAGAAAGACGCGATCGAATACCGCAATCTCGTCGAAGCGACCAAACTGATCCATTCCCAGTTTCTGCTGGTGCATCCCGATTCCAAAAAATTACTCTTGCGGGTCCCGGAATGGACCGGGAAGAAAGCCGCAGCCGCGAATAACTTGGTAATCGAATCGATCGACGGGGAAATGACGTTCGGAGCTTGGCTGGGCTACGTCGCCGACGAATTCAATAAAAATGCGACCGCCGACTCGACGAATCTGGAAGTTGAGAAACGCGGCCCTTACGAATGGTACATACGCGAATACGGATTAATGTTTGAAAAGGTATCGAACAAACCGGTCGGCGCTCCGAGCCTATCCGAGTTTATGAAAGCGATGCGATCCGTGCCCGCGCCGAAAAAGTGAGTGGTAAAATGCGAGGGCGCCGTAGGGCGGGTGGAGTCTTCGGAACCCGCCGCGGGGAGGAAATGAGTTCTGTGCTCCAGCGGCAAGTCACTCCATCCCGGCGGCGGGTTCCGAAGACTCCACCCGCCCTACGGGACCGTGCAACTTCACTTCACCACGGCCAAGATGTCGTCTTCGGTCATGATCAGGTATTCTTTCGCGTCGACCGTCACTTCGCTGCCGGAGTAGCTGGTGAACAGCACGCGGTCGCCGACCTTCACTTGGAAGGCGGCCCGTTTGCCGCTTTCCAGCGGCTTCCCTTCGCCGATGGCGAGGATCTTGCCCTGCTTCGGCTTTTCCTTGGCCGTGTCCGGCAGGATGATCCCGCCGGCGGTCTTGGCTTCGGCTTCCAAACGCTCGACCACGATCTTGTCGTTCAGCGGAATCAGTTTCATCATCGTCTCCATCGAGTCGCGCGCCGTTACGATTCCGGATTTGGAACCGCGGGCTTGGAACTCGGAACTATCGTTTTCAAGGCTCGGGCCAATGTATGGAGCAGCACGCTTTTGTTGACCGGCTTCGGGATTACGCTGTAGACCTGCGCCTGCAGCGCCTGCCGGATCAATTCGCGGGTCGCGTCGGCGGTCACCAGAATCGCGGGCAGGAGTTCGTTGAACAACCGCACTTGCTGGAGCGCTTCGAGGCCGGTCATCCGCGGCATGTGCATGTCGAACAAGACCAAGTGGATCAATTCCACCCGGGTGATCTCGATTGCCTCTTCGCCGCTGGTCGCGGTGATGGTGCTGAAGCCGCGATCCCGGAGCATTTGCGCAAGGGTATCCCGGCTGCCCCGGTCGTCGTCGGCGACGAGGATCGAGACCGTCGGTTCCGGCCCAGCCGTCCCAGAATTCGCGAGCTCCATCGCCACGGTGTCCTCCCCGAACGGGACCCGCCCCGTCCAAGGTATTTTCAAAACCCAACATTTGGATTAGCAAATAAAATGCCGGCGCAGACCATCCGAATGGACGGCGCGCAATCGATGCCACTACAACGGGTTAAATCGGAAACGCCACCGGATCGGGAACGGGCGCCGACGCCGGTGTAGGCGTTCGGCACGCAATTCCTGCCGGATTGGCATCGGGCGGCGGGATCAATACCGCCAGATCAGGTCGAAGGTGAGCCGGTACTGGAAAATGTCTTTGCTGCCGACGAGGGGGATTTCGAAGGCCCCGCCCGCTTGCCAGTGGTCGGTGATCTTCACGCGCGCCCCGGCCGCGATGGTCAGCATCCCGCTGCCGGCGCGAGGCGAGCCGAAGTTGGCCAAGTCGCGCCCCTCGACGCCGAGGTTCGTTGACTTGCCGTCGGACGTGTACCGGATCCAGTTCATCTCCACGAGCGGGAAGATCCGCCCGCGGTTGCCGACGTCGAAATCGAGGTGGCCGCTGACGTAGAAGTAATCGCTGCGGGCACTGGTCGTCGAGAACGAGTAGCCGCTCGACGCGAGGCCGTTAAACGTCCCGAGCTTCGTTTCATACAGTCGCCGGCCGGCGGAGACATACGGCACGATCGACAATTTACCGGTGTCTTGGAACGCCTTCGACGAACCGCTCGGCAGTTGGAAGGTACCCCCGAGGGTGATAAGCGTCTTGGATTCCGGATCGCGATAGACCACGAACTTCGGCCCGAGGTGGATTTCCGAGAAGCCGGTCCCGCCGTCGATCGGCGACCCGGAGCTGAACCCCGTGAGGCCGAACTTGCTCACGACGAGCGAGAGCCGATTCGTGATCGCCAAACGGCCTTGCGCCCCGACGAACCACGCGCTGCCGCCTTGGAACAGCCCGGAATTGCCGGGGATCTTCTGATACAGCAGGATCGTCCGCACTTCGGTGAGCGAGCGCGGATCTTCAAACAAGAACGGATTCGTCACCGGCGAGGCGAAGTTGTCAAATTCGCAATCGCTTTTGAATAGGCCGCGATCCCGGTTGAAGAACCCCCCTTTGCCGCCGAGGATGTCTTCGATTTTATCGCCGAGTTGTTCGGAGCGCCGGGTATTCGGTTCGTCGTCGTCGAACTTGGGTTTGCGGGTCAACTTGCCGGTGTCGGTGCGGCGCAATTTGCCGTCGGTCAGGAATTCGAACGCGTCATCGGTCGAGGCGGCCCGGGAGCGCGCCCCCGGATCGGGGAGGTCGGCGGCGACGCGGCGGGCAGATTCAAAGTCCGAAACGCGAACGATTCCGGCATCCCCGATGGGAGCGAGTCGCGCCGCCGGTTCCGGACGTACCGACGGGATCCGTTCGACGGGCGTAGGCAAGTCGGAACTGCGACCGGCCGGCTGCGACTGGGTCAGCACCGGCGCGAGCAATATGGCCGCGGGGTCGGCGCCGGACGGGACGACCGGAGATTCGGACTGCGCCGTCGCGCGGAGCTCCAACCCGGCCACGCAGGCTGCGGTGAGCAACAGCACTCGGCGCGTCCGAGCCAGCATCGGTCATCCTCCGTGACTGGGGCGGAAACCGCAGAGACCTGCTCCGCCCCGCCGACCCCGCGCATCTTGCACGGGAAGAAATCCCGGACCCCGAAGGCCCGAATCATTCCGTCACGGATCATCGACTGGGGGAGTTGGCGAAGATAAACCGAGCCCGGCGGAAGAGGGAGAACTGAACCGGGGCCGGACGGCGCAACCGGCACAGCTTGCCACCCGACGCGGAGTTTGCGAACCGGATCGGCGCGGGTATGATAAATGCGCAGTTACCGGAGGAGGGCGAGCCATGGCGACGCTGACGATTACGATTTCGGAAGAGGCATTGGCG
>JANXTU010000362.1 GCA_025352235.1 Fimbriiglobus sp.
TCCAACACGGCGCGGATGATCTTCGCGCTCTCCGCCGGGCCGCTGGCGCGGATCTCCTCGATCCGTACGGGGGCCAGGCCGAAATCGGCCGCGTCCCATTCGTCGTGGTAGATGCGGTCCCCTTCCACGATGCGCACCATCGTCGGCGCGGCGAGGGTCACTTCGTCGAGGCCGTCGAACCCGCAGACGAGGATCGATTGCCGGGTGCCCAACCCCGCGAGTGCTCCGGCGAGCGCGTCGAGCAAGTCGGCGTTGCCGACGCCGATCAGTTGGAAGTCGGCGCCGGCCGGATTGGCCAGCGGGCCGAGCAAGTTGAAGATCGTGCGGATCCCGAGCTTCCGCCGGAGGTTCGATAGGTGGGCCATGCCGGGGTGGAAGTGCGGGGCGTAACAGAAGGCGTAGCCGTGGCGGTCGAGGCTGCGTTGGGCCCACTCGACGCCCGAGTCGATCGGGACACCGAGTTCGCGGAAGACATCGGCGCTGCCCGAAGAACTGCTGACGGCGCGGTTGCCGTGCTTGACCACGGGGACGCCGGCCCCGGCGACCACGAACGACGCGGCGGTGCTGATGTTGAACGTGCCGAGGTCGTCGCCGCCGGTGCCGCAGGTATCGACGACCGGCCCGGTAATCGGCACGAGGCGGATCATCTGCTCGCGCAGGGCGAGGGCCGCCGCGGCGATCTCCGCGGCGCTTTCCCCCTTGATTCGCAGGGCCACGAGCAAGGCCGAGGCAAGGGAATCGTCGACGCGGCCCCCGAGTAAATCGCGGAACAGCTCGGATGCCGCGGCGCCGTCGAGGTCTTCGCCGTTCAACAGATTGGCGAGGGCCGGGGTATACCAAATCGGTTTGGGGAGTTCCACACGATGCACCCGTCAGGATAAGGACCATCGTTATACCGGATGCGGTTGTGGCTAGCGGATCTTCGCTTTGAACACGACGATCCCTTTGGTGCCGGGTTGCAAGGTGCCGAGGAGTTCGAAGCGGATCGCGACGGAACCGGCTTCGTTGTCGGCGGTCGTGACGTTCGACGGCCGGTCGGCCGCGGCGGAGCCGACGACATATTCCAACCGACCGCTCAGACTGTCCGAAATCACCAAATCCGTGATCGGCGAGCGGGTGTTGTTGGCGTAGCGGAGCGTGATGGTAATTTCGTCGCCGAGTTTGAACGGCCCGATCGGGTCGACCGATTTCGTCACGGCGAGGTCGCCGGGGAAGTTGGACAGTTCGTCCGGCTCGGCGATGCTGCCGACGGCGCGGACACCGCTGATGCTGTAGGTCGCTTCCAACCGCGTGCGGTTGGCGAAGGCGCCGAGCACGGTGAGGGCGACCGCGGCGCTCGGGCGATCTTTGCCGGAGAGGGCCAAGGTCTTCTCGCGGGACGCAAACGATTCGCTCGCGGCCCGCTGGCTGAAGACGCTTCGAGCGAGGATTTGGTTGGCGCCGCCGGGCCCTTGCACCGCCTGGAACCCGCTCGGGACGACGTCGCTACGGCGGGTGACGAAGCGCGGCACGCAGATGCAAACCACGTTGGAAGTCGTCACCTTCCGCTTGTTGCCGAAGGTATATTCGGCGACCACATCGGTCGGGTCGAAACCGCCGACAGCACCGTTCGGGCCAACGCCGAATTTCACTTTGCCGTCGCCGCCGTTGACGAAGCATTCTTCCGTCAAGGGCTTCGGGCCCAAAAGCGGATCGTACAGCGGCACGGCGGAGCAGGGGATCATCGGCGTTATGGCCGGCGTCCCGAGTTTTTGTTCGCCGGGGAGCAACACCGTTCCCGCTTGGCTGAACAGCGCGAGTTCGCGGGTGTCGGGCACGCGGTCACCGAGGCGAAGAATCGCGACGACCCGGCCGTTCGACAAGGCTTCATCGATCGCATCGGACTCACTCAGGGTCTCGACCTCGATCGGCAGATCGGGCTTCGATTCGGTCGGGATCGCCTTCAACGGATTTTCGAGGTAGATGACTTTCGTGATGACCCCGCCGTTGAGGGCGCGCTCGAGGTCGGCCTTCGAAAAGTGGAGCGGGGCGGTGTATTCCATGTAGCGCATCCCCGGTCGGGGGACGAGACTGCCGCGCACTTCGAGGCTCGGGTAGAGGGCGTCGTTCGGGTGGCCGGGGATGTTGTCGATCTTGAGTTTGTAGACGAAGCCCGGGCGGAAGCCAAAGACGGAGCCGTTGGCGTACGACTTGGAACCGGGCAACCCCGGCAGGGCCGAAATCGTCGTACCTTCGGGTACGATCGCCTTCATGGCCAACACCGGGGCGGGTGGTCCGCTCGGCGGGCAGATCGGTTGCGTCGGCACCATCATCCGCTGTTGGAGGTACATCGGTGCGCAGCCGGGGCCGGCGCCGGGTCCGCACGGCAGCGCGGGTTGGCCGAACAGCATCGGGAGGAGCAGGCCGAGTGTCGGGTTCATAGCGTTCTTCCGGCGGGTGAGTCGCGAATCAAAAACGAAGGTCCGGGGTCGGGGCTCGGGTTTCAATCCGGAACCCGAACCCCAGACCCGTTACTACGGAGTTACTTGGTCAGCGTCGGTACGGTCAGCTTCGGCAGGCTATCGGGCGTCTTGGACGACGTCCCGATACTCGGGAGGTTCATCGGGGCTTCGGCCTTCGGCAGCATCGGGGCTTCGGCCTTCGGCAGCATCGGGGCTTCGGCCTTCGGCGGCATCGGGGCTTCGGCCTTCGGCGGCATCGGCAGCATCGGGGCTTCGGCCTTCGGCGGCATCGGCAGCATCGGCAGCATCGGGGCTTCGGCCTTCGGCAGCATCGGTAGCGGTTTCAAAATCGGCGGCATCTTCGGGCCGGGCAAACCGATGCCGGGTGGCGCGTCCATGGCCGGGGTCGTCGGGTCTTCGAGGTCGATGTTCCCGAGGCGGATCACGGCGAGGATCGTCCCGCGGCGGTTCGCTTCGGCGATCGGATCGACGCCGGCTTCGAGCCGCGTCGAGACGATTTCTTCCGCGGCGGCCAAGTCTTGGAACTGCGGATCGGGCAGGTAGATGACCTTGACCACGAGGTTCCCGGCGTTCACCGATTCGAAATCTTCGTTGGTGAAGCCGACGGGCACGGCGCAGTGCGAGAGGTACGTCACCGTCTTCGGCGTCGTCGGGTAGATCTCGATCGACGGGTAGTAGTTCTTGGTCGCCGGCAGGGCCGGGATGCCTGACAGGCGAACCTTGTAGATGTTGCTCTGCGGGAAGTTGTAGCGGACCGGGGCTTCGCGGCCGGCTTCGCTGAATCCCTTGTTCACGTCCATGAAGGCGATCTTCATGCCGGCGGGGCTGACGAAGCGGATGCTCGTCCGCATGCCGGTGTACATCCCCATGCCGGGGCCCATCGGGCCTCCGAAGCCGACGCCGGCGACGGCTCCGGGGACGCCCTGGCCCGACGGGGGCAAGATGCCGCCGTTGCCCCGGAGGGTGCCCGCGAGGTTCTGCATCGGCCCGTAGACTTCGGGCGGGTACTTGCTATCGCCGTTGTTGAAGCCGGCTTGGCGGACTTCGCCGCCGAGCATGTTGCTGCTCATCGGCCGCGCGGTACCGCCGCGGACGGCCGCGACCGGTTCGCCGGTCGAACCCACGACGCCGGGGATCGCCCGGGTCTGGGCGGCGGGCTTCATCGCCTGCTGGTTCTTTTTGCTCGCGTCCGGGGAGACGCATCCGCCGATCCCCGCCGCCCCGGCCACCAACATGAATGCGGTCGCTGTACGCTTCATGGTTTCCCCCCAGCGGACATTGGGCCGCCCGTCGTGGGGCGTGGGCCGGATGCCGCGAACTCTCGGAATGTCACGCTGAATCGCGTCGGATGTTGCATCGACCGCCGGACCCGCCGGACTTTGGTCAAAACCCGAACTCCCGCCGCATCGGGCACAATCGGCCCAGACAGCACAGTCGTTGTGGCGACACGTTTCCAACGTGTCGGAAGATCGGAAATGCACGTCACGTCCAACGGCTTCGAGGTTTTGTACTTTTCCGACACGTTGGAAGCGTGTCGCCACGGTCGGCGCCCGCACCCGTTACCGAGGTGTTACACCCCCGCCCTGCGGAGGCGGTAGAATCCCCGTACCCGAGGCGGGGTTGCTCCGGGTCACACTTTCCGAGGGTTTCGCCATGTCCCGTATCTTGTTCATCCTGTCGGTCGCCGTCGCCGCTATAGCGGGGACGACCCCGCGGGCCACCGCAGCCCCGGTGCCGGTCGAATCGCCGAAGGTCGATTTGGTCCTCTGCCTCGACGTTTCCAACAGCATGGACGGCCTGATCGACTCCGCGAAACTGAAGCTCTGGGACGTGGTGAACGAACTCGCCAAGATGAAGCCGACCCCGGAACTCCGCGTCGGCTTGTATAGCTACGGCCACAACGGCTATGCGCCGAAGGACGGTTGGGTCCGCAAGGATCTCGACCTCACGACCGATCTCGACGAAGTTTACGGCAAGCTCACGGCCCTCAAGACCGGCGGCGGCACCGAACTCGTGGCCCGCGTCACCAAAGATGCCCTCACCCAGCAGAAATGGGCCGACACCAAAAACGCCCTGAAGCTCGTCTTCGTTTGCGGCAACGAACCGGTCGATCAGGACAAAGATGTGAATTTGTCCGATGTCGCCAAAATGGCCAAAGACAAAGGCGTGTTCATCAACACGATTTACTGCGGTGCGGACGGCAACGGCGAATCGGCCGGTTGGAAAGACTTCGCGATCCAATGCCAAGGCAAGTACACGAGCATCGACCAAGAGAAAGCTCGGAAGTCGGGTGTCGTGGCCACGCCGTTCGACAAACAACTCGCCGAACTCAGCGGCAAATTGAACACGACCTACGTCGCCTACGGGGACGAGGGGAAGAAGAAGGCCGAGAACCAAGCGATCCAAGATAAGAATGCCGTCGCCGCCGCACCGGGCGCCGCCGCGGGCCGAGCCGCCTCGAAAGCCGGCGACCTCTACCGCAACGGCTCGTGGGATCTGATCGACAAAATGAAGGACGATCCGAAGTTCGATTTGAAGAGCATTAAGGAAGAAGACCTCGGCGACGAACTGAAGAAGCTGAAAGCCGAAGACCGCCTGCCGTTCTTGAAGAAGAAAGCCGAAGATCGGGCCGCGATCCAGAAGGAAATCGGCGAACTCACGACGAAACGCGTTAAGCACATCGAAGCGGAAAGCAAGAAACTCACCCCGAGCGCCGGTGAGAAAGCCTTCGACGAAGCGCTCCGCGGCACGATCCGCGAACAAGCCAAAGCCAAGGGTTTGGAAGCGCCGCCCGAGAAGAAGTAGTCGACACTCCCCGCCGCGCTCGAATTTGTCTCGCGGCTAAAGTTCCCCTCTCCCGCGAGTCTCCCCATGCGACACAGCGTCCCCGTATTCTTCCTCGCCCTCGGCCTCGCCGCGGGCGCCCGCGCCGCCGACGACGGCATCAAAGCGGCCCCGAGCAAAATCATCACGGTGACGGTCTACCAGACGACGGCGCTCGTCACCCGCGAAGTGACGCTCCCCGAAGCCGCCGGGCAGATCGAAGTCGTCGTGTCGCCGATGCCCAGCGCCACGATGCAGAGTTCCTTGTACGCCGAAGGCTCGGAAGCCGTCCGCGTGATGAACACGCGATTCCGCTCCCGCGCGATCGCCGAAGACAACCGCGAGGAAGTCCGCAAACTCGAAGCCGAGATCAAAACCCTGCAGAAGACGTTGGCCGAACTCGAAGCCGATATGAAAGGCGTCGCTTTGAACATGGCCTTCAACGCCAAGCTCGAAGCCTTCACCGCCGCGACGCTGGCGACCCTGACTGAGAAAGGCTTGCTCGATAGCGACAAGACGATCCTCTTGGCGAACCATATCCGCGATAGCCGGGCCAAGCTCATTAAAGACGAAGTCAAACTGAAGCAATCGATCGACGCCGACAAAGAGCGGATCGCGTTCCTGACGCGGCAATTGCAAGAGAAGTCGGGCGGCGTCAGCCGGACCGAGCGCGACGCCGTCATCGTCGTCGACAAGAAAGCCGGGGCCGCGACCATCAAGCTGAATTACCTCGTGAGCAACGCCACGTGGAAACCGCAGTACAAGCTCCGCGCCGGTACCAAAGTCAACGAACCGGTGATCGTCGAATACTTGGCCGGGGTCATCCAACAGACCGGCGAAGAATGGACGAACGTGAATCTGATCCTGTCGACGGCGCAACCGCTGTTGAACGCGGCCCCGCCCGATCTGCGGATTCTCGAAGTGGCCGTCGGAACCCCCGGCCAACCGGGTCTGCCGATGGGGCCGGGCGCCGCCGCTTCGGGCGCGGTGCTGAAAGACCTCGAAGATCGCTCCAAGATGCTCCGTTCGGAATCGGCGCAGAACTACTCGGAAAAGAAAAGCGAAGCCGCGGCCAAGCAGCAGAACGATGCGGCCGCCATTGAGCAGTTCCGCGACCTGCTCTGCAGCAAAGAAGAAATGGTCAAAGGTGGCCTCGGCGATAACCTTCTCGGCGACGGCCCGAGCGTGACCTACCGCCTGAAGAACAAGCTCACGCTGCCGAGCCGCAGCGACGACCAGACGCTCGAAATCGCCAAGCTCGAACTGGCCCCGAAGTTCTATTACAAGGCCGTACCGGTGCTCACGAGCCATGTCTACCGCCTCGCTGACCTCACGAACTCCACCGAAACGATCCTCCTCCCCGGCGAAGCCTCGATGTACCTCGACAGCGACTTCGTCGGCAGCACGAAGCTCCCGTTGGTCGCCGTGGGCAAGCCCTTTACCGTCGGTTTCGGCGTCGACCCGCAACTGCAAGTGACCCGCAAGTTGATCGACAAAACGCGGACGACCCAAGGCGGGAACCAAGTGCTAACCTTCAAGTACAAGATCTTGCTCAGCGGCTATAAAACGAACGCGGTCGACGTGCAAGTCTGGGATCGCATGCCACACGCCGAAGCCGTCGGCACCATCGGCACCTCCTTCACGATGGGGGCGACGAAACTGAGTGATGATCCGCTGTACGTCCGCGACGAGAAGAACAAGAACCTCCTCCGCTGGGACGTGAAGGTCGAACCGAAGCAAAACGGCGAGAAATCGCTGACCATCGACTACGAATTCAAGATGGAACTCGACAAGAACGTCACCATCGGTTCGTTCCTGTCGAAGTGATGGAACTGTTGGGCCGACGCGCCGGCGAGGGAGTCCAAACCCTCGTTGGCGCGTCGGGCTGACAAAATGACTCCGAATCCAGAATCCCCGCCCCCTCCGGCGTCGTCGTTACAAATGAAGTCGCTTCGCACTCTGGAGGGTTCCCCATGCACAAGGCCCGCATCGTCGTCGTCGAAGACGAGCCCGCGATCCGGCGCGGCCTGACAGAAGCCCTCCGGCTCTCCGGGTACGATGTGTCCGAAGCAGCCGACGGGTTGACCGGCCTCCGCGAGGCGACCTCCGGCGCGGTCGACCTCGTCTTACTCGACATTATGCTCCCCAAGAAAGATGGCTTCGAAGTGCTCGCCGAACTCCGGCGTGTTTGCCCGACCCGGCCGGTGATCCTGCTGACCGCCCGCGGCAGCGAGAGCGACCGCGTCCGCGGATTGAAAATGGGGGCCGACGATTACGTCGTCAAGCCGTTCTCTGTGACCGAACTTTTAGCCCGCGTCGAAGCGGTGCTCCGGCGCACTCTCAAAGCCGCGGAAGAAGTTCAGTTGGTGCGTTGCGGCCGCGCCAAGATCGACCTCCGCCGCCGCGAGATCCGCTGGAGCGCCGATGAACGGGCCGATCTCTCGGAGACGGAAGCGGCCCTCCTCAAATACTTGGTGTCGAACCGCGAGCGGGCCGTCTCCCGCGAAGAAATGCTCGGCCGCGTTTGGGGCATCGGCACGGCCGGGCTCGAAACGCGGGCCGTCGACATGCACATCGCCCGCTTGCGAGCGAAATTGAAAGATCCGGCCGGCGACGACAACGCCGAAGCCATCGTGACGGTCCGCTCGCACGGCTACATGGCCGGCCCCGGCTTGACCTACGAAAAGGGCACCCCATGATGCGGCGAATCCTCGGCTCACCGCACTGCGCGATCTGCGGCCTCGTCCTATTGGCGATCCTCGTCGTCGGCGGGTTGGGCTGGGTGTCGGTGGCGTCGCTGCGCGTCGAGGAATCGCAACGTCGCTCGGCCGCCCAAGCTCAAGCCGCCAACCGGGAGCGACTCGCCCTTTGGCGGCTCGACAGCCACATGCTGGCGCCGCTGGGCCTCGAGAACAACCGGCCTTATTCCCACTACACCGCGCTGCATGCGCCGTCGTCCATCGTCATCGACGACTCCGGTTCCCCCGCGGTCGACCCTGGCCGGGTGCCGTCGCCGCTGCTCGGGTCCGATCTCCGCGATTGGGCGATTCTGCACGTCCAAATCGATCCGAACCGGGGCTGGCAATCGCCGCAAGTCATCCCGGCCGATCTCGCCGACCGGCTGAAAACGGGTCCGTTGGAACTGAGCTTGGCGAACGTCACCCCGGAGCGGGCCCAGTTGCTTGACGACCTGCGAACGGTTTTCCCGACGCCGGTGATGTTGAAAAAACTCGCCGAGCAAGATCGGATTCTGCCTCTCGACGAAGCGTACATCGTCCCCGTACCGTTGGCGGACGAACCGTCGACCGAGAAGCCGGCGCCCCGCCTCGACATGGCCCCAGTCGGCGCGATGCGCGACAGCGGCGAATCGTGGCTCGTTTCCGAAGCGGCCAAAGAACACCTCGAGCGTTTCCGGGCCGAACTGGGCGGTTCGGCCCGCCGGGCGCTCTATTGCGAACTCGACGAGAACAGAGCGACCCAAAAAGTTGCGGCCGACCAAGCGAAACGCGCGGAGAACGAGAAGAAAATTCCGGGCCTTCCGGCCGATCAACAAATCCCACCGCTGGCCCTCGAACCGGTGGTACAAATCGCCCCCAAGCCCCGGGAATTGTCGCCGGGGGAAATCGACCGCGACGCGATGGCCCGCAAACAAGCGGTGAACAACGCCTCGAATTCCCGGGGCGGGTACGACATTGCGCCGGGCGGTCGAAATCTGAACGAAGGCCAAGGCGGAAAGGAGCCGTTCGCCAATTCCAACCCCGGCGCGGAGCAGCAGACGCACCAATGGATCGAGAATTTGACGAAGTCGATCCGCGATCGGGCCAAGGGCGAGGCCTACAAGAATCCGGTTCCGAAGTCGGACGGGACGAAGATGGCCGAACCAAAACTGAGCGCGGGGACGCCGGTCGTGCCGGCTGCATCCAAGCCGGGTGGAGGCCGCAGCGACAAGCCGCCACCGGCCGGGGACGAGGCCGCAAGGCGGTTCTCGCAAGCCAATTTTGCCCGCGCCAAAGTTGCCGCACCGCGCGGCGGCTCCAACACCGACGATTTATCCGAGGTGAAGCCGGGCCCCATCGTCGCGCCGGTGGCGGTCCACATCGGGCCAATGCGGCCGCGCTGGATCGCCGACGATTCCGGCGCCCAACGCCTGTTCTTGCTGCGCTCGGTGAACCTCGGGACGCGGGTCATTTACCAAGGCGTCGTCGTCGATTGGCCGAAACTCTCGGCGGCGCTCCAAACCGAAATCGCCGACGTTTACCCGCACGCGGAACTCCACCCGGCGTTGGCCTCCGACGAACCGGTCCACGAGCGCACGATGACCGCACTCCCCGTCCGGCTCGATACCGGCGCCG
The DNA here is from genome assembly GCA_025352235.1 of Fimbriiglobus sp. Lineage (GTDB taxonomy): Bacteria > Planctomycetota > Planctomycetia > Gemmatales > Gemmataceae > JALHQU01. Next base: position 9,638 of record JANXTU010000362.1, read on the forward strand.
ACACCGCGCCGGTGACCGACGGGTGGTCGCCGTTGCGGACGGGCCTCGTCATCGCCTGGGCTGCGGCGCTGCTCGCCATCGGGGCCGTTTCGTTCGGCGGTCGGGCCGTGGTCGCGATGTCCGAGCGCCGCATCCGCTTCGCCTCCGCCGTCACGCACGAACTCCGCACGCCCCTGACCGCGATGCAGTTGCACCTCGACTTGCTCAACAGCGGCCTCGTGCGAGACGAAGACAAGAAGGCCGAGTTCCTCGCGACGATTTCCTCCGAAGCCCTGCGGCTGAATCAACTCGTCGAAAATGTGCTTGCATTCGCCAAGCTCGAGAAACGCTCGGCCCGAGCGCAGGCGAAGTGGGTGCCGGTGGAATCGATCCGTCGGACGATCGTGCAGACGTGGGCCGAACGCCTTGCCTTCGAAGGGTTCGGACTCGTCGTGAATTCGATGGCCTCGCTCAGCAGTGAAGTCTTCATCGACCCGCGCGTGCTCGAGCAAGTCCTCGGCAACCTCATCGACAATGCCCGCAAATATGCGAAATCGGCCATCGACCGGCGTATCTGGCTCTGGATCAAACCGACCGTCGCCGGGCGGATCGCCTTCGAGGTCGAAGACCGCGGGCCGGGCATCCCCGCCGCCGAACGGCGCTCGATTTTCCAGAGCTTCCGCCGCGGCAGCTCCAGCACCGACACCGGCGGCGCCGGCCTCGGTCTATCGCTGGCCAAACAATGGGCGGAGCTATTCGGCGGCACCCTGAGCTACCGCCCCGCCGACGGCGGTACGGGGGCGTGTTTTCGATTGGAGTTGGCGGCGAGGTGAAGAAAGTTTGCCAACTCTAAAAACGCTATGATGCCAAGTATGACAACTCTTCTCACAGCCGTCGATGAACTCATCGCCCGAGTTATGGATGGAGACTCGCCGCGTAACATCCACCTTACAGCTGCAGAAGTACCAATCGCAATTTCGTCCGCATCATCAGCCGACCGGGACGAAGCTCTCCGCCGTCTGGCGACTCCGCTGCCAAAGTTGACCTCGTTCCCGGCTTCCGAAGTGGCGATCACCTGCGGGGCCATTGTGGAACATGGAGGCGAGCCGTTGATCGCCGGTGCCGCGATCCTCGAGAAACTGCCCGATGTTTTGGACGGGACGATTCGATTCCACTCGATGTGTGGCGACAAGGCGAAAGCCGATCGACTCGGGGACGATGAGGATGACTGGCCGCCCCCATCCGAACTCGCGCAGAAATACCGAGACGCCATTTTCGATGAAGACTCCGCAGCCGGGTGGGCATACGCCTCGGAGGAATCTCTGACGCTCGGGGCCATCGCCCACTTGGGCCGGTCGAAGGCCTTGCGCCAGATCGCGCGCGAAATGCCGCTGTTATTGGAGCGAGCCCGCGGGTACGACGGTATCTGCAGGTCGGGCCGCAGCTTCTTGACGAAGATGCTGATGACACTCGACGACGAGCCGTTGCTCGTGCTGCACCCGGAGCAACGGAAAGGTTTCCGCATGCGGTTCAGTGCAATCCCAGACAATTTCACGCTCCACGCGGCGCTCATGGGCTACCTCTCGGGTGTACCCGATCAAGGCTGGCTCGAAAATCCCGAGGGAATCGACACGGACGCCATCCGCCGCTCGCTGAACCGCACAATCAATGACGGCGGAGTGCAGTTGCAGGGCGCGTTCAACCTTTGGAACTGGACCGGAGTGCAACCGAATGGGACGTTGCCCGCCCCCGGCGCGGCTTCGGATCATTGGATCTGGAACGAAGGGGTGCCTGCGGACATCGCTTTGTTCGAAGGCGTCCGCATCGTCGTTCTCGGCCCACCACCCTATTGTCGGGGCTGGCGCGGCGGCTACATTTTCAATGGCTTGATCCCCGAAGTCCGGGTCGAAGAGAAATTGTCCGCGAACGCGGTTCAGCTATGGATGCAAAAACTCGGCGACGCGGCGAATCCGAGCGGTTGAGAATTTGCTCTCGGTTAACTCCGCGCATTTGACCAGCGTGTTTCGATACGGCGGAACATCGGGAGTAAGCCGAAATGAAACCGGGCAAACGCGACATTCGATACAAGATTCGCATCGAAGGCGTGGAACTCGCGGTGCTCCACAAGTTGACGGGTCAGATGTGCGAAGCGTTTGGGCTAGATCGCAAGATCGACGCGTACAAGGGGACGCGAGCCATTACGCTGTATTCGTGGGATCTCGATTGCCTTGAAGCGGTGGTGTATTGCACCTTGCGCGATCCCGCCAGCGAGGGGATTACGAGTAAGCGAGAACTGGAGGCGCTACTGAGTCTGGACGTGCGGATTCGCGAGTTGATCGCTTCCGGGAAGGAATCGGATTGAACGTTCGCCTGCATATGCTGTTTGGGCCGATCCAAGAGGGCGATTGGGAATCGTTACGGACGGTGGCCAATCGCCTCCCCATCGACCGCAAGAGTGTTCGCGTGTCGGAGGACGAGAAACCGAATTGGCTCGTCGTCGATTTTACGATGGCGACGCAGCCGCAATATGCGGCGGTCGACACGATCGATGAGGCATTGACCTTTGACTATGGCAATGGGTTGGATACCGTGATCTGCTTTCCCAAAACCGAGGCCGAAGCGGCGCGGGCCAAACGAAAAAACGATAAGCAAAAGGCCAAACGGCGCTTCAAACGAGGACGGCGCGGTTGACCGGGTATGCGACTCACAACCGCGAGCTGTACTTCTTCTTGGTCTTGCCGAACACGGCCTTCTTCTCCGCTTCCGGTTCCACCGGCACCTCGGGTCGGTCTAGACCGACGGTCGAGGCCATCTTGGGAATGTCGTAGCGCTTGCGGGGGGTGTAGGCCTCGAAGCCTTCGATGCGGTCTTCTTCGATCAGCCGGTTGATCATGTTCTCGATCTGCGTCAGTTGGTCGCCTTCCTCCGGTTCGACGAAGGCGATGGCAACGCCGTCCCGGCCGATACGGCCCGTGCGGCCGATGCGGTGGACGTAGTTTTCCAAGTCGTTGGGCATGTCGTAGTTGATGACGTGCGAAATGCCGGTGACGTCGATACCCCGGCTGGCCACGTCGGTGGCGATCAGGAACTTCACCCGACCGGTGCGGAAGGCCGCCATGATCTTTTCACGCAGCGTTTGCGTCAGGTCGCCGTGGATCGCATAGGTGCCGGGGACGAGCGGTTTCATTTTCTTGAGCAGGTTGTCGGCCCAGCGTTTGCGCTCGACGAAAATGATGCACTGCCGTGGTTGTTCGCGTTCGATCACTTTCAGCAGCAGGTCGAACTTCCGTTCCTTCTCGACGGTGATGTACGTCTGGCGGATCTTGTCCACCGTCAACGTCTTTGGCGACAGGTTCAGGTGCAGCGGGTTCACCATGTATCGGTCGACGAGCTTCTTGATGCTGTCGGGCACCGTCGCGCTCATCAGCAGCGTCTGGCGCTTCTCGGGGCAGCGGCGCAGGATCTTTTCGATGTCCGGCCGGAAGCCGATGTCGAGCATCCGGTCGGCTTCGTCGAGGACGACGTACTTCACGTGTTCGAGGGTGAGCGTGCCGCGGCGGAGGTGGTCGATGATGCGGCCGGGCGTGCCGACGACAAGGTCGCAGCCTTTGGCGAAGCCGGCGAGCTGCTTCTGCATACCGGTGCCGCCGTATGCGGCGATGGTGCTGAAGTGCCGACTCGGGGCCAGTTTCTCCGCTTCGCGGGCCACTTGCAGCGCGAGTTCGCGCGTCGGCAACATCACGAGGCCGATGGGGCCTTTGGTTTTGTGCGGCCGCCAGCGGTTGAGGAATGGCACCAAGAAGGCGCAGGTCTTACCGGTGCCGGTTTGGGCTTGGCCGATGACGTCTTTGCCGCGCATGGCGGGCGGGATGACGGCGCTTTGCACGGGCGTGCAAAACTCGTACCCGGCGTGTTCGAGAGCGCCCATCAGCGGTTTGATGAGGTTCATCTCACGGTACGGGATGCCCCCGGCGAGCGGGTTGATGTCCGCTTCGGGCTCGTCGTCGGGTGCAGGCGCGGCGGCATCGGGCGGCGAAGCGAAGTGGGGGTCGTGCGATTCCGAAACTGGGGACATCGTTTCCTACTGCGGGGTGCGGGGCGGAGACAAGAAGTGTTCGTTCCCGAGGTTGTTCTACCGTAAGTCTACCCGACGGCGGGGGTTTGTCCAGTGTGGCGCATCAATTCCAAGATTACAGCGGTTTCTTTGCTACCGACATTGCGTACGTGAACACCAATCCAGTAGGCTCGTCTTGAATCCAGCGGGCAGTCACACACCCTCGCGTAGACTCAGCGTCAAAACGCTGGACTCAAGATCCTCTGGCTGGACTGACTATGCCCATCAACGACTTACGTCCGATCCGATTCGATGCCCTGGATGAAGCCGTCGTCGCCGAGTCGATGACCTGGCTCTGGAACGGCTATCTGCACCCCGGCGACATCACTTTGCTGACGAGCCAGTGGAAGACCGGTAAAACGACTCTGATCACGGGATTGCTCCGGAACCTCGGTGCCGGGACGCCGTTTCTCGGACGCCCCACTCGGCCGGCGCGCGTTTGGGTCGTCTCCGAAGAATCGCGCTCGCAGTGGGGCGAACGAAACCGGTTGATGCCAGTCGGAACGCACGTCCATCTCCTCGCCCGACCCTTCCGCGGTCGGCCGACGCCGGAGGACTGGGACGACCTCATCGACCGCGCCATCGACTTCGGCCTCGACCTGTTCGTCGTCGATCCGCTCGCTTCGTTCCTGCCGGGCCGCTGCGAATCGGATGCGGCCACGCTCCTCGAAGCTCTGCAACCGCTGCATCGGTTGGCGGCCACCGGGATGGCCGTGTTACTGCTCCACCACCCGCGCAAGGGCGCGGTCGAAGCCGGGAGCGCCGCGCGCGGCTCGGGCGCCCTGCTCGGATTCGTCGATATTTCCATGGAACTGAAGCGGACGTCCAAACTGGAATCCGATTCCCGATGCCGGTTGATCCAAGCCCAATCCCGGCGCGCCGAGGTTCCCGCGCGGCTGGCCTACGAATGGAACCCGGCCACCGGCGAATTCGCCGTGACCACCGACGCCAAGCGGCGCCAATTCGACGAGAACTGGAAGACTGTCCTCGGCCTTTTGAAAGACCGGCAGGGCGCGATCACCCTGAAAGAGATCGCCGAGTGCTGGCCCGACGACGCGGACAAACCGAGCCGCGCGACGCTCTACGCTTGGTTGGGCATCGCCTACGACAGCAAACTGATCCGCCGCCAGGGACAAGGAAACAAGCACGACCCTTGGCGCTACCGCCTCGAAAACGAAGATGACCAATACTACGACCGAGGAGAGCTGCCGCCGTTGAAGCCGCTGCGGTGGTGAGTTCTTTCGTCGGCGTGTGCAGCTTGGTGAAGCAAACTATGATGGCGAAGGAGAACTGCGCGAGCAACCGGCCGACCTCGGAAAGACAATCCACTACTAAGATCTGAACGCAGTCTACGGGAATACCTGTTGACACCCGCTCAAGATGTTGAAGAATGATGAACTAGACCTCGAAAAATGGACCACTTCATGAAGCGGGGAATGGCCAGCACGGAATCGAAGTTTATAGTGACAGGTTTCGAATTAGTCTTTAGTCCTCAACCAAGCGTGATCTCGACCCGTTTATTTTCTGCGAATGCCAAAAAGCTTGAAATCCTCGACGGTTTCCGGGGTCTGTGGATGGAGACGCATCCCGCAGATCTGTACGCCGAAGAGGATTCCGAGTGAAA
>JANXTU010000380.1 GCA_025352235.1 Fimbriiglobus sp.
GAACACACCGCCGGCCAACGCCAGCAGGAGCACGCCCAGCCCGATCCGCCGTCCTAGCTTCGCCATCGCCACGCCTCCCCTGCGGTGTTCGGGTGCGACTATAGGCCGGGCGCAGCCGCGGGGGCAAGGGCAAGTGCGGCAACACGACTTGCCACGGCGAATCCGAAAGACCAAGATGTTTGTGCTGAATGATCGAATCCTCCGGACCGTACCGGTTCCGCAGGCGGGTGTAGCAGCGATTATTGGAGCTTTCTTCCCGAGCGGGGGACGTCAGTCCCCCGTGGGATCGAATCGCAGTGTTTCGCAGACACGGGGGGCTGACGCCACCCCGCTCGGAAGACCACCTCCAAGAATGGTTGCCACACCCCCGCAGGCGTCCGCTCTTGACCGCAGAATGTACGTCGTGGTTGAATCGGGTGGAGATCGGGTTGCGGTCGATTTGCCAGTTGGTCTTGGCCCACGAACTGGAAAGCGGCGCCGCGGTCCGCGCGGAACTCGGCGCGATGTCCGGTCCGGCGGCCGACTCGGAAGTGGCCATGGCCCGGCGCTTGCTCCCAAGAATTCCGGCGAATTCGCTCGTTCGAGCGACTCCACGGTTCGCCGACTCCGCGATACAATTCTTTTAACACCGAGGTTTTCCCATGCCGACCCCCGAATTGTCCTTCGCCACCGTCGACCTCGACCGCCAACAGCGCTGCGGATTTCCGGAGGTCGTTTACGCCGAAGGCAAGACCCCCGAATGGGTCGAAGGGATATTGCGCCGCTTGGCGGAGAATTCACAAGACGCTTTCGCCACGCGGGTGAGCGTCGAACAAGCGGCACACTTGGCCGCGGTGCTCCCGCAGGGAACTCAAGACCGCTTGGCCCGGACGTTCTTCTGGAAAGCCTCGACGATTCCGACGCCGTCGCTCGGCCGAATCGAGGTGGTGACGGCGGGGACGAGCGATTTGCCGGTGGCCCAAGAGGCGTTGGTGACGGCACGGGTGATGGGGGCACACGCCGAGTTGATCGTCGATGTCGGCGTCGCCGGGATCCACCGCGTGCTCGCACAGCGGGACCGGCTGAACGCGGCCGATGTCGTGATCGTCGTGGCGGGGATGGACGGCGCGCTGCCGAGCGTGGTGGGCGGATTGGTCGAGTGCCCGGTCATCGCCGTTCCGACGAGCATCGGCTACGGGGCGGCCTTCGGTGGTCTGGCCCCGCTGCTGACGATGTTGAACAGTTGCTCGAGCGGCGTCGCGGTCGTGAATATCGACGCCGGGTTCAAAGCGGGCTACGTCGCGGCCCGCATCATCCGGCGGATGTACCGCGACAAAACTACTTGATCATCCGCGGGGCGATCGGCAGATCGATCGGCTTCTCGGTGACCGACGGCACGGGTTGGTATCCGGAATTGACCGGGGCCATCGGCAGCCCGGCCGGCGTCGGCGGGAACGGGGCCGGCGGGGGGACGGCGGCGAAGATCGGTTGCATCGGGGCGGGCATCTCGGGCGGAATCGGATTGTGCAGCGGTTCGGCCACGGTCGTCGCGCCGACGGTGTTAATGTTCGGCGCCGGCAATACGCCGCCGTACCCCGGGGCGTCGGCGACTTTCTGCGGCGCCATCACACTCGCGTTCGTCGTCTGGGCCGGCAACCCCGGCGTCGTCCGGTTCGCCTCCGCAATTCCGGTGTAAGGCATCTTGCGGTCGAAGGAGTTCTTCACCGTCATGCCATCGGCGCCGGTACTGGCCGGGTTGGTCGTTTGGAATTTCGGTTTCGGCGCGGCGGTCACCGGCGTCCCGCTCGGGCCGATCAGCGCGGCTTTGGTCCGCGGATCCAAATTGCGCAGTCCGATGTCGCTTTTATCTTTGTTCGGGGTGCATCCGCACGCCGCCATCAGCACCGCACCGAGGAATCCGCCGCGATACCACAGCGCTCGCGCACCCGATCCATGAGCCATCGGTCCGTCTCCATCCGTGTAAAGCAGAACCGGGCGAAGCATCCATGCCTCGCCCCCGGCGCCCGAGGATCCATCCTGCGGAGACCGGTCGGTTCTTCGCGGTCGGTGGAATAGGGATAGACCGAGAGGCTGTCAAGACGAAGTGAGTAGCAGGGTGCAACGGGTCTGGCAAATCTTTCTAGCGCACGGGAGTCGTGGTCACATTCGGGGTCTTGTCACCGCAACCTCTTGACCCGGCTTGACGGAAACAAGCCGCACCGATTCTTCCAACGGAAGGAGCGTCGGCCCAGGACCACCGCGGGTCGCAAGAGTCTCGGGCGCCGCTTAGAGCATTTTCGATTTGATCGTAGCGGAAGTCGCCAGACTTCCGTGCGTTCACAGGCCGGAAGTCTGGCGACTGCCGCTACCAAGATTCAGAAACGGCTTGAGTCCACGCAAAACACAAGACGGGTCAAATCTTGTCGACTTGGAAGTACTCCATGACCAGCGGCACCGGCCGGCCGAGTACTTGCACTTCGACGGTGACCTTCGGGGCTTCGCCGTCTTTGGAGTCCGTGATCGTTTTGACTTCGCCTTCGTAATTCGCGAAGGCTCCGTCGCGGATGCGGACTTTGTCGCCCTTTTCGAAATCGAGCTTCACGACGGCCGGTTTGATCGGGCCACCCTTCGGGTCGCCGGGAAGCATACCGAACATCATGCGTTGGACGTCGAGTTCGCTCATCGGCGGCGGCGGCTTCAGCGGGCCGGTCGAACCGACGAAATCGCCGACGCCGTTCACACCGCGGAACAGCAACAAAATCTCGGCGTTGAATTCGACCTCGGCCATGAGGTAGCCGGGGAACTTTTTGGTCTCTTTGACGTAGGCTTTCTCTTTGGTGATCTTCTCGCCGTTCTTCGTTTCTTTGACCTTTTTGATCATCCGGACTTTTTCGACCGGAATGACGATCTGCCCGAAGAAGTGCTCCATCGCTTCGATCTTGACCTTGCGCTCGATGGCGGCCTTGATCGATTCTTCCCGCCCGCTGGCCACTTTCACCACGTACCAATGTTTAAGACTGATCGGAGCGGCCGGCTCCGCAGGTTCGTCGGCCGGGACGCCGTCTTCGACGTCGGCGATCGGTTCGTCGACTTCCGCGAGTTCGCTGGGGGCAGGCATGGGAAATCTATAGTTCGGGGGATCGGACGGGCGGGCCGCGCGGGTCAGCGCGCGGCCGGGAAATCGGTTACCACTTCAACGTGTCGCCGGCGGCCTGCTTATTCTCGGCCGGCTTGTTGGGCAAGACACCGATGAAGCTGCGACTCAGCAACCAGCCCCAGAAGAGATCGACGATCAGCAGGAACGTAGTCAGGATGACGACGGTGATGAGCACGACGACCGTGTCTTGCATGAGGCGCTTGCGTGTGGACCACGAAACTTTGTTCATCTCGGCTTCGGTCGCGATCAAGAAGTCCGCGAAAGCCGGAACGTTGACTAGCCTCCAGGCGAACCAACCGACGGAGAGGGCGATCAAAAGCGGGATCGTGATTTCTTTCGAGGGCAATACCGCCAAGCCGCTTTCCACAAACGGCACCTTCAGAATCAGATCGCCGTAGCCGATCGCGCGGTGGTACCACAGACTCCAAGCCCCGGACCAACCGACGATCAGAATACCGACCATCGTGTAGCGGCGGAGCTTCAAGCCCTGGGTCGCTTTGAAGCTTTTGGGGTGGAACCACCCCTGCGCTTCGAGGGTGTGCATTTTCGTTTCGGCCCATGCCGATATCAGAATTTTATAAGCCCCGAACAGTAGCGCGACCATCACGGCGAGCATCACCGGCAGGGCATAGCCGAGGTCGGCGACGAATGAGTACACGATGCTGACGATGATGAAGATCGCGACGACGAGTGCGACGGCTAAAAAGATCCCGCCCCGCAGGCCGCGTGGGGGATTGGCCCCAGCCAAACGCACGCCGGCGTACACGACCACGGCGATCGCCCCGAGTTGGAACAGCAACCGGAGCGACAGATTTAAAAACCCGGGCAATTGGCCTGTGGCGGGGGCCAAGTATTCGTCCCAAACTTTCGGAACCAAATACCCGGCAATCGCCGCACCGGCGAGGACGACGACGGCGCCGACGACGCTAGCGATCACCAAACCCGCGTGGGTCGCACTCGCGCTGGGGGGTGGGGAAGTGGTGGGTTGAACCGCAGTCGACATACCCGGCCCTTTCAGATCCGCACGGCTGTGCGGGGCGCATCCGGCGTTGAGATTTCGGAAGTCATCGGAGAGCAGGTGCGTCAGGAATCGAACCTGAAACCTGCGGTTTTGGAGACCGCTGCTCTACCAGTTGAGCTACGCACCTGTGATTCATCACAAACAAGATCGGACGGCGAGTGTAGGTACACTCGCCATCCGAAGGGAAATTCGCCAAGACCGGTTATTTCTTGGCCGGAGCCGCACCCTTGGATGGAGCCGGATCGTCTTCGAGGATCTTGGTCACGACGCCGGAGCCGACGGTGCGGCCCCCTTCGCGGATGGCGAAGCGGAGGCCTTCGTCCATGGCGACCGGCATCCCTTCCATCAGGTTGACTTCGACTTCGACGTTATCGCCGGGCATGCACATCTCGACGCCCGTCTGCAAGATGATCTTGCCGGTCACGTCGGTGGTGCGGAAGTAAAACTGCGGCTGGTAGCCGCTGAAGAACGGCGTGTGGCGCCCGCCTTCGTCTTTGCTGAGGACGTAGATGTTCGCTTTGAACTTCGAGCGGGGCTTGATGCTGCCCGGCTTAGCGAGCACTTGGCCGCGTTCGATCCCGTCGCGGTCGATCCCCCGGAGCAGCGCCCCAACGTTGTCGCCGGCGATGGCTTTGTCGAGAGTCTTCTGGAACATTTCGATCCCCGTGAGGATCGTTTTCACGATGTCTTTGCGGAGGCCGATGATTTCGACTTCGTCGCCGACTTTGGCCGTGCCGCGTTCGACGCGGCCCGTGGCCACGGTGCCGCGACCCTTGATGCTGAAGACGTCTTCGATCGACATCAAAAACGGCTTATCTTCGGCCCGCTCGGGGATCGGGATGAACGAGTCGAGGGCGTCGACGAGTTCGTCGATCGACTTCGAGCCGGGGCCGTCGGTCGTCGGGTTCTCGAGGGCGTCCTTCGACTGCCCGCGGATGATCGGCGTTTCGTCGCCGGGGAACTCGTACTTCTTGAGCAGTTCGCGGATTTCGAGTTCGACCAGTTCGAGCAATTCCGGATCGTCGACGGTGTCGCACTTGTTCATATACACGAGAATCTTGGGCACGCCGACTTGGCGGGCCAAGAGCACGTGTTCGCGGGTTTGCGGCATCGGGCCATCGTTCGCGGCCACCACCAAAATCGCCCCGTCCATTTGGGCGGCGCCGGTGATCATGTTCTTAATAAAGTCGGCGTGGCCGGGGCAGTCGATGTGGGCGTAGTGCCGGGCGGTGGTTTCGTACTCGACGTGGGACACGGCGATCGTCACCGTCTTGTTCGCGTCGCGGACGGTGCCGCCTTTGGTGATTTCGGCGTAGCTCTTGTGCTCGCCCCCGAACTTGTGCCCCTGGCGGGCGACGAGCGCCGCTGTCAGCGTCGACTTGCCGTGGTCAATGTGACCGATGGTGCCGACGTTCAGGTGAGGCTTGGTCCGCTTGAATTCGCCCTTCGCCATCGCAATCTCCGCTGGAAACTCCAGGTTGCTGGGAATACGCCCGGGCGTCGTTCGTCCGCCCCACTTGGAGAGAGCGCGGCGACAAAACCGGAGTGGAGTGGCGGGGGCCTGAACTTACAGAACCCGACACTCCGGAAAGCTGCTAGTGGGAATTGAACCCACGACCTCTTCATTACCAATGAAGTGCTCTACCCCTGAGCTACAGCAGCGGATTCGACCGAACCACCGAACGCCATCGTTTGGCAACCGTCAATATACGCCCCGGCCCCGCCGGTGGCCAGAGCGGGAGATGGGATTTGAACCCACAACATCTTGCTTGGAAGGCAAGTGCTCTACCGTTGAGCTACTCCCGCAGTCGGGAGTGCGGAATTCGGGGTTCGGAGTCCGGAGTTTGAGAAGGAGACGACCGAAGCTTCTTCTATTCCGAATTCCGCACTCCGAATTCCGCATTTCCCTTGAGTGGGTAAGGAGGGATTTGAACCCCCGTATCCCGAAGGAGGCAGATTTACAGTCTGCTGCGATTGACCACTCCGCCACTTACCCGTTTTCGATGCCAACCAGAGCCAGCGGTGAGAATTGAACTCACGACCTACGGTTTACAAAACCGTTGCTCTACCAACTGAGCTACGCAGGCGACAGATTCGCATGAATTAGAAGATTACGCGCGGGGCCCGGTTCCTTCAAGCCCGAAAAAACCGAGACGGGCGGCGGCGAAAAGGTTCGCGTTTACTTCTTTGTCCCGGTGCCGCCGAGTTTCTCAAAATATTCCTTGACCGAATCGCGGGCGTCGCGCGGGAGCCGCTGGGCGTCGGCGCCTGCGGGGGCTTCTTGAGCCCGCTGCTGGATCTCCTTGCCGAGTTCGGCTTCGGTTTTCTTGGTGAAGGCGGGGCCGCGGGTCGAACCGGCGAACGTTTTCTTGCCGTTGGGGTCGAACGGCGAACGGATTTTTTCATCTTGCGAGTTCGTCTTCGCGTCGTCGTTGATCGGCCGTTGGCCGGCGCCGATGCCGCCGCTCGTGCCGGGGCCTTTTTTCTTCTGGCCCGGTTCGGTGCCCTCGCCGGGCATCGGCTCGCCATCGCCCTGGCCCTGGCCCTTTTCTCCTCTTTGGCCCTTCTCCCCTTGGCTGGCGGCTTCGCGGCGTTCTTCCTTCAACCTCTGCAGTTGCGACTCGGCTTCTTGAAAGTCCTGGACCTCCCCTTCGATCTTCTCGAGGCCCTTCCCAGCTTTGTCGAGTTCCTCGGCGACCTTCTCCAAGTCTTGTTCTTCGAGTCCCTTTTGAGCCCCGCCCAAGCTGTTCGCCAAGTCCTTGAGTTGCTCCCCGGCTTCGCGTTCGGTCTGTTCTTGCTTCTCGACCTTTTCGCGTTCGCGCTCCAACTGCGAAGCGTCTTTGTTCTCCTGCTTGGCCTTGTCGATTTCTTTTTCGAGTTCCTTTTTCTTCTCCTCTCGCTCTTTCTTCTTCTCTTCGTTTTCCTTCTGCTTGTCGCGGTCGAGCCGCTCGAGTTCTTTCTTGATCTTGTCGAGCTGGCGTTCGAGTTTCTCTTGGTCCTTCTCGTCGAGCTTCTTGTCCTTGGCCTTCTTCTTCAGCTCGTCGATTTCGTCTTTGGCTTTTTTCAAGTCCCCTTTGCTGAGGGCGTCGTTGAAGTCCTTGGCCGGCCCGTCTTCGAATTCTTTGTCCATGTTCAGCTTGTCGAGCTTTTGGAATTGCTCCTTCAATTCTTGGAGTTGGTCGTGTTTCTCCTCCACGAACTTCTGCGTCTTGGTTTCGAGCTGCGCGAGTTCCGCCGCTTTCTCGCGCTGCTTCTCGGCGGTCTCTTCGAACGGATCTTTCGCAAACTTGTCGTGGGCCTTCGCCAATTCCTCTTCGAGGTCTTTCAAACCCTTCCCTTTGTTGGGGCGTTCGGGCGGGGCCTCGGCCACGGCCTTCGGCTTCTCGGATTTCTTTTTCGTCGGGGTCTGCGCGGCGACGGTCTGATCTTGGATTTTCTGCGCCGCCGCTTTCTCTTCGCTGGTTTGCGTCAGCCCCATCGCCACGGGGTTCCACCACATCGCGAGGGCGCCGAGGGCCAAACCCAGCGCGGGGACCCCGAGCAAGTGGCGCCGCGGGGCGAGCGGGAATTTCTCGGACACATTCAACAGGGCGAGTTTATTCTCGGCATCGGCGAACAGCGCCTGCCCGGCCGAGGTGTTCCGCAATTCTGGAGTCAGCGCCACGGCCGTGGTGATGCGCTCCCGGAGTTGGAAACGATTGTCGATCTCGAGTGCCGCATGTTCCACAGACGGGGCCGTCGACCGCGTTCGCCACACGGCCGCGATGGTGCCGAGCGCTAGGCCGGAACCCAAGACGATCCAGCGCAGCGACGCGGGCGGAGTTTCGATCAGCATCGGTTGGGCGATGAACCAAACCACGATCGAACCCAGTGCGGCCAGCCAGCAGACGCCGAGGTTGTTCACGAACGATTGCCGGAGCAGCCGGGAACGCGCGATGCGGACCGAGCGGTCGATGGGCGATGCTGCCATGTGGAATTGCCCCGTGCGGAAACCGGTATTGGGAAGATTTTAGCTTGAATCGCGGGCGGAGTACAGGAAGAAACCGCGGTGGAAGTGCACGCCGCGCTCCAGCCGCTGCGCAAGCTGGCCGAGGGCCGCGCGGTCGTCTGCGT
>JANXTU010000433.1 GCA_025352235.1 Fimbriiglobus sp.
GTCTTCGGAACCCGCCGCAGAATGGGACGACCTATCGGTATCCGGCGGGATCTACCTTTCTTCCGGCGGCGGGTTCCGAAGACTCCACCCGCCCTACGGGATCCGTCCAACTCCTACAAACTCCAAGAATGGTTGCTACACCCCTGAAATAGGGTATGACAACAATTCTTGGAGCCACGGGGGAATGACTTGGGAATCCAAGCCAGGGGAGGCACCTAAAATCGGACGTAACTCCTTGCCGCGCTAGGTCGTTCCGAAAGTCGGACGTCATTCCACGATTGGGTGGGTGGGTTCACGCTGGAATGACGACTCCAAGAATCGTTGGCACACCCCTGAAATATCCGGGCTAGCGGTCGGGGCAAGGGTTCGCTATGAGTCCAAGGGAGTTCGTGGGCGCGGAGCGGCCGGAAGAATGAGGTTGGCCCGTCGTATTTCGATCGCGTTGGCACTGATTGCACTCGGCGGAACGAGCTTGCGCGCCGCCGAGGTGCCGCTCGGACTGCCGCGATATGACTTGGCCGTGAAGCTCGACACGGGCAAAAGTTTGGTCACAGTCCATCAAAAAGCGACTTGGACGAACCGCTCCGACCGGCCGACGAAACAACTCGTCTTCAATTTCTACCCGCATTATCAGATCCCCAGCGGCGACTACTTCTTGCTGGCCAAGACGCTCGAACTGCTGCGACAAAATCCGGACGATGGCATCGACCGCCGGGGCCGGCACGGGGAAGTGCAAGATATTATTTGGAGCGATCCGCGCGGCGACAAGAAGCGTCTGCGCTATGCCTACCGGGATGAAAACGCGTCGGCGCTCACCATCGATTTGCTCGAAGAGGTCGCACCCGGCCAGAGCGTGACGGTGGAGATCGACTGCACCGTGCGCTTGCCCCAAAAGCAGGGGCGCTGGGGCCAGTGGAACGACATCACCTTCTTCGCGTTCGCCCTGCCGACGCTGGCCTACCATGACGGCGCCGGCTGGCACGCCATGCCGTTCGTCCCGTGGCACCAGCCGTTTTGGAACGAAGCCGCCCACTACCGCGCGACCATCGAGCTGCCCGAGGATCAAAAGCTCGCCTGCTCGGCGACGGTCGAATCCGCGGTGAAAAAAGGCGGCTGGATCGCGCACACGATGAAGCCGTTCGTCGGTCGGGATTTCGCGATCTTGGCGAGCGCGGACTACCGCGAATTCAAACGCACCGCGACGATGGCCGATGGGAAAAAGATCGAGCTGCGCTGCATGGCCTACCAACGGCACGCCTATTACGCCGAGGAGATGCTCGTCCTCGCGGAGGAGGCGCTCGCGCAGTATTCGAAGTGGTTCGGCCCCTATCCTTACGACCACTTCACCATCGCGGAATCGTACTTCGGTTGGAACGGCAACGAGTGCTCCGGCCTCGTGATGATCGACGAGCGTGTCTTCGACATGCCGAAGCTGGCGCGGGGGTACGTCGAGTACCTCCTCAGTCACGAGATCTGCCACCAGTGGTGGTACAACCTCATCGGCACCAACGGCTACGCCGAGACCTTCATGGACGAAGGCCCCGCGACGTACTTCACGCACAAATACTTGGATCGGAAGCGCGGTAAGAACAACGACTTCGTCGCCTGGCCCGCCGAGGCGTGGTTCGCGCCACACATCCGCCGGGAGAACTACCGCTTCGGTTCGATGTACGGGGCGATCCGCCGCGATCAAATGCACCCCGCAGCCGGGCCGATCCCCGAATACGGCAACCTCTTCAACCTCTTCACGGGGGCCTATGACCGCGGCTCGAAATTCTTCGGCGTCATCGAAGAACGCTTGGGCGAAACCGCGTCGGACGAGTTTTTCCGCAGCTTCGTCGAGAAAAACTCGTTCCGCGTGGTGTCGGCCAAAGGGTTCCAAAAAGAACTCGAAGAGTACACCGGCCGGCCTTGGGGCGAGTTCTTCGACCGCTGGCTGTACCAGCGCGGCATGACCGACTGGGCCGTGGACAAAGTGACCATCGACGGCAAGAAGATCCCGGCCGTAGGGCGAAAACGCGGGGACGTCGGACCGGCCGAAGGGGCGGGATACCGCGTCGAAATCATCGCGAAGCAGAACGGCGAATACGACGAACCGACGACCCTCGGCTTTCGCTTCGCCGGCGAGCAGGGGTATTCGATCCGCATTCCGCTGGGCCCGACGGCGCGTTCGCTGAAATTGCCCGAGTACGACGCCACCATCGAACCGGACGGGCCGAACCGGAGCCGGATCACGATCACGCTACCGCGGAAACCGGTGGACGTGGTGATCGACCCGGACCGCGTGCTGCTCGATGCGAACCCCGGCGACAACGCTTGGGATCGCACGCCGAATTTGACCTTCACCCCGCTGTACACGTTCCTGAACGAGACCGACCTCACGGCCGATTACGACCGTTGGAATCTCACGGCGGGCCCGTGGATTTGGGGGGCGTCGTACCAAGATCCGTGGTACACCCGTTCGACGATGCTCGGGGCGCGCGCCGGGGCCTTCCGCACGCAGACGTTTCAAGGGGGGCTCTACGCCGCGTACCGCACCGACTTCCGCGACGTCGTCGTCGGGATCGACGCGACCCTGAGCCGTTGGCCCTTCGCCCAGACCCAAGTCGGGTTCAACTACGAGCGCCGTGTCGCCGGGCCGTTCTTCGACGATCAGGGTCGGAACACCGCCCAGCGCGCTTCCGTGTACGGTCGCTACATCATCCAAGAAGGGTTGAGCCTGTATTTGCCGCCGCTGAGTTACGTCGACGCCTACACGACCTACCAAGACAACTTCCTGCCGACGCCGCGCGAGCGCGCCCCTGGCGCGGAGCGCTACCGCTCGACTTGGTTGAACGGCCTGCACTTCCGCACGAACTTGTACACCCCGTATTGGGACCCGGAGCACGGGTTCTGGGTCGACGTGAACTACGCCATCGGCACCGCGAAGTTGAACGAGAGCGTCGTCACGAATCAAGTGCGCGGCGAACTCGCGGCGGTGCGGAAACTCCCCGAAGGCCTCGGTTACTTCTCCGACACGCGCTTGGCGGGGCGGGTCGTGTTGGCCGGGGCCTGGCCCGAGCGCGGGGAATTCTTCGCCCTCGGAGGCGGGACGACCTTCCGCGGCTTCGACCTCCGCGAACGCCAAGGGAGTTTCCTCTGGGTCGCCAACGCGGAGGCGCGCCTACCGTTGATCCGGGAATCGCGGTTCAATGTGCTCGATAGTTTCTTGGGGGTGCGCAACGTCTGGATGGCCGCGTTTTACGATGTCGGCGACGTGTACGCCAACGGTCAATCGGTCGGGGGCATCGCCCACGCCGTCGGCGTCGGCTTGCGCGTCGATACGGCCATATTCAGCTTCATCGAACGAGCAACGATGCGTTTGGACATCGCCAAAACCGTGAACGCCAACTCGCCGGTGCAAGTCTGGTTCGGGATCCAGCACCCGTTTTGAGCCGACCTGTTTTCAACCCAATGGGGACGACATGTCGTCCAGCGATGCTCATTCGCCCTGAATGGGCCGGCTTCGTCATGCCGACCAACGCCGGCCCCTTCGGGGCGGGAGCCAGTACGCGATCAATCCCTGGGCTTCCGCCCCGGGCTGTAAAAGTCGGCCCCGTTGAGGCGAAGAAAACGCCCCCAATGGGGCCGAAGAACAACGAGGCCCCATGGAGACGAAGAAACGCCCCGTGCCTCACTTCTTTTTTCCCGCGGCGAGCTTGATGTACTTCTCCGGGTCGGCTTTGAACTCGTCTTTGCAGCCCGAGCAACAGACGTAGTACGTCTTCCCTTGGAAACTCACGCTCATCGTTCCGCGGCCGCCGGAGACGATGCACTCCGGGCCTTTGTTCGCCTCGGCGAAGAGCTCGCCTTCTTTGGTCGCCCCGACTTGGTACACGCGGGTGAAGCCTTTCGCGTCCTTGGGCTTCGTCGCCAGTTGGTAGAGGTAGCGGTTGCCGTGGAGGAGCGTGAATGTCAGTTGGAGAATCTCGGTCTCGGTCGTGCGTTCGAGGACGAGCATTTGTTCCTTCTGCTTCCCGGCGGTCAACTGGCCCCGGTAGACCTGCTCGGATTTGTCGACGCCGACGAGGCGGAGTTCGTACTCCTGCGGTTTCGCCAAATACCGGAGTTCGCCGCTTCGGAAATGCTTCCCGTCGGCGATCGTCATTTTCAAGGAAGCGTCGTTCCCTTGAAAGGCCCAGCTCCATTCGATCTTCTCGACCCAGAAGCCCTTGGCGCGTTCTTCGCGGGTTCCGTCCAGGTAGCCGGTGCCCTTCCAAGAGGCAATGAGACCGTTGAGCGGCTGGAAGGCTTCCTTGGCAGACTTCGGTTGTTCGGCGCCGATTGCCAACGCGGCCAGAACGAGGGGGACGAACATGGCGAATCTCGGCGGGGAATCGAGTCGGGCACACCATTGTAAACGCTGGCGGTGCGGAATTGTTCCGGCGGTATTCCTTCCCCGTCACAGCACCGACTTCACCACCTCGCCGCGCGTGATGGGGAGCGGTTGCCCGAGGGTATTGGTGATTTCCGAACCGAGCGGGATGCCGAGGGTGTGGTAGATCGTCGCGGTGAGATCCTGCGGCCGGACCAAACCGTCTTTGGGGAAGGCCCCGTGCGCGTCACTGGCCCCGTGGACGCGGCCCCCCTTGACGCCGCCGCCGGCGAGCGCCACGCTGAAGACCTGGCCCCAGTGGTCGCGCCCGGCCGCGGGGTTGATTTTGGGCGTGCGGCCGAATTCCGCCTGCCAGAGCACCAGCGTATCGTCGAGCATCCCGCGGTCGGCCAAGTCTTCGAGCAGCGTGGAATAGGCCGCATCGAGGATCGGCATGATGTCCTTCATGGCCTGCGTGTTCTTATCGTGCGTGTCCCAAGTGCCCATGTTGACGGCCTTCGGCACCGGCGACCAATTCACGCGCACGAACGGCACGCCGGCTTCCACCAGGCGCCGGGCGAGCAAACACGACTGGCCGAAGCGTGTCCGGCCGTACCGATCCCGCAACCTCGGCTCTTCGCGGCTCAAGTCGAAAGCGCCGGTCGCCGCGGGGGACGAAACGAGGTCGAACGCCTGCCGGCTCCGAGCCGCGTGCGGCGTCTCGGCCGCGCTGGCCTCGTAGCGGGCGAATCGGCGTTCCAGCGTGGTCAGCAGTCCCTGCCGGTGTTCGAGGCGGTCGGCGGGAATATTGTCGGGCAAGCTCAGCCCTTCGATGCGGAACTTCGGCTCGTTCGGGTCGCCGTTGAGCAGCCACGGATCGTGGGCGCGACCGAGGAAGCCGGCGTCTTGGCCGGGCCACGGGATGTTGCCGGTATTCGCGGCCCCGTGCGGCAGCGTGGCAGAGGCCGGAAATCCGTTGGCGCCGGCGCGGAAGCGGCGCACGATCGCCCCGATCGAGGGCCAGTCGTTGGGCGCGGCCGGCTTGACGTTCTCGACGCTCTGGGGAACGTGGTCGATGCCGGTGCTCATCGTGTAGCCGCTGCTGCTATGGGCGTTGTCCCGCGTTTGCATCGCCCGCAGCACGGCGATCTTCTCGGTCAGCTTGGCCGTCTTGGGCATCGTCTCGCAGATCATCAGGCCGGGGGTGCGGGTGGCGATCGGTTTGAAGTCGCCGCGGATCTCGGCGGGCGCGTCGGGCTTCGGATCCCAACTCTCGTGCTGCGGGGGCGCCCCGAGCAGGAAGAGCATGATGACCGACTTCGCTTTGGGCGGCTTGGTCGGAGCCGCGCGAGCTTCCAGTAAGCCGGGCAGCGTCAAGCCGAAGGCGCCGAGGCCACCGACGCGCAGCCATTCGCGCCGCGTGGGGGTGTCGAAGTGCGACGGCATGAAGATGGGCCTCGGCGGGGAGAGAAGATTCTGGCGTCGCGGCATAAGTTTAGAGTATGATCTCTTTCCGCCGATTGGGGAAGGGAAATCCCGCGTTTGGGTGTCGCCTTTCCTCTCCCACCGTTCCGAGGTTCCCGATGGTGCTCCGTTCCCTCTTCACCGCCGCGGTCGCGCTGGCGCTCCCGGCGTTTACCGGCGCGGCCGAGCCGACCCCGCCCAAAGGCTTCACCGCGATCTTCAACGGTACCGACCTCGCCGGCTGGCACGGCTGGGCCATCCACGACAAAGGCGCTTCGCCTCCGGAAATGGCCAAGGCCAAACCCGAGGACAACGCCATGCTCATCGAAAAGTACACCGCGGACGCCAAGAAACACTGGACGGCCAAAGACGGCGAACTCATCAACGACGGCCACGGCGCCTACTTGGCCACCGAGAAGGAATACGGCGACTACGAGCTGCTCATCGACTACAAGACCGTGGCCAAGGCCGACAGCGGCATCTACTTGAAGACCAGCCCGCAGGTGCAAATCTGGGACTTCACGGACAAAACCAAATTCCCACTCGGTGCGGATAAAGGCAGCGGCGGCCTCTGGAACAACAGCGCCGGCACGGCCGGGAAGGATCCGCTCGTCCTCGCCGACAAGCCCTTCGGCGAATGGAACAGCTTCCGCATCCGCCAGCTCGGCGAGCGCACGACCGTCTACCTCAACGACAAGCTCGTCGTCGATCACGCCCGCATGGAGAACTTCTGGAACCGCAAGCTCCCGCAGCCGGTGATGGGGAAGATTCTGTTGCAGACCCACGGCGGTGAAATCCGCTGGCGGAACATCTTCGTCCGCGAGATCAAAACGGAGGAAGCGAACAAAATCCTCGCGGAGAAGACCGGCACCGGCTTCACCGATATCTTCAACGGCAAGGACTTCACCGGTTGGGACGGCGCCGTCGAGAACTACGAAGTCGTGGACAACTCCATCGTCTGCAAGAAGGGCAAGGGCGGGGCGCTGTTCACCAAGGAGGAGTACGCCGACTTCCAATTAGCGCTCGAGATCAAACTGCCGGCCAACGGCAACAACGGCCTCGGCATCCGCTACCCCGGCAAGGGCGATGGCGCTTACGGCGGCATGACCGAACTCCAAGTGCTCGCGGACGATTACAAGGGCATCGACCCGCGCCAAGCCCACGGCAGCGCTTACGGCATGGCCGCCGCGGCGCGCGGTTACCAACGCCCCATCGGCGAGTGGAACTTCCAAGTCGTTACGGTGAAGGGGAGCACCATCAAAGTGGAACTCAACGGTAGTTTGATCCTCGATACCGACCTGAGCAAGATCACCGAGTACATGGCGAAAAGCCCGCACCCCGGCAAGGACCGCACGACGGGGCACTTGGCATTCTTGGGCCACAACGACCCGGTGATGTTCCGCAACGTGAAGATCAAGACGCTGAAGTAAGCCGCTCGGAAATGGCGAGAGAGACAAACGAGAAACGGGGGACCGAAGTCCCCCGTTTCTTTGTTGCTGATCGTCCACCCGACTCAGGCTGCGAGGGCGGCTTTGCGGCGGCGGAAGGCGCGGGCCATGCCGATGAGCGGCAGGCCGAGGGCGGCGAGGGCCAGGGTGGCCGGTTCCGGCACGCCCGGCGGGTCGATGATGATCTGGCCGACGGGGACGTCGGTCGTCGTGATGTTGTTGTCGAGGAAGCCGTCCGAGGCCCGGTTGGTTTGGCCCGTGAACCAATCTTCGCCGCGGTTCTGGAAGGTCGAGATCGCCCAGAAGTTGCCGAGGCCGACTTGACCGAACTGCGTCGCGCCGGTGTACTTCCAAGTCAGGTTCCAGATCGCGGGATCATCGTTCGGGTTCACCAGCGGAGCCGTGAGACCGGTTTTGCTCGCGGAGAGCGTCCAGCCCGGGGGGGCCACTTCTCCGCCCGGCACGTAGCCGGCGAAGTCGTAAATCGTGAAGTAGTTGCCCGACTGTAGCTTCATGTCGGTCGGAAGCACAATCGCGTAGGTCCAGCGGAAATTGCCCGCTTCCGGATCCACTTGGACGTTCGTGGGCAGCAAGCCCGCGCTCGCCGTGTTGGCCAGGGCCACCGTCATCGTGGCGACCGCGAACAGCCGCACCAATCCGATCTTGCGAAACATTCGATCTCCCTCCGTGAAAAAGCGACTCGTCGGTGTTTGGCCCGGGGTGGACTAAATCCCCGCGCCGCTGAGGTGACCGCCTTTTCCCTCCGTCGTCCCGGCGGTACCCGGTTCCGTCTCGGGCGGCAGAATAGGATGCCGCCCCGATGCTGTCAACCCCGTGTGGGAAGTGCGGAATCCCTAGAAAACGTGCGGAGTTCGGAGTGGAAGAAGAAATCCATACCGTGCTCGGGCGTCTTCATTCCGCACTCCGAACTCCGCATTCCGCATTTCCGACCCGGCGGCGGCGGACGGCCCGCGCCAAGCCGATCAACGGCAGGCCGAGAGCGGCCAAAGCCAGCGTCGCCGGCTCCGGTACGGACTGCATCGACGGCACCGGCACCGTCGTCGGCGTGATGTTGTTGTCCACTCTGCCGTCCGACGTGCGGTGCGTGCGCGCCGTGAAATACGAATCGGTCGCCGTCGAATATTGCGAGACCGCCCAGAAGTTGCCGAGGCCCGTGCCGCCGTTGATACTCGGCCCGGTGTAGCGCCACGTCAAGTTCGGCAGCGCGGCGTCGTCCGACGGGATCACGCCCGGAGGCACCGGACCCGTGTTCGCCGTCGAGAACGCCCAGTTGGCCGGCTGACGGTTGCTCGCCGATAAGTACCCGGCGAAATCGTAGATCGTGAAGTAATCGCCGTTGCGCAACTGGATGTCAGTTGGCAGCACGATCGAATAGGTCCAGCGGAACTGTCCCGATTCCGGCGTGACCGCATACGAGATCGGCAACAGCCCCGCCCGCGCGGTGGAGCCGGACGCGAGCCATACCGCGGCGGCGACCGTCGCCACCATCCAAATTCGAGTCATGGTCTTTCCCCTTCCTAGGGTCGAGGCACGGACAAGTCGTCAGCGGTGTTCCCGAGGATCGACATAACGACCGGGATGGTGCCCCAGTTCGCAATCGGTGTCAACCTCGACTGGGACGGGGAACGTTCGGGGTTCCAGGCGATTCGCGGGCCGTTTTTGCCGGGCGGTTGCAACCGTTCGGCGAACTTCGTAAATTGCCTCGAAGCCTGAAAACCAACGAGGATCGGCGTCGATGGCCGCGGTTTCACCCGACGCCGGACGGTCGCCCCCGCTTTTGCGACGGTCGATCCTGTTCGTTTGCACTGGGAATACTTGCCGGAGTCCGATCGCCGAAAGCTTGTGCCGATTGAAATTGTCGCAGGCCCTCGGCTGCGGGCCGGAGGAACTCGAATCGCGGGGTTATCGCGTGGCTTCGGCCGGCGTCATGGCTTATCCCGGCGATCCGGCGACGCCGGAAGCTGCAGCGGTCGCGGCCGAATGCGGCGCGGAGTTGGGCGAGCATTGCAGCCGGCCACTGAGCCCCGAAATGCTCGAATCGGCGACCGACATCTTCGCCATGACGGAAACGCATTTGACCGTGCTGTTTTCCCGACTCCCGGTGGGTGCTCCGGAACCGAAATTGCTCTGTGGAAACGGCGATCTCCCCGATCCGATCGGCGGGGATCGCGACGAGTATCGGGCGTGTGCCCGGGTGATCGCTTCGCATTTGGACCGCCTCGTACTGGGATGGTTGGCGCCATGAAAATCGCAGTCGGCAACGATCACCGCGGCGTCGCCGTGAAACAACACCTCTCGGATATGCTCCAAGGGCTCGGGCACACCGTGGACGACCTCGGCGCCAACACCGTCGCGAGCGCCGACTACCCGGACTACGCCATCCCCGTGGCCGAGGCCGTGGCGACCGGGAAGGACGATCGCGGCGTGTTGATCTGCGCCACCGGCCACGGCATGTGCATCGCGGCGAACAAAGTCCACGGCGTCCGCGCCGTCAATTGCCGGGATGTCGTCGACGCCGAAATGAGCCGCCTCCACAACGACGCCAACGTCCTCTGCCTCTCGGCCGATCTCCTGTCCGAAGAAGTGATCGAGCGCATGGTCAAGACCTGGCTCGATACCAAATTCGAAGGGGGCCGCCACGAGCGCCGCCTCGAAAAAGTCAAGCAGTACGAGCACGAACACGAGGTGTGAACAACCCGATTTTGAAATGCCGGACCCGTGTCCGGCGAATAGCTCCGAGCGATCCCATTCCCCGAATCCACGAGCCACGTCCCGATGTCTACACCGACTCCCACGCCGTCCGTTCCCCCAGGCGCGACCGTCGCCCCCGCGGGAACCCCACCCACGCGGGCCAGCAACGAGATCAAGTTAATCAGCCACTCCAACCTCTACTACTGGTGGCCGGTCTGGGTGCTGGCTTTCTTCATGGCGGCTTGGACCTATTTCGAGAACAACCGCTTGGCGATCGTACCCGCCCACGGCACCCTGACCCCGATCGGGGATCGAACTGGCAAGTTCAACCTCGAATACAGCACGAACGCGAAAGATCCCAACACCGGCTCACCGATCTTTTCAAATCCTTCACTCGACAAATCCGCGTTCGACAGTGAGCGGAAACAGGAACCGTTCCTCCCCCGCATCTCGGCGAATTCCGCCCTCGGGTCCCTGTTCGTCGTCGTGCTGATCCTGACGATCATCATCACCAACGTCCCGCTGCGGGGCCTCTGGTCGTTCCTCGTCCTTATGGCCATCTTCTTGCTGGCCCTGATTATCTCGCTCTTCGGTTGGTGGGAGAAAATCCTCGAGAACGTCGGCGACTTGCACATCCACATCAACATGGCCGGGTATCTCACCATCGGTTGCGCCGTCTTCGCCCTCTGGGCACTGGCGACGTGGGTCTTCGACCGTCGGGCTTACGTGATCTTCACGCCGGGGCAGATCAAAGTGTGCGAGCACATCGGCGACGCCGTGCAGACGTACCCGACCATGGGCATCTCGATGGAGAAGCAGCGCGACGACCTCTTCCGCCACTACATCTTGGGTTTCGGCTCGGGCGACTTGATCCTGAAACTGCCCAGCGGTGAGAAGCGCGAGATCCGATTGCCCAACGTCCTCGGCATCGGCTGGCGCTTGAAGACGGTCGAAGATATGCTCCGGACAATGTCGACTTCAAACTGAGTTTCAAGTATCAGAGTTTCAGAACTCGAGTTGATGGATCAACTTGAAACTCTGAAACTCTGAAACAGGCTCATTCCTCAATCGGCTCTTTGATGAGCTGGATGAAGAACGTCGTCTTCTTCTCTTCCATCTTCGCAGCCATCAGCTCTTCAGCTTCTTTCTTCTGCGGGTACGGGAACGCGCCGACGCGCTTGCTGCTGTTGTCGAACACGACCCAGGTGGCCCGCTGCCGCACTTCTTTGACGGCCTTCGGCTTCCGTTTGGCCGGGGCCTTCTTGACCCTCACCTTGGCCGGCGCTTTCACTTTCGCTTTCTTCTTTTTCTTCTTCGGCCCGTCTTCGTCGTCGTCATCGTCCCCGGCGTCGTCGTCCCCCGCGTCGTCTTCGGATGCGGGCGCCTCGTCGTCGGACGCTTCCTCGCCGTCCCCCTCGGCATCGGCATCTTCGTCTTCGTCTTCGTCCTCGTCATCGACATCTTCCGCTTCGACTTCCTCGGTCTCGGTGGCGCCGCCGTCGCGGGCTTCGGCCGCTTCCGCTTGACGACGCATATCCAATCGGCTCCGACCGCCGCCCGCCTTACGCCCCGCCATGAGTCTCTCCCGAATTTGTCGATTTTCCAAGGCAAATGCGAAGTGTTAAACTACGGGAACGATCATGAAACGACAAGGACTTTACCTTGCGGGTGCGGCCCGAAAAAATCGCTTGGGCGAGGGTCTTTCTTCTGGTACAGTCTACTCTCCCCGCCGGTTCGCTCTTCGGGCCACCCTATGCTCCGCATTCTCGGCTCCTCCAAACAATTCTGCGACGGCTCCACCCGGCGCGACGCGATCGTCGCCGGGGGATTGAGCGTCCTCGGGCTGACCTTGACCGATTTCCTGCGGGCGAGCGAACGTAAACCCGCTAAAAAGGACGGGCACTTCGGCCAGGCGAAGTCGTGCATTTTGCTGTTCCTGTACGGGTCGCCGAGCCAGTTGGAATTCGCCGACATGAAGCCGGACGCCCCGGTCGAAATCCGTGGCGAACTCAAAGCGATCCCTTCGGCCCTGCGCGGTTGCGATGTGTGCGAACTGCTCCCGCACACCGCCAAAATCATGGACAAAGTCTCGGTGGTACGCAGCCTCACGCACAAATACCCACTGCACGGCGTCGCCTACGCCACCACCGGCATCCCCGAAATCGACGCCCCGTTGGAGCTGAGCCGCTACGACGCCAAACACTGGCCGTACATCGGTTCGGTCGTCAGTTATTTGGAGAAGCAGAAGGCCAAGGGGGCGAAGCCGAAAGCGATCCCGGACAACGTCGCACTGCCGTTCCCGTTCAGCAGCCAGCGAACCGGGGAAGTCCATCGGGCCGGGCCGTATGCGGGGTTTCTCGGGTCCGAGCACCATCCGCACTTCGCGCAGTTCATCGGCAAGGCGAATCGCAAGATCACCAAGACGTTGAACAAGGACACGATCGAATTCGACGAGCCTTACGTCGGCGTCGATCTCGATTGCCGGTTCACCTTGGGCGATGCGACGCAACTCCCAATTGAGATGACCGTCGACCGCCTTGATTCGCGGAAGTCGCTGTTGAAGCAATTCGAAGACGCCCGGAGCGGAGCAGAGCGTTGGCCCGATGCTTCGCACGACCAATTCCGCCAATCGGCCTACGCGATGATCGGCAACGAGAAGGTCCGGCAGTCGCTCGATGTGCGCAAAGAATCGTCGCAGGTCCGCGACCAATACGGCCCGATGCTCTTCGGGCAATCGTGCCTCGCGGCCCGCCGGCTGGTCGAAGCGGGGTCCAAATTCGTCACCGTCTTCTGGGACGAATTCGGCCTCGCCGGCTCCGGTTGGGACACGCACTGGGAACACTACCCGCGCATGCGTAACGAGCTGATGCCCGGATTCGACCGCGGCTACGCCGGCCTGATCGCCGACCTCGACACCCGCGGCCTGCTCGACGAAACGCTCGTCGTCGTGCTGAGCGAGCACGGCCGGACGCCGAAGATCACCACCGAAAAAGGCGGCGGCCGCGATCACTGGTCGCAGGCTTACTCGGCCCTCTTCGCCGGCGGCGGCATCGCCCGCGGCAAAGTCATCGGCAAGACCGACAAAATCGGCGGCACGGTGCTGGACAACCCGATCTCGCCGAAGGACGTGCTGGCGACGATCTATCACCTACTGGGGTACGACCCGGACAGCATCATCACCGACCGCCAAAACCGCCCGCAACCACTGGTCCACGGGAGTGTCATCCGGGACTTGCTGGGGTGAGTGGGTCGAGTGTGACTGCGCTGAATCTTGGAGGAGGATCGACAAATGATATTGCCCGGTCATGTCCAGAATGGGGTTGTCGTTTTTGATGCGAAGGTCACTTTGCCGGAGGGAACCGAGGTCGAGGTCGCAGTGCGCGATTCCGCATTGGACAATCGACCCACACTTTGGGATCGGCTCGGCAATGTCGTCGGCAAGGCGACCGGGTTGCCCACCGACGCATCCACTCGAATCGACCATTACCTGACCCACGGATTGCCGAAAGAATGAAGATCGTCTTTGCCGACACCTCGTTCTACGTCGCAACACTGAACCCCCGCGATGTCAAACACGCTCGTGCCGAAGTCGCCGGACGGAGTATCCGCGGACGCGTTGTCACCACGGAGTACGTTCTGCTGGAAGTCGCAACCTTCTTTTGTGAAGCCCCGAATCGAGCGGTGTTCTTGGACCTCCTGCTAGCTTTGCAGAACGATCCAGAGGTCACGATCCTACCGGCTTCGGGTGATCTTTGGAAACGCGGGATTGCTTTGTTCGCCGCGCGGCCGGATAAGGATTGGTCGCTCACCGACTGCATTTCGTTCGTCGTGATGCAAGAGCGAAACATCCAGGATGCCCTGACCGCCGATCACCACTTCGAGCAAGCCGGGTTCGTCGCACTCCTGAAGTAACGCGCGGCTAAGGTTCACCCGATTGGGTTGAGCAACCCAAGCCAATTGCCCGGCGATTCGACCCCACCGGGCGAGACCGTGACATCCGTGGCGTATAAGGGCATCGACTCGACCGAATGCGCCGAGTCGATCCCGACCGGCGGGACGCTCGTGGTCCGCTGCGCCCGGCGAGAATCGGGGAAAGAGGCCAGAGACATCTTCCTGATCATGGTCCCGACCGCCGTCGAGAAGTGAAAGGCGAGCGGGTCCGCGTGATCACGCTGGCTCACTCTCCGCATCCCCTCATGCCGCGGCGCTAGGATCACCATCGGCACATCCCGCCACCGTGGAGGCCGTTATGATCCTGCGACTTTGTCTCGTGGCCGCACTCGCTTTCAGCGTCAGTGACGCCTCCGCCCGCGAACGATTCTGCCTCTGGAAACAACCCTGTCCTCAGCCGACGGCTGTTTGCCCGGTCGCGCCGATCCCGGCGATTCCGGTCGAAGCCGTCGCGGTTGAGAAGACCTACGGAGTGAACTTCGACCGCGCGGAATGGTCCGCGGTACTCAAGTGGTTCTCCAAAGAAACCGGCTTGATCCGCGTCGACAACGCGCCGATCCCCGGCACGCTCTCGTTGAAATCGGATGAGAAATACACCCTGCCACAATTG
>JANXTU010000468.1 GCA_025352235.1 Fimbriiglobus sp.
TTGCCGACCGCACGACCGCGAGACGATCTCGACCATGAGCACGGAACCCGCTACCGCCCCCAAACCTTCGCCCGTGGAAGGCATCAAAGATACTTCGCGCTACCTCAAGGGCGACATCCTCGATGAGTTGGCCCAAGATACGGACCATTTCACCGAGCAATCGAAACAGCTCATCAAGTTCCACGGCACCTACCAGCAGGAAGACCGCGACGCCCGGAAGACGCGTGCCAAGCCCGGCGTCGGCAAGGCCTACATGATGATGCTGCGCCTGCGGATGCCCGGCGGCGTGATGAACGCCGATCAATATCTCGCGATGGACGACATCTGCGAGAAGTACGCCAACGGCACCTTGCGCTTCACGACCCGGCAGAGCATCCAGCTCCACGGCGTGTTGAAGGGGAACCTGAAGGCGACCATCGCCGGCATCAACGAAACGCTCCTGAGCACCATCAGCGCCTGCGGCGACGTGAACCGCAACGTGATGGCTTGTCCGGCCCCGAGCCCCGACCCCGTCCGTCGAGAGATGCAAGAACTCGCGGTGAAGGTGGCCGATCACCTGACCCCGGTCGCGGGCAAGCAGTCGTACATCGAGATGTGGCTGAACGGGAAATCGGTGGCGCCGCCGGAAGACCCCAACCTCGCCGAGCCAATCTACGGCAAGCTCTACCTGCCGCGGAAGTTCAAAGTCGGTTTCGGCCTGCCCGACGACAACTGCATCGACATTTACGCCCAATGCCTCGGCTTCCTCGCCATCGTCGAGAACGGGAAGACACTCGGGTACAACGTCCTCGTCGGCGGCGGCATGGGGATGACGAACAGCAAGCCCGAGACGTTCCCGCACCTCGGCCAGCCGGTTTGTTTCGTGACGCCGGACGAAGTCGTCTTCGCGGCCGAAGCCGTCATCAAGCTCTTCCGCGATCACGGCAACCGCGCCGACCGCAAACGCGCCCGCATCAAGTACCTCATGGCCGATTGGGGCGTCGAGAAGTTCCGCGCGATCTTCTCGAAGGATTACTTCAAGAAGACACTCGTCGAACCGAAGCTCGCCCCGATCACCGGTGTCGACCTCCACCTCGGCTGGCACGCCCAAGGAGGCGACCAATGGTTCCTCGGCGTCAGTGTCGAAAACGGCCGCGTGAAGGACGAAGGATCGTACCGGCTGCGATCCGCGTTGCGGACCATCGTCGCCAAGGTCCGCTGTAACTTGCGCGTCACGGCCCAGCAGGATGTGCTCCTCTGCGATATCGCCACGAAGGATCGGCCGACGGTCGATTCGCTGTTGAACGAGTACGGCGTGCCGCGGGCCGAGAACCTCAGCATGGTGCAGAAGTGGAGCATGGCCTGCCCGGCGATTCCGACCTGCCCGCTGGCCATCAGCGAGAGCGAGCGCTTCTTGCCCGGCGTGGTCGATCAACTCGAAACCGAACTCGCTTCGCTCGGTTTGGCCGATCAGCCGATCAGCCTGCGGATGACCGGTTGCCCCAACGGCTGTGCCCGCCCGTATAACTCGGACATCGGTGTCGTGGGCCGCTCCGGCGAGAAGTACACCCTCTACGTCGGTGGCCGCATCGAAGCCGACCGCCTGAGCTTCGAGTTGCAAGATCTCGTGCCGAAAGACCAACTCGTGCCGCGATTGACGACGCTGATGGGGCACTACAAGGCCGACCGACAGACCGGCGAGGGCTTCGGCGACTACTGCCACCGCGTCGGCAAAGATGGGCTGCTGAATTTACTGGGGTGAAGCGATAACCGGACGACCGCCGTCGTCGGAAGGATGATCCGGAATGCTCGCACCGTTTTTCCCCCCGGCCGACCGCGAATTGGATTTGATCCAACTCTCGCTGCTGGTCTTCTTCCCGGCCGCCTTCGCGCTCGTGCTGCTCGTCTGGCCGAGCCGGTTTCGCGAGGGTATGCGCTGGGTCGCCCTGTTCGGCGCCGCCGGGACGCTGGCCATCGCGCTCTGCACGCTCATCGATTACCACCGCTTGCTCGAATCGCAATCGGACCGCGTCACCCGCAGCATGCACCACCCGGACAGCCGGCTCGACAGCCGGTCGGACGAAGCCTTGGCCCGCGCCGCGACCAGCCGCGGGTTCCTGAGCGATGACCTCATCGTCCGCCGGCCGTGGGTGTCGAAGTTCGATGTCGACTACGCGCTCGGCGTCGACGGCATCAGCTTGGCCATGGTGCTGCTGACGGCGCTCGTCACCTTCTTCGCACTGATCGCCAGTTGGAAGATCGAAACCAACCTCCGCGGCTATTTGATTCTGATCCTCGTGCTCGAAAGCGGCGTCCTCGGGGCCTTCCTCGCCCTCGATTTGTTCCTCTTTTACGTCTTCTACGAAGTCATGCTGATGCCGATGTACTTCCTCATCGGCCTCTGGGGCGGGCAGCGGCGCAAGTACGCGGCGCTCAAATTTGTACTCTACACGCTCGTCGGCAGCGTCGGATTGCTCGCGGCGATCATCGCGCTGTACGCGGTCGACGTCCGCGATTTCGTCCCGCGCGAAACCGCCCAGGCGAAGGCGATGCAGGTGAAGCGCGACAACCCCGGTGCGACCGAGGACCGGGTGAACGAGGCCGCCGAGATCCACACCTTCGACGCGCAGACGCTGTCCAAGGTCGGCCGGGCCGTGATGCTCGTGCTCAGCGGGCAGGAGGACCGCTTGGTCAGCCGCGGCGCAAAATCGAACGCGCCGAACGCCGTGCCGCTGTTCGCCCCCGGCGTCGACCGCGCGGCCGCCATCGCGCGATTGAAAACGCAAGCCGTTTGCACCCCGACCTACCAGTACATTCTGTTTGCGTTGTTGTTCCTCGGCTTCGCGGTGAAGGTGCCGATCGTCCCGTTGCACAGTTGGCTGCCCGACGCTCACGTCGAAGCGCCGACGCCGGTTTCGATGCTCCTCGCCGGGGTGCTCCTCAAGCTCGGCGGCTACGGCCTGATCCGCTTTGCCTTCCCGATCTGCCCGTGGGCCGCGGATCAACTGTCGTGGTATATCGGCCTCATCGGCGTTATCGGCATCGTGTACGGCGCTATCGTCGCGATGGGGCAAACCGACTTCAAACGGCTGCTGGCGTATTCGTCCGTCTCGCACATGGGCTATGTCGTACTCGGC
>JANXTU010000471.1 GCA_025352235.1 Fimbriiglobus sp.
CGTTTTGCAGCAAGATCGAAACGAATCAGCCGACGCCACTGAATTGTGTTACACTTTTTTGATGTCGAATTTCTTGTTCTCGTAGAAGGTCAATTCATAGTCGGCGTTGTTGCTAGTCGCGCTCCCGTTGGGTCTGACAGAAATATCATCCGACCGGATGGCATTCCACGTTCTACCTTGAGCTACTGTCGCAGACTTATTTTGCTCTGTTATATCTACCTTCGAACCAACTTTGAAGATCGCCGTTTCTGACACGGTGATTTCATCGGCCTGCTCCGAACCCGACGCGCAGTTGATATCGAATGCGATCGTACCGGTCACGACCAATTCACCGTCCAGAACGAGTTTGCCCATGCCACCGGCCCCGCCGAGTATCAGCTTGCCTTTAGCCGCGATCTCCAAAGCGCGGAGCACCACTTGATCTCTGGTCACGATTTTCGCAATCGGGTCTGTAACAGTCGCAGGGTCGATTTTGGTGATGAATTCGCCTTCGACATAGATACCGCGGGGAGCAATGATTGAACCTTGCCCCTTACTCGACCAGAGTTCGAGGACCCCGGGGTCCCCGGCTTCATTGCGGAGAACTTCTATGCCTTTCTTTTCACGAGGTGGGCGACCCATCTCGAGTTCCACATCGTACACAACGCATCGTGCTTTCGGCTGAACGAGAATTCTCGAGTTGCTCAGATTCGCAGCTACCTTGAATGAGAGACTTCCCCCTTCGAGAACTTCGAACTGTGACCACTTGAATTGGTTCGCACCTTGGGTTGTGATTACCAGCTTATCGGGGTCGTTGATCGTCCAATTTTCTTTCTTTTTCACTTCTTGGACGCAGTATACGCCGACGATGTCACCGGCATAGTTTATCCAATTGTACAGACCTGCAAACATCGCCATCCCAGCACCGCCGGTTTCCGTACCCAAGCCTTCCAGCGACAGCGTGCTCCCGACGGTCAAAGCCCCACCGTCTGGTGGATACAAATTCGCCGTGGCCGCGGCATTGCCGCTGCCCGTGATGTGGACGACGCCGGTATTCGCGGTGCTATTGAGCGTGCCGCCGAAGAAGCCGAGGTAGGTCGTGATGACCAAATCGTTCGAGCCGTCGCCGGCGGCGAGGGGGTCGAAGGACCCGGTTTGCAGGTCGAGGGTGCCGAGGCGCTGGTTGTCGGGCGCCGAGACATGCCCGGTGTAGTTGTTCAGCAGGTGCACCGACTGCAACGTCGACAAGCCGGTCGGGATTTCGGCGTCGGCAGACGGGTTGTAGGTAAAGCCGAACGGCACCGAAGTCGGCAGATCGGTCGGCCCCGGGGGCGGCGGAGGTGGGCTGCCCGGCAGTGGCGGGGCGTTCTCTTGCGGCAGGCCGACGAAGTACAAGTCGTCGGTGCCCGCCGGCGTCGCGCCGATGGTATTGGTGCCTTGGTTGTACCAGTTGTTGTCGTCGTAGAAATCGGTGGGATTGTGGCCGAGCCACGTCAGTTGGGCCGGCACTTCACGGGCCTCCAACGATTCCAGCCGCAGCTTGGCTAGCTGGGAGGGGGGGGGCGATTTGGATGAGAGATGGGCGACCGAAGAAACGAGGGAACATGGAAAACTCCCGGTAGGGGGTTTCGATCCACCCGCGGCGAAAAAGGGGCGAAGCGCCGCGCTGGTGAAAGAATTGGAACCGACGGCTCCGCGGTTGTCAAACAAATTCGCTACGGATTTACCAACACTCCGCAATCCGTATCGTTTCCTCCATGAAACGGCACGGATTGCGGCCTTACGGCTGGATGTTGACGAGTTGCGTCTGGTTCTCGGCCATGGGCTTGCTGGCGCACGGCTTGCAGGCCGAGGTCGATTGGCAGGCCGTGGCGTTCGCACGCAGCGCACTGGCCACGCTATTCGCCTTCACTTTGGCAATGGCCACCGGGACGCGGCTCGTCTTCCTGCGGCCGCGCGTCCTTTGGATCCGCAGCCTTGCGGGCAGTGCCAGCATGATCGGCACCTTCTACGCCCTCACGCACTTGCCCGTTTCCGACGTGCTGACCCTCACGAACACCTTCCCGATTTGGGTGGCGATTCTCTCGTGGCCGTTGGCCGGGGAACGGCCGACGCTCCCCGTGTGGGGGGCCGTGGCCTGCGCCGTCGTCGGCGTTGCGGTCACGCAGAACGCCGATTTCAGCCGGCTCGAACCGGCGCACTTCGCGGCGCTGTTCGCTTCGTTCTTCACCGCCATCGCCATGCTCGGGTTGAACCGTTTGCAGGGGATCGCGTCGCTCGCGGTCGTCGTTCACTTCTCGGCGGTCAGTTGCTGCTTCTGCCTCGCCGCGTACGTCGCCTTCGAAACGCCCGTCGGCACGAGCCACCAGATGGAATCCGCAGTGTTGCTCCAATTGCTCGCGGTCGGCGCCACGGCCACCGTGGGGCAATTGTTTTTGACGAAAGCCTTCCGCAGCGGCTCGGCGACGCGGGTCTCGGTCGTCGGCCTGTCGCAAGTGGTGATGGTGATGCTGTACGAAGCGATGGTCGAAGGCCGGCAATTCGAACCCCGGCAGATGCTCGGTACCGCGTTGGTACTCGGGCCGACGGCCTACCTCATGGCCCGCGAACGCCGTCGCGCGGCGGAGCCGATCCAACCCGCTTGAAGTGGCTGCGACGGCGTCCATAGGGGTCAAGTCTCACCTGGCTCAGTCCAATCGATTCCCGGCTACCAATCGCTCGCGAGCACTTCGCCGCCGTTCGGCGTGACTGCGGCCCAGAACACGGTTGGCGCAACATCGACGCGGATTGTTCGAACCGAGCCATCGCCCATGCAAGCTTGCAAGCCTCGGGTGCTGGCCGCATTGGGCAAGCGGACGTCGCATTCTTTCAGAATAGGCTTGTTTTGGAAAGTAGAGCCGTCGATGGAGGTTGTGGAACGGGGATTCCCGGATGTGATTGGAGCGTAATCGGCATCGGGAAAACTCTCAGTCGAACGAGGGCTGTAATTCGCGTCTGCAAACGTCGGTGCGGTCACTCCGTTAAAACGACGAGGGTCGCGAATGATCGTGAATAGATAGAATTCGCTACCGCTACAGACGCGGTAATGTTCCGAAAAGAAAATCGTATTGGATAACCCATCGGAGATGCCCGACGTCAACGACCTGCGCATCGACAATACTTGGGCATTGGAGACATAACTGCAAGAATAATCAGCTGGGTTCTTCGCACTCGCGGGGTAGCCCGAAGGATCGAGAGGATTCTGATACATGCCGACCTTCACACCTCCGCCGATTTTTTTGCTGTCCACTCCCCGTCCTTCGACCATGACGACTCGAAACAGAGAATCTTGTTCGATGAAAGGGAGAAGCTCGCTATGAACAGTGCGTCTTCGGTCGATGGCCGCCAATAGATTTTGCCCAGTGGGAAAGCCATTGGAGGAAGTCGGAACGAAAGGTGTGCGTTCCCAGTCGGTCATTGTTCGAGGAAGGATGTCCGCGTGAGCACTTGAAAAATTGTGGGTGGCAACACCCATTTGGCGCAAGCGGTTCTGACCGCTCATGAACCCCGCGGCCTCGCGAACCTTTTGCACGGCCGGGAGTAGAAGGCCGATTAGGATGGCGAGTATTGCTACGACGACAATCAATTCGATCAGCGTCATCGCGGGGCGTTTGTTCGTTCGCATGGATCCAACCGCCGTTGAATTTGTTCCTTGTGCTTCAATAAAGCGGCAAGGCATTGAATTGCTACATACTACAACTAGCCTAGCATACTCCGACTACAGATAATAGCCGAATAGGAGCCAGGGGTGCGCCAATGGATTCTGGCGGTTGGGGGACATCGCAATGGATTTAGCCAGGTGGCACTGCGGGGGAAGTTTGAACCTTTCCCCGCGTCACCTGAGGTTTCCACTAGTCCTTAAACAAGTGAATCCCAGCTTGTCCCACCCTTTATTTCAACATCAGAACGAGGGCGTGAGCCCCCGGAGCCGCCTCTCTTTGCGGACTGCTCGGTTCCACGGAGAATACATTTCCGCCCCGTCTCCTTTCTGCATCC
>JANXTU010000501.1 GCA_025352235.1 Fimbriiglobus sp.
TCCCCGCAGGTATCGCACTTCGTACACGCCCCGCTGCGCACCAGGGTGAAGTTGAAGCAGCGGTGGCACATGTCGCCTTCGTAGCCTTTTTGCTTCGCGATGCGGATCTGGTCGGCTTTGGTTTCGGGCCTGGCGCCGAGACCACCGGGGGCGGTCGCGGTCACGCGGTCGATCATCGGCAGGGTCGGGGTGACCGTCGCCGTGGCGGCGGGGGTGGCCGTGTAGCCCGGGGCCGCTATCCCGGCATGGAGGTGGGTCGAGCGCGGCGGGGCCAGCGAGCCCCGGTCGTCCGCTTCCAAAATGCGTTCCGAGACGGTCTCTTCGTCTTCATAGGCCGGTTCGTCTTCGTTGCCGATGGCGTCCGAACGGAGGTCGTCCGGCAGCACGTGGGCGAGGTCGTGGCGGCCCAAATACGTGATCGCCAACTCGCGGAAGATGTAGTCGATGATGCTCGTGCTCATCTTGATGTACGGGTTCCCCTGCACGATCCCGTTCGGCTCGAAGCGGGTGAACAAGAACGCGTCGACGTATTCGTCGAGCGGCACGCCGTGCTGCATCCCGAGGCTGACCGCGATGGCGAAACAGTTCGTCATACTGCGGAACGCGGCCCCTTCTTTGTGCATGTCGATGAAGATTTCACCGAGCGAGCCGTCTTCGTATTCGCCGGTGCGCAAGTAAACCTTGTGGTTGCCGATGCGGGCCTTCTGAGTGTACCCGGCCCGGCGGTCGGGCAGCCGGCGACGGCGGGCGATGTAGCGGTGGACGATGCGCTCGGTGATGCGCTGGGCCACTTGCTCGATGTCGGGGCGGGCCTCGGCGACTTCGGCCTTCGGCTCTTCGGTGGAGATCGCCGCGAGCAGCGCGGCTTCGGGCGAATCGGCCACGGAGTTCAGCGGTTGGCTGAGCTTCGAGCCGTCGCGGTAGAGGGCGTTGGCCTTGGTCATGAGCTGCCAGCTCAGCCAGTAGGCGCGTTTCACGTCGTCGATCGTCGCCTCGTAGGGCATGTTGATCGTCTTCGAAATCGCCCCGCTGATGAACGGCTGGGCCGCGGCCATCATGCGGATGTGCGCTTCGGCACTCAGGTAGCGCTTGCCGGTTTTACCGCACTTGTTGGCGCAATCGAAGATGCCATAATGTTGCGGTTTCAGGTGCGGGGCGCCCTCGATGGTCATCGTGCCGCAGACGAAGGTATTCGCTTCCGCGACTTGCTGTTTGTTGAACCCGAGGTGGGCGAGCAGGTCGAACGCCGGGGAGGCGAAGACCGATTCGGGGATGCCCAAATTCTTCGACAGCAGTTCGTCGCCGAGGGTCCAGCGGTTGAAGACGAAGGGCAGTTCAAACGTGCCCGGCAGTTGCGTTTCGACCTTCGCGATGGCGTCGTCCGGGAAACCGAGGGCGCGCAACGAGGCCGCGTTGATGTGCGGGCAGCCAGTGAAGGTCAGAGCCCCGCGGCAGAACTTCACGATGTCGTCGGCCTGCGCTGGGGTGTAACCAAGCTTGGCGAGGGCCGGTTCGACCGACTGGTTGATGATCTTGAAGTAGCCGCCGCCGGCGAGCTTCTTGAACTTCACGAGCGCGAAATCCGGCTCGATGCCAGTGGTGTCGCAGTCCATGACGAGCGCGATAGTGCCGGTCGGGGCAACGACGGTCACTTGCGCGTTGCGGAAACCGTACTTAGTGCCGAGGTCGAGCATCCGGTCGGCTTCGCCGCGCGCTGCGGCGAGCAGATTGGCCGGGCAGACGCGGGCGTCGATGCCGACGGGGAAGACCGTGAGGCCCTCGTATTCCAGCGGGGCGACGTTGTACGCGGCGCGGCGGTGGTTGCGGATGACCTTCAGCATGTGCTCTTTGTTGGCCTCGTAGCGCGGGAACGCTCCGACTTCACCCGCGATCTCGGCGGACGCGGCGTAGGCGCCGTGGTGCATGATGGCGGTGAGCGCCCCGCACTGGGCTCGGCCTTCGGCGGAGTCGTAGGAGATGCCCTGCACCATGAAGAGCGCGCCGATGTTGGCGTAGCCGAGGCCGAGGGTGCGGTAGTCGAACGA
The DNA here is from genome assembly GCA_025352235.1 of Fimbriiglobus sp. Classification (GTDB taxonomy): domain Bacteria; phylum Planctomycetota; class Planctomycetia; order Gemmatales; family Gemmataceae; genus JALHQU01. The sequence goes on from JANXTU010000501.1 coordinate 2,046, forward strand.
GCGTTGCGCCACCGGGACGCTCGGGAACTGGGCCATGTAGACGCTGACTTCGAGGATCAGCGTCCAGATGCGCACGGCGTGCTTGTAAGTTTCGACGTCGAAGGTGCTGGTGGCGGAGTCGTAGAACTTCAGCAAGTTCAACGACGCCAAGTTGCACGCGGTGTCGTCGAGGAAGAGGTACTCCGAGCAGGGATTACTCGCCCGGATCGGCCCGTCGACGGGGCAAGTGTGCCATTCGTTGATGGTCGTGCCGAATTGGAGGCCGGGGTCGGCGCAGCTCCAAGCGGCCCAAGAAATTTGCTCCCAGAGTTCGTGTGCCTTCAGCGTCTTGCTCGGCTTCGGCGCCCGGTTCTGCTCCCGCGCTTTGGCGATTTCCGTGCGCCAGTAGAGGTGCCACGGGCCGTCTTGCTCGACGGCTTTCATGAAGTCGTTGGTGATGCGGATGGAGTTGTTGCTGTTCTGCCCACTGACGCTGAGGTAGGCCTTCGACGTCCAGTCGGTGTCGTATTCTTCGATGTCGATTTTGGTGAAGCCTTGCTTCGCCAACTGCATGACGCGGGCAATGTAGTTCTCGGGCACCAGCGCCGTGCGGGAATCGAGCACGGCCTTGCGCAGCGCAGAGTTGGCGCGCGGGTCGTACTGCTGCGCCTTGTCGGCGTGGCCGTGGATCGCCTGCAAAATCAGGTTCAGGTGCTTGTTCAACAGCCGCGATCCCGACACGAGGGCGGCGACCTTCTGCTCCTCGACGACCTTCCAATTGATGAAGTCTTCGATGTCCGGGTGATCGAGATCGAGAACGACCATCTTCGCCGCGCGGCGGGTGGTGCCACCGGATTTGATTGCCCCGGCGGCGCGGTCGCCGATTTTGAGGAAGCTCATGAGGCCGGACGACTTGCCGCCGCCCGACAGTGGCTCGCCATCGCCGCGGATGTCGGAGAAGTTCGAGCCGGTGCCGGAGCCGTACTTGAAGATGCGGGCCTCACGGACCCAGAGGTCCATGATGCCGCCGTCGTTCACGAGGTCGTCGGTGACACCTTGGATGAAGCAGGCGTGCGGCGCGGGGCGTTCGTAGGCGCTCGTGCTGCGTTGGAGGGTCGCGCCGTTCGGCTCGACGTAATAATGCCCTTGGGCCGGGCCGGCGATGCCGTAGGCCCAGTGGAGGCCCGTATTGAACCACTGCGGGCTATTCGGCGCGGCCATTTGCGAGGCGAGCATGTACGCCGATTCGTCGAAGAAGGCACGGGCGTCGTCCTCGGTTTTGAAGTACCCGCCCTTCCAACCCCAGTAGGTCCAACAGCCCGCGAGTCGCGAAAAGACCTGCCGGCTGTCGGTCTCGCCGACGATGGGGGCATCGGGCGACGCCGCCACGCTGCGCTGCAGCCACGTCGGCACACCCGGCTCGTCGACCTTCACCGTCGCGGCGGCGACGCCGGCTTTGCGGAAGTACTTCTGCGAAAGGATATCGACGGCGACCTGCGACCACGTTTCGGGGACTTGGATGTCGGTCATCTCGAACACGACCGAGCCGTTCGGGTTGACGATGCGCGACGACCGCGGCACGAACGTCAAGCTCGCGTACGGGTCTCGGCCAGCCTGGGTGAAACGACGGGTGATCTGCATGGCTATTTCCGAGGGGCGAGTGTCTTCGTGAGTCGATCAAAAATTTCAGCGCAGCGCCCGTGCCGAACGGCACGGAAAAACCGACGGATTTTATACGTAGTTATACCGCAATTAATTGCACTGCACAACGGCGATGGGGAACTCTTTTAGTTTGTACTCTGCGGGGAGGCAACGTCGGCGCAGTGGTCGGGGTCGGATCGGTTGAGCCGATACTAAGCCGAACTCTTCGGAATTTTCGGCACCGTCCCCGGGGCCGGGCCGTGTTCCCCACCCGCTACGAAAGGCAGTGTCAGCCCGAGTTGATCCTGGTACTTCCCTTTTTTGTCCGCGTAGCTCGTCTTACACACGGCCTCGCCTTTGAAGAACAGCATCTGGGCGATCCCCTCGCCGGAATAGATCTTCGCGGGGAGAGGCGTCGTGTTGCTGATTTCGATCGTCACCCGGCCGCGCCATTCCGGTTCGAGCGGCGTCACGTTCACAATGATGCCGCAACGGGCGTAGGTACTTTTGCCGACGCACACCCCGAGCACATCGCGGGGGATTTCGAGGTATTCGACGGTCTCGGCGAGGGCGAAGCTGTTCGGCGGGATGATGCAGAAATCCCCCTCGACGTCGACGAACGACTTCGGGTCGAAATTCTTCGGATCAACGGTGCTTCCCCAGACGTTCGTAAACACCTTGAATCGGCGATCGACGCGGACGTCGTAACCGTAACTGGTCACGCCGTACGAGATGACGCCCGGGCGGTGTTGCTGGGGTGCGAACGGTTCGATTTTGACGTGGGATTCGATCATCCAATCGGGTAGAACGCTCATCGGAGCCTCCGTGCTTCGCAACGGGCGTAGGCCCGCTGACAATGTTGTCTTGAACGCCGTGGGGATCGAGAAATACCGATCGAAAACCGCGTGGCCCGCGGGGTCGATCCGGTTCAGCGTTCTTGCGAAGTGGGAAGATCCTCTTCCACCGATTCCATGAGGGTAGCAATGTCCCGCTGGCTGTTCAAGCAAGAACCCGAGTGCTATTCGTTCGCCGACTTGGTGCGCGACGGCGAAACGCTCTGGGACGGCGTCGCGAATGCGTTGGCGCTGAAACATTTGCGCCGCTGCCAGCCCGGTGAAACGGGCTTCTACTACCACACCGGAAAAGAAAAAAGCATCGTCGGAATTTTTGAAATCACCGTTACAGCCGCACCGCTCCCGGACGCGGATCACGACGCGGTCTTCGCGCCGTCGGTGAAGCCAGTGAGGGCGCTCGCGAACCCGGTGTCGTTGGCCGCGATCAAAGCCGATCCGCTCTTCGTCGAGTGGGAACTGGTACGGAATTCCCGGCTGAGTGTCATGCCCTGCCCCGAAGCATATTGGAACCGCGTATTGGAGTTGGCAGGGGAGAATCGCCAATTAACGAAGAAGCCCCGGTGACCTCACCGGGGCTTGCAAACTGGGGCGGCCATCGCAGACAGCGGCCCGTCTGCGGCTATCGGGACAGCCGCCCATCCTGGCTACTAGCATGTTTCAAGACATCACCTCCTTTGTTATGGCCACACCTCGGGAATCCCAGAACCAGTTGGGGTTCCTCCGGCCTCATTGCCCGTCACGGAGCGGGACCGTGACATCCGCAAAAGAA
>JANXTU010000517.1 GCA_025352235.1 Fimbriiglobus sp.
CGGCTGGCTCGGACGGTTCCGGCGGCTGACGCGAGACTACGAGCGGCTGACGATCACGCTGGCCGGGTGGCACTGGCTGGCCAGCATCGTCACTATGCTCAAACAAGCATTCGGATGGGAAAGTCAATAACAGGCTCTAGTTCTGCCAGCCGCTCGATGGTGAAATCTGACACCGCGAAGAATCGTCGTTTGGGACACTGGGAAGATACTTGTTTGGATTTGTCCGATGCCTTGCCGTTGTTCGTGGAAGTGTTTTCGTTCTCCGCCTTCTTCTTCTCGGCGAGCCACTTCGCCAAATCTTGCTTGTGCTCCTTTCGCATTTGACTGTCGATGGCGAAGGCGAGGTCGGAGAAGGGTTTCGCCGCCGGTGACTTTCCGGTTCCGGTGTCAGAGACCACGCAGCAAAAGAGCGAGGGAGGTTGCGCCCACCCGCGCTTGGGAAGGATGCGCACAGCCGCGCCGATGCAAGCGCCGGCCAGGGTGAGTGCGGGCAATGCCGCCAGCGCCGGATCGCATCCGATGGATGCAGCTGTCTCTTGCACCATTTCGCGAAGCAGGGGAGGGAGTGCATCGATCGGGAAGTCGATGTAGCCGGGGATCGATTTTCCTTCGGATGTTTCATTTTCCGATGGCCGGCCCGCGTTGTCGCTAGAATTCATGAGCTGAGTCCTGTAGTTGTGGGGTTGAACGCTCGCCGATGCCAATCCAGCCGGTCAAGGTGTAAGGATTGGCATCGGCGTTCAGTTGAAGGATGGTTGTGGGAGCGTGGTGTGCGTTTGAGCTTGGCGTTCGAGCCAAGTTTCGAGGCCGTGTCGTAGGAAAAGAACCCGTCGCCCGTTTTTGATCAGGCCCGTCGCTTGCCCTTCTCGAGAACGGCGCAAGAGCGTCTTCCCTGAGAGGCCGCTGAGTCGGGCGGCTTCGCACAGGTCGACCGTGAAGGTCGGCGCCTTGTCGCGGTCGCGTGCCGCATCGTCGTTGTGTGACATAAAGAACCCCGTGGTGCTCTCGTCAGCCGGGATAGCCTTGGAGCACCCGCAAGTAGAAGGCCTACGCGACGGGGTTCACGCAGTGCATTGAGCGAGTGGTTTGAATCGAGAGGAAGGTCGCGGAAATGCCTTCATGGTCTCAGCAAATTGCAGGCACGCCTGTTCAACTCTCTCGGAGTGGGAACTGCCGACTGAATGGTCAAAAAAGGGGCGATCAGGTTGAGCAAGCTCTCGCCGGTGATCCGCCACGGACCACCGCCGATGCGGGCTGCGATGAGCTTCTTGTTCTGGATTTTGAGCCGAATGGTCTCGCGTGAGCAACCGGCGACTACGGTGGCTTCGGCGATGGAATATAAGCGGTTGGGGTCGACGACGGTCTGATTGGAAGTCATGGCATTTCGCGTGGAGATCGGGTTGTTACTCCCTCCACAAGCACCGTCACATTTGAGTCACTTCCCCTTCGCTTATACGAGCGTTACCTATGCCGCCCGGCCGGGTGCGCATCGACACGTTTCGCCCGATCTGGACGTTACCGAAACCGGGTGATCTCCGGCCCATGTCGCCCGCTGGGTTGAAGTCGCCGCCCGGCCGCTCTCGGCAACGTGAAACGGTTTGACGTTGGGAGTTCGACGACGCGATTCGGCGCCGCGTATCGATGGAATTCGCGCGATGCCGTGCAGCGTCTCGTATTCGATCAGCGGCGTCGGGAACTACTTTCCGCATCACGGCTTTTGCTCCGCTGTATTACCGACGCTCGGCTGGTTTCCCGCGTGGTGCTTTCGACCCTTTCGAGTTGTATTGCCTGCTTCTGCTGTTGGGGCCCCATCAACATTTGCCTTGTTCTTCAATACGACGTACCGGCTCATGGACTTCTTCCACATCCCCTTCATCCCGTCGTAATGCTCGCGGTCGGTTATACCGTAGCCCTCACACACTTTGCACTCGTCTCCTTCTTCGCTCTGACCCGTCCCACAGCATCGGGGGCACGGGAATTCCGGCAATTGGCTGTCGAGGCGTTCCACCATACTTTTGATCTCACCGACGAACGCCGACACGTCGATGCGGCTGGCGAGCGCGTGCCCCTCGGGGAACGCCTTGTTGACCTCCGACTTCAACGAGTTGAGTTTCGCCTTCCATGTCCCGAACAAGGCCACGTAATCGGCCGCTTCCCCCGCGTTGGGCATGAACCGGGGATCGATCGGCGGCTCCCCCACATCGGCTTTGCGGGCGTACTCGACCTGCGGACTCGGTTCGTCCACCGGCAACGGCGACTCATCCCACATCTCGGCGCGGCCCAGCAACGCCTCCAAGGAATCTTCGCTGTCGTCCGGCTTGGCCATCCGGTTGACGGGTGCGGCCGGTTCCGGTTCGTCAACGTCCCTTTTAGCACGTTGGGCAGGGTTCGCATCGATGAGCATCGGCTTGGGCACAGGACTCGTGATTTTCTCGGGAACCTCGGCTTTCCGAGGTTGAGGGACGGGCTTGTTGTGGATCGCGGCTCGATCCTTACCATCCGCTCCCAAACGCTTCTCCGACTTGGGGATAGATTCCTCCGCCTCCAGTTCGCCACGGACGGAATTGACGAGCTTGTCGCTCACCCCGGCCAACTTCGCCACACTCGGGTTTGACCATGCGGCTTTGAGTTTCAGAAGTTGCCGAACACATCGTCGCTTATCGGCCGAACTGCGTTTCAAGCCGTGGCTGCGATTGCTACAGAGGGCATCGAGGGCGCATGCCTCTTCGGTCCCCACCCGCACGACGAACTCGGCATGGGGCCGCTTCAAGCGTTTCAGTGCAACGACGCGGTGGAACCCCTCGGCCAGTTTGTACTTGTCTCCGATCTTCCAAACCGTGGGCGCGGCCACCGGCTGCTCTTCTTGGTAGGCCTCCATCAACTCGAGGATGTGTTCCTCGTCCAACTTGACGCGGGGCTGGATGGTCTCGTCCACGACGATGTTGTCGAGTGCGAGTACTTCGGTCGTTTCGATCATGGGCTGCTCCAAGTAATGCGAAGGCGATTTGCGGCGACCACATCGGACGCCGCACAATTCATGTGGACACCGTCACACGGCATCCGCGTCACACGGCATCCGCGTCACCGCGTCCGCGTCACACGGCATCCGCGTCACCGCGTCCGCGTCACACGGCATCCGCGTCACCGCGTCCGCGTCACACGGCATCCGCGTCACCCTCTGCCGGAAGCGTCACCCGGATTTTTCAGAATGGCTCAATGGAAACTCATAGTCAGCCATAAGTCGTTGGTAGGAATTGCCTTGTGCATGTTTGTACAAATCGACTTCATTAGCGGAAAATTGCACGAGTCCGGGTGCGCGACAACGGTCATCCTCTGCAAGCAGAGGTTGCGAACCGTATGGTTTCGACCCAGCTTTCGGTAATCGTGGGACATCCCGGGCTGGGGACATGAGTGGGAAGTGACGACGTGCGCGAGGACATTGCGTACCGCTCACTCACCCACCTCCGTACACGAATGGCCGAAGATGGCGACAATCAATCGCAAACGAACCTTTTACTCCGGGACGCTAATCCCGACCGCGCTCACCCCTGACTTCGACGGCATCCCCCAATCTCTGCGCGGCGAAAGCCGGTGGGTACTCTGGAGGCTCGAACGGAAGGGCAACTCGTGGTCGAAGGTGCCGAGGCAAACCCATGGAAATGCGGCATCTCCGGCCGATCCGGCAACTTGGTCCACCTTCGAAGCGGTCCGGCAAGCGTATGTAACCGGAACATTTGCGGGAGTCGGCTTCGCCCTCGGCGAAGGCTACGCCGGCATCGACATCGACAACTGCCGTGATGCGGTAAGCGGGGTGGTCGATGCATGGGCGGAGAAGATCGTGGAGAAACTCGGCTCCTACGCCGAGGTCAGCCCCAGCGGCACGGGTTTGAAGGTGTTCGTCCGGGGGAGTTGGCCAACGGATCTGCCACACATGACGCCGTGGGAAACGGGCGACGTGGAAGTCTACGATTCGGGGCGGTACTTCGCGATGACCGGCCGCGCATTCCGCAATGTCGAAGTAGTTGAATCGCCCGTCGGCCTCGACGCATTGGCGGACGCATTCCGCGCGTGGGTGGCTGAACGACGCGTCAAGAAGGCGAAGGCACCCCGTACGGGTCGCAAATGCGGGCCGAGTGCGGATGTCGAGCTGCGGGCGCGGCAGTACCTCGCCGCGTGTCCATTCTCGGTGAGCGGCGAACACGGACACGACCAGTTGCTTTGGGCGGCCCGTATCCTCGTGTACGGATTCGACCTGCCAATCCGCGTCGCCTTGGACATCTTGCAAACGGACTTCAACCCGCGATGCGACCCGCTGTGGCCCATGGCCGACCTCGAGCGCAAAGTCCGGGAGGGCGACGCCGGTCAATTCGATAAGCCGCGCGGATGGCTGCTCGACGCCCCCAATGCAAATGCCCCGACGCGGCATTGCACCAAACTGTTCGGGATTCCGGAGCCGGGAGTAACGGATGCGACTGGCGGCGGTGCGCCGGGCGACAATGCCGTGTCACACTTGTACTCCCAAGTACACTCAGGTTTTAGTCGGCCAGGGGGGGTGGGTGCCCCCGCCGGCGTCCTGCAACAAGGGAAGTACCAGTGAGTACAAGTGTGACAAGCGGTGGTACCTCGACAAGCTGATCGGGTTTTCCCTCGGAACGGTAGAGGCGATGGCAGTGGAGAGCGGGGACGACATCGAGGAGCAGCGGGCGATGTTCGAGTTCGTTCATCGGCTCAAAGCTCTCGGGCGTTTCGATGAAACGGGCGACGAATGGGCGGCTGTCGAGTTTGGGCGGCGGATGGGCATACCGGCGGGTGCGGCGAAGCTAGAGTACCGGGCGAAACTTTTCGAAGTGGAGCGTGCGGCAACTGGCGAGATACTTCGCTTGGCAGAATCACTTGCCACCTCCGATCCCATCCGGATCAGTATCGACGAGTATCTTCGACCTCTCGCTTCGTTCGCCTTCTACGCAACCCGACTCCTGACGCCCCAAGACGTGGTGATTTCATGCCATCAAGCAGCCCTCGTGCTTTGTCCCAATGAATGTGGTACATCGCCGAAGCATGCCGTCATGATGCGGAAGCGAGGTTCGCGTGCCATCGATTGCCTGCTGGAAAGTCGCGTGCTGCGGATCACTGACGGCCACTTCCACATGATCGAGAAGATCGCACGGAAATTCGTCTGCGACAAGGAACCGGAAGATGTTGCTCCGTGGACGTTGAACGGTTGTCACTGACGTCACCGGATTGGCGTCACCGTCGAAATGAACAGCGGGCGATGGCGAGATGACGCCGGATACGTACTCTTTCACGGATTCGCTCTCGGCGGTTGAGGCAGCGCTAGCCATCGGAATCTCTCGATGCATCCGTGCAAGTGTGTTCCTCGGGCTCTCCATTCCGTTGGACTTGGGCGATGAATGTGAAGGTCTGAGCGACCCCCTTCCGGTACGAGTAATCCGCGCACGCCATCGCGATGATCCTTCGCTCGACGAGCGCATCGCGGATGTTCACGGCTTGACTATCGGACTTGGCCATCGATTTGGCGATCCGCTTCACCGGGATCGGGAATGGCTGACCCTTCGCTTCGATGGCGAGTAAGTGCAAGGCCGTGACCAACCGATGGCGGGAGGGTTCGGGCGACGGGCGGAAGTTCAGCGCCAGTGCACCCGCCTCGAGCCACGAGTTGTCCCATCCGTCGCCGCCGGTCCGCACGACTCGCCACTTGGCCAGAATCCCGTCCGTGAGGTCGTCGGCCTCCCAGTGCGGCACCATCGCGGCGAACCGATGGCACCATGCGATGATCGAGGCGGTCGCCTCCCGCTTCGGCAGATGCTTGCGAAAGGTCTTCGCGGCCGTGAATGAGCGGATGTGCTCCGGGATACGATCCCAACCGGCCTTAAGCGCATCGGCCACGATGCGGAGGTCATGGAGCAGTCGAAGCTCGGCCTCTACATCCAGCTGCGTGATCGTCTCGGCCTCATTGTCGGCATCGCTTCCATGGTCAGGGACATCGGCTACCGAGCTTTGCTTTTCGGTGGCAGTCGGGATACGGGGCATGGGTCACCTTCAGCGAGAATGGGAATGGCCTACCATTCAGCGCTGAGCGTCACACATCCGATTCGCGCGGGGTTCGCGGCGATGCCATTGCACGACATGGCGGACGTAGATACCCTCGAAGACCCCGTCGGGTCTGAAGAGGTGGGAAACTGAATGACTGCGAGACTCGAAGACTGGGAAACTGAAAGACCTGAAAGACTTGAAAGACTGGTGCCAGTCCAAATTGACTTTTTCAGTGCGATAGTGCAATGCGAAAAATACTCCAGCGCGGCAGTCATACCGTAGAAGAAGATCGGATCGCCTCCGAAACGATGGTTCAGCGATTCACCGGCCTTGGATTCTTTTTCGGCTCATCCGACAAGTGCGTACTTGGCCAGATGTATGGAGTATATGCGCAGTTCGAAGAACTTCTGATCGCGGTAGCCGTAAGAGTCGGAATTCCTCTTTCATGTAATAGGCGGTGGCCAGCGGTTGGTTGATCCGCAAGGCCTCGTCGAGCCGCTCGCGTTCGGTGGTGTTTTTGTAGCGCCCGGTGCCCTTGTCCGGGTTGAGGTTTTCGGGGTTTTTG
>JANXTU010000559.1 GCA_025352235.1 Fimbriiglobus sp.
TCGCCCACGGAGAGCGCGAAGCGGCGGACGGCCATCGTGGTCTCGGACGAGGCCTCCGCGTTGACCCGGTAGCTCACCGCGTACGGTGCCCGCAGCGCGGGTTGCTCCGGCAGATTCAACCGCTTGGCGATTTCATCGGCGAACGAAAACGCCAACGGTCGCGGGTGCAGATCGACGAACAGCAGACGGACGCCGTTGGTGAGATAGCCCAAGTAACGGGCCGTGTAATTCGCCTTCTTCTCGGTGCCGTCTGTGTTCCCCGGCGAGATCAACTCCACCGCCGCGATCAGGCGGCCATTGCGCTCGATGTAGACGCTGGTCTCGGCTTCGATGGTGGCGACTTGGCCTTCCCAATCGGGTTGAAACGGGTCGGCTTCGCCGTTTTCGAGCATCCCGTGCGTACCGCCGTTCGTTTGCCGTACGGAGACATCCGGTTGGCCGGGCGGCTCGTCGATGGCGACGATGGGGCTCGACCCCAGATAGGCGCGGAAGCCCGGCGGGAGTTTGCTTTTGATGTCGTCGCAGATGTTGACCATCCAGTAGATGTGCAACCCGGACCAACCCCGGAGTTTCGTCCAATCGTGCAGTGGCATCGCGGTGTCACTCCTTCTTCAGTGCCCCGGCGACGAGGGTCCCGATGGCTTTCCTCAGCGGCGTGGTGTTCCCCTTGTCATCCGGGTGCACGCGGTTCGCGAGGAGGATGATCGCCGTTCGGCTCGGCGGATCGATCCAGATCGACGTGCCGGTGAAGCCGGTGTGACCGTAGCCTTCGCCCTTCTTAAACAGCTCGCCGCGGGGTGCGGAGTACGCGGTGTCCACGTCCCAGCCGCGCGAGCGGAACACGCCCTTGGTCACTTCGACTTTTTCGATGAGGAGCTTCACCGTCTCGGGCTTGAGAATGATCTTGCCGTTGTGCTTGCCTTCGTTCAGCAGCATCCGGGTGAAGATGGCCAAGTCGTCGGCGGTGCCGAACAGCCCGGCGTGACCGGCGACGCCACCCATCGCGAAAGCCCGGGGATCGTGGACTTCGCCGCGGAGAATCTCTTTGTTGCGAAGGCCGGTCGGCGCGATTCTCGGTTTCAGTTTCTCAGTTGGTTTGAAGCCGGTATCGGCCATGCCGAGCGGGGCGAAGAGTTCCTTGGAAGTGAATTCGTCGAGCGGCATCTTGGCGATGCGTTCGACGATCTCGCCGAGGACGATGAAGCCGACGTCGCTGTATTGGAACTTCGTTCCGGCGGGCGATTGCAGTTTCAACCCGGCGATGGCTTTCATCGCCGCGGCGCGGTCGCCTTTGTAATCCGCGAGCGCGTTGTCCGCGATCAATCCCGACGTGTGCAACAGGCACTGCTCGACGGTGACGGTGCCTTTGTCATTCGCACCGAATTCGGGCCAGTGCTGACTCACTTTATCCGTGAGTTTGAGTTTGTCGGCTTCGACGAGTTTGAAGATCGCTGTGGCCGTGGCGAGCGGTTTGGTCAGGGAGGCGAGGTCGAAGACGGTGTCGAGTGTCATCGCTTCCTCGGCCGGTTTCTTGGCCCGCGAGCCGTAGGCTTTGCGATAGACGACCGCGTCATTGTGGACGACGACGACCACGGCACCGGGCACTTCGCCTTTGTCGATGGCCGACTTCACCGCGGCGTCGATGCCGGCGAGTTTGGTTTCGTCGATCCCGGCGGCGCCGGCCGCGTGGGCGAAGAGCGAAACGATCAGCGCGGGGCGGAACATTGGTAAGCCTCTCATTCGATGGTACTAAGCAGCCCTTGCAATTCGCCGCGGGCGTGGAGGGCATCGGCGGTGCCGGCGCGGGTGCTCGCTTCGATGCCCGCCTTCAAGAGGGTCGCGGCTGTTTCGTCGTCGCCGGTTCGCAACAGCGCTTGCGCCGCCATTAAGAATGCCGGGATGTACGGCTTCGCCGGGTTCAGCGCGATCAGCGCTTGCAACACCGCCGCGGCGGAGGCGTCGTCGCCGGCACTGGTGTGCTCCATCGCCAACCCGTAGCGCAGGAA
>JANXTU010000475.1 GCA_025352235.1 Fimbriiglobus sp.
TCCAGCGGCGTCGCATCGCGGAACGAGCGCAGGTAGACCACCACCAAGCCAAGCAGCAGCGCCCCGGCGTACAGTACCCGCCAGCGGTGCATCACCCCGCGCCGCGGCAGGCGCCGCAGTTCGTACCAAAAGAGCGGGCCGAGAAGCGTCATGCCGGTATTATCGGGGAACGCGGCAAGACCGTCGCCTCCGCCCGGTGCGAATCCCGTACAATGGCCAATTCGGTTGTGTTCTCCTTCGGTAGCGGGCCGTGCGGTTATGGAAAAGACAGAATTGCGGATCGTGGCGGGGAGCCTGCGCGGGCGGAAGATCACGGTCTTCGTCCACGAGGATATGCGGCCGACGCCGCAGCGGGTCCGCGAGGCGCTCTTCAGCGTCCTCGGCAACGCCGTGCCGGGGCGGATCTTCTACGACGTCTTCGCGGGCACCGGCATCGTCGGCATCGAAGCGGTGAGCCGGGGGGCGAGCGCGGCCCGGTTGATCGAGCGCGACCCGAAGCAAACCGCGGCCATCCAAAAGGAAATCGACCGCTTCGAAATCGCGGACAAGGCCCAAGTGCTGCGGGCCGACGCCTACCGTTGGGCGGAGCGCTGGATTCCCACCGCGGGCGTGCCGGTGAACCTGTTCCTCAGTCCGCCTTTCCCCGATCTCGACGCGGCCAAGGCGAAAGAGTTCCTCGACTTCACGATGGCCCTGTTCGCGAAGGCCCCGGACGAGAGCGTGTTGATTTTGCAAGCCGAGGACGGCTTCCCGCTGGACGAACTCCCCGACCCGGAATTGTGGGACACCCGCAAATACGGCCGCAACCTGCTGCTGTTCCGGGTCAAAGGAGAGGTCGCAGAAGAAGAGAAACAAGATTAACCACAGAGGCACAGAGACACCGAGAAGATCGATCGGAAGCAAACAGAGGGTGGGGCCATCGATTGCGATTGGCCCCACCCTCTTCCGTTTGGTCTCTCTTCTCGGTGTCTCTGTGCCTCTGTGGTGAATCTTTTCTGCGTATCCCGGCCCGTGTTCTAAGCTTCCCTCCGCGGAAGATTTCCGAGGGGGGGGGCGCAGTATGCGCGTCATTATCGCGCCCGAGTTCCACCAGCAGATGATGCAGACGGAGGTGCTCCCGGTCGATTGCTACGTCCGGCCGGGGGAGTACGCGCACCACTTGTACATCGACGGCGTCAAGTACATCATCGGGCCGGCGGTGACCGAAGGCCTCGCCCTCGCCGAACAGCGGGGCGACCAAGAAGCGGCTCGGCACCTCCGGCTCCACAAGCTCCACTACGATAGTTTGCTGGCCGATGCCGCGCGCTACGGCAGCTTGGAGGGCGTGACCCTCCTCGGCGATCCGCCCCCGACCGACGACGAAGCGAGCGCCGGTTCGGGCAACCCGTTCTTGCCGCGCAGCCCCACGACTTGGGAAGACCTCGGCATCGAAAGCTCGTTCTTGTTCGAGAGCGTCTTGCGGATGCTCTTCAATCGCGGGCAGATCACGGGCGGCGAACTTTCGACCGAGTTGGCCGTGCCGTTCACGGTGCTCAACCCGGTCCTCCAACAGATGCGCAAGCAGATGCTCATCGACATCGTCGCCCAGCGCGGCGGCGGAGGCGATTCGAGTTTCGTCTACGAAATCAAGCCGCCCAAGGGGACGGCCGCGCTCTCGGAAGCGACGGACAAAACGAATTACTCCGGGCCGATGCCCGTGCCGTTCGCCGATTACGTCGAATCGGTCCACGCCCAGACGGTGAAGAAGCTCACCGTGACGCGGCGGAGCATCCGCAAGGCCTTCGAAGACCTCGTGATCTCCGAAGACGTCTTCAGCGAGATCGGCCCGGCCATCAACTCCGCGTCGTCGATCTTCTTTTTCGGTTACCCGGGCAACGGCAAAACCAGCGTCGCCGAACGCATCACCCGGCTGTTGGGCGATTCGATCTACATCCCCTACGCGGTCATCGCCAACGGGCAGATCATCAAGGTCTACGATCCGATCCTCCACACCCCGGTGGCGGAAGTGGACTCGCTGCCGATGGCCGAGGCGAACGGGATGGACGCGCTCTTGAAGAAGGGGATCAACTACGACAAACGCTACATCCGCATCAAGCGGCCGACGATCGTCGTGGGCGGAGAATTGACCCTGCCGATGCTCGATTTGAAGTTCAACAGCGTCGGCAAGTTCTACGAAGCACCCCTGCAAATGAAGGCCAACGGCGGCATCTTCATGATTGACGACTTCGGCCGGCAGCAAGTGCGGGCCATGGATTTGTTGAACCGCTGGATCGTCCCGCTCGAAAAGAAATACGACTACCTGACGACGACGACCGGCACCAAGATGGAAGTGCCGTTCGACCAGATTTTGATCTTCAGCACGAACCTCGACCCGAACCAACTCGCGGACGAGGCGTTCCTACGGCGGATCAAATTCAAGATCGAAATCCGCGACCCGACCGAGGAGCAGTACCGCGAGATTTGGGAACTCGTCTGCAAGGGGAATCGCGTCGATTTCGACCCGAGCGGGATCGATTACCTCATCGAGAAATGGTACCGCCCCGCGTCGCGGCCCTTCCGCATGTGCCAACCGCGCGACCTGCTCGATCAGATGCAGTCGATCGCCAAGTACAACATGGAACGCGTCAACTTCAGCCCGGACTTGATCGACGCGGCTTGCACGACGTATTTCATCGCCAAGCAAGAGCGGAACTTCGGCGCGAAGGTCCGTATCGACTGATGCGCCGTGAGTCATTTCTTCCCGGGCAAGTCTTTGGCGGCGATGGTCGGGCACCAGTATTGTTCGATGTGTCCGATCACGAGTTGCGTCCCCGCGGCGTGGGTCACGAAGGGCTTCTTCTTCGGGTTGTACATGGCGTCGGTCAAGTCGCGGACGAGCAAGCAATCGACGTCCCATTTCCGGAGTTGCTTGATGGCGAAACTCCGATTCAACACGCACATGTTCGTATGCACGCCCATCACGACGACGGTCGCGATCCCGCGGTCGCGCACGATGTTGTAGACCTCGCGGCCATCGTCGGTGACAAAATCTCGGGCTTCGTCGACGACGATCGCCTCGTGCTGGCGCGTCCATGCTTTGAAGGACTTCACCGGGGTCGCGTCGTCGCAACCGCCGTCGCTGTCGTCGATCGGCAGCGCCGGGGCCTCGATCACCTTCGGTTTGGGCGGCTCGGTCTTCTTCACGTCCTTGGCCCGCTGCCGGGCTTGGCTCTTTGCGTAATAGCCCATCGTGTCGGACGGGCAGTGGATGATCGTGAACCCGGCCTTGCGGGCCGCCTCGATGACCGGAGCCGCCTCGTTCGCGAGTTTCCCGCAGCGCTCCGCGGCCGCTTTGCACCAGTGGTCATCCCACATGTCGCAGATGACGAGGGCCGTTTTCGCCGCGTCGATTTTGCGCGTTGATTCGACGGCCACGGTGACGACGACCGTCTCGGTGACGAGTTTGCCGTCCTTCTCGACGGTGACCGTCTGAGGGGTGCCGACGATCCGCCGCGCGGAGATTTCGAACGGCTCGGCGGCGCACAACGGCCCGACGGCGGACGCGAGGCAGAGTAGCAAGAGCGGCCAGCGGATCATCGGTATGCCTCGGGGGTCCGGGAGAAGCATCGGAAAAACTTCTTGGAGGAATCTATGGTATCAGGCAATTGCGAGCTTCGTTCAAATCATTCCGTGCGTACAACGTCACCAACGGCACGCTGGGCGCCAAACGAGCTTATAAACCCGATGCCACACGTTCCGAACTCCCGGCAACGGATCATCGACCACGGCGAAGTCTTTACGCCGCCGGGGCTCGTCGCCGACATGCTCGATCTCGTGCGGGGCGAGTGCGAGCGCATCGACTCCCGATTCCTCGAACCCGCCTGCGGAAACGGGAACTTCCTCGCCGAGGTACTCCGGCGCAAGTTGAAGACCGTGGACAAACAGAACGCCCGCAACCGGCAGCGGTGGGAGCGGGACGCGATTTTGGCCGTGTCCAGCCTCTACGGGATCGACCTGTTGCCGGACAATATCGCCGCGTGCCGGGATCGGTTGCTCGATGTCGTGGCTTCGGCCCATGGAGAGCAGTTCGAGGAACCACTCCCGGAACCTGCCCGCCGAACGGCCGCTTTCATTTTGAATTTGAACATCGTGCAGGGGGATGCGTTGACGTACCAGACCGCCGGGAAACGGGCGATCGTATTCAGCGAGTGGTCGCCCGTGAACGGGATGTTGGTGAAGCGGCGGGACTTCCAGTTCGGCCAGTTGCTCGAAGACGCCCACTACGCCAGTTCGCCGCTGTTCAGCGATTACGGGGAGAGCGTCTACCTGCCCGAACCCATCGGTGAGTATCCGCCGTGTCATTATCTCAAACTGGCCGATGCGGAGGCCTCGCATGAACGGCCATAATCCCGACATCCT
>JANXTU010000589.1 GCA_025352235.1 Fimbriiglobus sp.
GGGTGAACCGGGCTACAAGCAACGCAACACGGGCAAGCTGATCGGCTTCCCCACGCACGTGGGGGTGAACCGCATCGGTGGGGCGAGGTGACCAGCCCCGGAGGAGGCTTCCCCACGCACGTGGGGGTGAACCGACCGCACTTCCCCCGGTTTCCCATGCCGCCGCGGGCTTCCCCACGCACGTGGGGGTGAACCGCGCCCCAGCGGCACCGTCCCTTTCATCTGCGGCTTCCCCACGCACGTGGGGGTGAACCGCCAGCCGGAATAGGTTTTCAAACGAGCCCACCGGGCTTCCCCACGCACGTGGGGGTGAACCGGAGTTTGGGGCCGCGCAAGCCCCCCACGGCCACGGCTTCCCCACGCACGTGGGGGTGAACCGCGATCATTTGGGAATCCGACGACCTCGAACTGGGCTTCCCCACGCACGTGGGGGTGAACCGACCACGCAATCGAAACAATTATTGACCCGTTCGGCTTCCCCACGCACGTGGGGGTGAACCGACGGATCGGATCGCGGACCGGGTCGATGGGTAGGCTTCCCCACGCACGTGGGGGTGAACCGCCGCGATTCGGCGGCCACACGGTCCTCAAGCAGGCTTCCCCACGCACGTGGGGGTGAACCGTCCTGTTCGCCGAATTCGTTTTTGCCGGTTCCGGCTTCCCCACGCACGTGGGGGTGAACCGGTCTTGCGTGTCGGTTGAAACGAGAACCCTGCGGCTTCCCCACGCACGTGGGGGTGAACCGCTGTCTATCAGGCGATTCGATCCTCGCCCTTCGGCTTCCCCACGCACGTGGGGGTGAACCGCTGTCTACCTTCCACCACTCGGATAGCATTCCGGCTTCCCCACGCACGTGGGGGTGAACCGTACTGATGTGGCGTTAGTCAAGTCGATGGCTGGGCTTCCCCACGCACGTGGGGGTGAACCGTGCGTGATAGTATCCCCTCGACGACCTGCACCGGCTTCCCCACGCACGTGGGGGTGAACCGCGTTCGGCCGATCCTACGAGGGGCCCGGAGTGGGCTTCCCCACGCACGTGGGGGTGAACCGCCGACTGGGAGTCGATGGAAGCCGAACGCCGAGGCTTCCCCACGCACGTGGGGGTGAACCGAATTGCTCGTGGAAGGTCTTCGTCGGATACGGGGCTTCCCCACGCACGTGGGGGTGAACCGCTGGCAAGAAGTGCCAACTGTGGCACGGCCCGGGCTTCCCCACGCACGTGGGGGTGAACCGATTGCCGGGCTGAGGGGCGAACTGGCGAGGCTGGGCTTCCCCACGCACGTGGGGGTGAACCGATCCCGAATCGCAGGGATACGACCGCTACACGTGGCTTCCCCACGCACGTGGGGGTGAACCGTCGAAGACAAAGCCTGGCTTTACGGCGTGGCGTTCAGCCCCGATGGCACGCGGTTGGCCGCCGCCTGCCGCGACAACACCATTCGCCTGATTGATGTCGCGACGCGCCAGCAAGTCGCCGAGCTGCGCGGCCACACCGACTACGTCCACGCTGTCGCCTAGAGCCCCGACGGCACCCGGCTGGTCTCCGGCTCCGGCGACTTCACGGTTCGCGTCTGGGATTCGCTGTCGGCTCAGGAGCGGGCCAAGCGAGCGGCGACCAAGTAGTCGTTGAGACTCGGGAGAGGGACATCGCCGGAAACCGACCCTGGATGCGTCGGTCACCTCGTCCGAAGTGAGCTGAAATCGCATCCTCTACTCAAATGTGAATGCTCTTTTCAATGTCCGCCTGTTGCTGATGAGAACCGCGAGGCGACGCGAACTACGTCAATGATGCGTGACTGCAATGCGAGTGCCCTGACGCCAACAAGAAAAAGT
The DNA here is from genome assembly GCA_025352235.1 of Fimbriiglobus sp. Taxonomy (GTDB): domain Bacteria; phylum Planctomycetota; class Planctomycetia; order Gemmatales; family Gemmataceae; genus JALHQU01. Next base: position 1,834 of record JANXTU010000589.1, read on the forward strand.
TCAATTGCCGTCTTGTCAGCCCGGACGTTTCAGCGGGCAGGCGCTTCGTCAGTTCGAGGGCGAGTAAGCGGGAATGGAAGTGCGTGCTCACGGCGGATCGCCCCTATCGAGTTGCTGCGAACTGGAGCAGCGACAAGATACGACAATCGTGATGCTCTCAGCGCCTTTGGACTCGCATTTTTCCCGTGAACGTCAGCTTACGATAGATTCTGTCGGGTTTTGTCTGCTGTCGGGTGGCTTCGGCGAGTGAAGTCCAACGTGGCCGCTGGCGGGGCTAAGCACAAGCCCTCGCCACTTTTGCTGCCAATTTGAGATCGGTCCCAACGTAGCCGTCGGTCACGTCCTTCGGCTTATGACCCATGAAAACACTGGCCGCTTCTTTCCCGTGGGCATCCCGCACGGTGGCGCTCGCCGAATGCCTGATGGAATATGGCGAGAAGTGGGCGACCTTCGCCCGCTTGCACGCCTTCTCCACGGCCTTCGCCAAAGCGTGCGAGGTGTAGAACTGGCCCGGTCGCCGCTCGCCGGCGTCGCCCTTCACCGGCTTCTTGCTCCCCTTGCCGGTCGTCGATAACTTCTGCGCTAAGGCCGCCAATTGGAACGCTCGCCCCTCGAACGGCTTGAACAAGTAGCCGCTGCTCGAGAGGTACGGGGTAAGCAAAGCCTGCGACCTCGGGCCGAAGAATAGCACCCGCTCGAATCCCTTGTCGGCCGTCTTATGTTCTTCCAGCACCGCTGCCCAGACACCTTCGGTCTCCAAGTCGAGGCTCGCCCCGCTCCGCAAGAGTATCGTCCCGCTCCGACGGATTTCCTCCACTCGCAAGCCCAACACCTCAAACGGCCTAGCCGTCGTTAGCCAGAGCAGTTCTACTGCCGTTTGTAGTGGCGGACTAAGGTACGGAGCGATCTTGTCCGAAGTCTCGCGACTTATGCTCTGCCGCTTCTGCTTCTCCTTGACCTTGCCCTTGGTCGGCGCTTCGACCAGCAATAGCCCGCCCGCGTGATCGTGCCCAACTTTGCCCTCGACCACTCCCCATGCGAAGCACTTGCGGACGTACTTCACGCACTGCCGGATCGTGTCCCGCGACAGCTTCAGCATGCCCTTCTTCACCCCTTCGTCGTACTTCAACCCGCACAGGTACGTCTGCCAAGCTCGAAGGTCGCGCGCGGTGAAGTCCTTGACTAGCGTGAAGGCGTGGGGGCCGGGGGCGGATTGCCTGCCGAACAGGTAGCGATCCACCCTGCCGAAGTCGTCACGCGAATTCTGTGTTGGGCACTCCGGAGAAGCTTCCCACGCTCGCCACAATTCGACTAGTAACAGCCCCGATGTGACTTTCGCCTTGGCCCTCGGATCGACTTCCCACAGAGTCTTCAGTTGGGCCAATCGTTCGACGGCCTCAGCCGATGGGGAATCGTTCTCCCATTTGCCGAGATAGTGCCACTTTGTGCGGTAAACGTAGGCTTTGCCGTTGCGACAGACGGGAATCAACTCGTGCAGCGGACGCGACTTGCCGGCCATTTCCGTGTCTCTGAAGAAGCATTCCTGAATCCAGGTACATTCTTCAGCATAGTGAGGCAAATCAAAAACGACTGAAAAAGCAAGTGAAGACGGTGGGGATCGAACCCACGACCCGCTCATTAAAAGTGAGCTGCTCTACCGGCTGAGCTACGTCTTCTCGAATCCGAAAGCATATCTTAGGGGGTCCGTCCAGCTTTTTCTAGGCGGCCTCGGCGGTTTTTCTCCCGTGCCGCGCAGGTTCGCGCCAAAAATCCGGGCTAGATTCCGCCATCGGCTCAGTTATACTCCGGCCTCGCCCCGTTCGCCTCGGCACTCCATGGAGGGAGTCACCATGCGGAATCTCACGCTCGGCGGCCTGTTGGTTCTCACGTCGGCCGCCGCCATCGCTTACGTCTATACGAATCCGACCGCCGGCAGTTGCAAAACCGGTCCGACGGAAGCGGCGATCGCGACGGTGCCCGCCGTCGGGGAAACAACCGGTTGCACGGCGTGCAAACCGGGCGTTGTCGATGTCGTCGATTTGAACTCCGCTTACCCGGTGACTAGCGCGCTCGCCGAATCGACGATCTCGTTCGACGAACCGCCGTTGGCCAAGCCGCGTGGGGATGTTTTCCCGGCGGCGTTCGAACTACCCGCCTCTGAGATCGCCCCGGCCCCGCGCCGCGCGGACTGATTCACTCCGGCGGTTTCTCGGCCCGCCATTCGACCACGGCCGCCGTCGCCGTCGCGGCGGTCCCGTTCTTGTATTGCCCCTTCAAAACGAACAGCACCGACTGCAGTCCCTTCTTTTTGCGGTCGTACACGGCGATGCCCGTCCCCGTCGCGCTGGCGGCGATGGGGAATTTCGGGTCGCCGTCGCGGAAGTGCTTCGATTCCCATTTCCCCGAAAATCGAACGACGATGAATTCGTCGTCGGTGCGCAGAACCTCGGCCGCGAGTGCGACGGCGGTCACATCGCCGGCCCGCGGGACGAAGATCGAATCGGTGACGGGGGCGAGAGCCACCGCGAACTTCTTCGCCGCCGATTCGGGGATCGACCAAGATTCTTTCCCCGCCGGCGGTGCGAATGCGGCCCATTCCTCTTGCGTCAGGATCGCGCTATCGACGGCCGGGGCCCCTTCCGGTTGGCCGTTGCGCCCGTAGCCGACGACGGTTGCGGCGAGCCGGGCGCCGCCGTCTTTCGTGAGGCCCAATCCGCGATCCGGGAACGGGTTGACCGCCCGCGCGTTTCGCGGTTTCAATTCCCCGGCTGCCTTCACGCCCTCTTCGAGCATTGCGGCGGTGTCGTCGACCCACGCCTTCTGATTCTGCGCGTAGTTCTTCTTCGTGTCGGGCTTGTGGTAGTGGAATGCCAACGTCTTCCCTTCGGGCGTGACCACCCACAATCCCTGCGGCCAGCGTTTCATCAATTCGCGGAAGAAGTCGCCGTCGGCATCCTTCGGCAAACGGTCGGTGTTCAGCGCTACGGGGACGAAATTCTTCGCGATCAATCGGACGGAGGCGTCCGAGTTCAGGGGGCCCGCACGGAGCCCGGCGGCGTAGCCTCAACAACGCTCGAGCGGACTGCCGTCGCGGTCGCGGCCACCGGCCAGCCACACCAGCAGCGGCCGATTCTCGGCTTTGGCCTCTTTCAACGCCGCCGCGGCGTCGATGTGCCAGGGGATTTGCTGCCAAGCGAAGTCGGCCACCGGGGGCCGGATGGCCGCGGCCTTTTTCAACAGCGTTTCGTATTCGGGGACATCCGTCGCCGACGCGGGCGCACCGCAGGCGAGCAGCAAACCGAGTATCCACGTGCGACGCATGGCGATCCTCCGGATCGGGACGAAAGGAAGTCATCGACCGGCGACTTCCGACGACTTGAGATTACCCGTGATGTTTCGATTCCACCCCACGCTCGCGCCGTGCCGCTCGCCAGAAACCGTACCTACCGCGGCACCAAGAAGACCCCGACCGCGCGGTCGACCGGGCTGCGGGTGGGGTCGCGCAGCGCGATCAAGAACGAGATCGGTAAACTGGCGACGCCGGCGAGCCAGAACAGCGTTCGCAGCGTCACGCGGTCGGGCCATTCCCACTGGAGAAACAGCGATGCGGCCAGCAGCGCCGTCAGCGGGAGCCAAATGAGCATTTCGCGCAGGGCGCAGCGGAACCGACCGGCGGATCGACCGTCGCGGCCGACGAGGGCGATCCCCGAGAACCAATAGCCGAGTCCGCCGCGGAACAGGAACGCGAACGCGGGCCAAACCACGAAGGGCCACATCACCAACAGGATGAAAAACGTCAGCAGGAATCGCCGCCCCACTTTGCGGAAGCCGTCGCGGTCGTCTTCCGCCGTCCGAGCGAGTTGGATTTGCGAATCGACCAGTCCCGGGGGGAGCGACTGGGCGGAGAAGCGATTGATGGTCGATTCCGACCAGAGGGTGAGGACGGACCGCTCCGGGCCGTTCAAACGCTGGCGGAATTTCGCCGCTTCGATTTCCCGACGCTCCGCGTGCGATCGGAGCGTGCGTTCCGTCTCCGGAAAGCCTACGGGAGAGAACCCCGCTTCCAACCGGAGTCGCCGTTCGGAGTTGGCCGGTTCGGCCTCCGCCACGCGGTTGAGGAACACGGCCCGATGGTCTTCGGTGTCCAACGCTTCGAGGAGCCGAATTGGGACGCGACCCGTTTGATCGATCGTGAAGCCGCCGAGAAGGTTGAAGAAGCCGGTCAGCAGCATCATCAACAACCCGGTGCTCAGCAGGATCCCTTGCAGGGTCATGTGGGCGACACGGCTACCGGCCGTGACGCACGGCGGCAGGCTCTGGTTCGCGGCGAGGTCGTCCCGCAGTTCCCCGAGCGACTCGTAGCGGTCGTCGAATAGCCGATCCGTGATCGCCGAGGCATGACCCGGCAGCGGCGCCCGGATGCGCCCGTGCCCCGTGCGCGCCGCGCCTTCCAACATCAGCGCCGTCACTTGTTTCGCGAAGCCCAGCGGCGTGAATGAGCCGCCGGGATAGCGGGACTTCGTTTCCCCCGCGGCCACGGCTTGGCCCGTCGGCATCGGGAAGTCGAGGAGCTGCAACCGACCGCCCGGCTCGACCCAAATTTGTTCGGGGGTGAGCACGTCCGGGGAACTGCCGTCCTCGCGGCCGTCGTTCAGTTCGCCCACCAGTTGTTCGAGGATCGGCAGCGCTTCGGCCCACGCCAGCGGGTTCGTCGGCGAGACGACGTCGGGCAGCGGGTGGCCGGCCGGGGCGACGAACGCGATCCACGCGCGCTCCCCGCCACCCCAAGCCACGGTGCCGTGGCCGACGCTGCGCAGGCGCGTCGGCCGGACGATCGGTTCGTCGAACAAGGAGTCGTCGCCGACACCCGGCGGTTCGACGCGAAGGACCACGCGCCGGCCGAGCGACGGATCTTCGCCGATCCAGACTTCGCCGCCGTCGCCGATCTCGCAGATTTTGCCGCGGATGGCGAACCCGCCGAGGGTTTCGGGCAACGGCGCCAGCGACTTCATGATCCGGTCGAGGGGGTTGGGATACGGGCTGACAAGCTTCTTGCGTTTGGACAGCCGCGGGAGTTGGACCGTCCGCGTGCGTGCGGCGAAGTCGTGGACGCCACGGTAGCCGCAGGTGGTACGGCGCAATTGCAAGCCCAGGACGACCAGCCCGCTGAGGAACGTGAACGCGCCCAAGATCCCGGTGGTGATGTCGCCGAGGGCCAGCGACATCACCACCGGGAACAGGAACATCCAGAACCAGATGGCTTTGTAAACGATCGTCCGCAGTCCCGCCGTGAGGAGCCCCGGCGGGCCGGTTTCGCCAAGCTTGACGACCCGGAGTTTCAGGAGTCGTTTGCCAGGCGTCGCCCCGGACAGACCTTCGAACAACGCGTAATACAGGAACGAAACGATCAGCGAAAGGACGGCCCCTTCGAGCGGGGATTCCGCGCCCGCCACCGAGTCGCCGAGGGTTTGCCGCAGGATTTCTAACGCCACGATGACGATTTGCACGATTGTATAGTCGATGATGAGAGCCAAGAACAACGACCGCGGTCGGGCCGGCACTTGCCGCTCGGGGAGCAGACCCAAGAGCGATTCGCGCAGTTCTTCGAGCGATTGAAACCGCCGTTCGCGGTCGCGCTCCAGCCCCTTCAAGATGAACCGATCGAGTTCGACCGTCGCCAGCGGGCACTTGATCCGCACCGAGGGCGGCGCTTCGGAAATGGCTTTGGCGAGCGACGCCGTCAGGCTCTCGTGCTGGTGCGGGGCCTGCCCGGTCAGGAGGTAGTAGAGCGTTGCGGCGACGGCATAGACGTCGGAATCGTAGCCGACCGGTTCGCCGCGGATTTGCTCCGGCGAGGCGAAGAGGACCGTGCCCAGAAACGCCCCGGAGTGCGTGAGCTGCAGATCCGGGGCGTTCGCCCCGAGGGACTTCGACAACCCGAAGTCGCCGACCTTCACGCGGTCGTCTTCGGTCAAAAAGCAGTTCGAGGGCTTCACATCGCGGTGGATCACGCCGAGTCGGTGCGCTTCGATCAGCCCGTCGATCACGTCGAGCGTCCGGACGATGGCCTCGGGCACCGGCAGCGGGCCGCGGTCGTCGACCAAATCTTTCAGCGTCCGCCCCGGCATCAGCTCCATGATGATGTACGGCCGGCCGGCGTCGGTATCGGCGCGCAGCACGAAGACGCAACGCGGGTGGGCGATCTGGCTGGCTAGCCGGCCTTCTTGCCGGAAACGCTCGACCGACACCGGGTTCGCCGCCAATCGGCGTGCGAGCAATTTCACCGCGACGCGCTGGCCGGAGGAATCGGCTTCCGCTTCGTAGACACTCCCCATGCCGCCGGAGCCGATGAACTTCAGCAAGCGGTAGCCGCCGATGCTGCTCGGGGCCATTTCGGCGATCGGCGCGGGCGCCGCGGCGCCGTCGTCGAGGGAACGCGTGACTAGATAGGGGGCTTCGACCGCCGCCGGTTCGTAGCCCATGGTCTCTTCGCCGGTACTCGCGGAATCGCGGAGTTTTTGGCCGCAGAACATGCAGAAGAGCGGCGGCTCGGCCGAATCGGCGGAGTCTTGGAGGACGCGGGAGCAGCGGGGGCAAAGCAAAGACATACGGAGTCCGGCGCGGGCGGGTCTCTGGTCGTTCGCCGGGCGAACAGAAATCTTAGGGAACAGCCCGAGAAAGCCTATGCGGCACGGTGGGGATGCTCCACACCGTGCGCTTTCCCATCATGTTGGGCACTTTGCGCCCTAGAATTCGATAGTGGCGAAAAGTCAGCTGGCCAGTGGGGCCGCCCTTGGCCAAAATGTCCCGACCGCCCACCGTTGTCCGGGATGATCGCACGATGCCGCCGACCCTGGAACGCGACGAACCCCCCGAAGACCTCCCCACCCGGCGGGGGATCGCGGTGGCCGGTCCCCCGGCCGTCATCCGCAGCGGCCGGGACGCCATCAGCACCGAAGTCGCGCTGACGGTCTTCCGGCAAATGATCCGCACCCGGGCGCTCGAAGAGCGCAGTATCAAAATGTCGAAGTCGGGCGAGGCCTACTTCTGGATCGGCGGCCCCGGCGAAGAGGCCCTCAACGTCTGCCTCGGTTTGCAAATCCACAAGGGCCACGGCCCCGCCCACGATTACCTCCACCTCCACTACCGCAGTTCCGGCATCCTCCTCGGCATGGGCATGCCGATGCTCGACCATATCCGCCAATTGGCCATGACCGCCCTCGATTCCCACAGCCGTGGCCGCAACTTCGTCGGTCACTACGCCATCCCCGAATGGAACGTCGTCCCTGTCACCAGCGTCATCGAAGTTCAGTGCGTCATGGCCCCCGGTACGGCGCTCGCCCAGAAACGCCACGGCGGCGAAGGGCTGAGCTTGGTCGTCAGCGGCGACGCCGGCACGGCCGAAGGGGATTTCGAAAGCTGTCTGCTCTGGAGCAGCCGACCGGGGAACGAACTCCCGGTGCTGGTGGTGGTGGCGAACAACCGGTACGGCATCTCGACGGCGAGTTCCGACCAGCACGCGGTGCGCGAGATCGCGACGCGCGGCCAGCCCTACGGCATCCGGCACGAAACCGTCCGCGACGGCAACGACCCCGTGACGATGTGGAACGCCGTCGACCGGGCCATGCGCTACGTCCGCCGGGAGCGCAAGCCGTTCATTTTGGAAGCGATGGTGAGCCGGCTGCACGGCCACAGCAGCAGCAGCGGTGCCCAGCGGAATTGGGAGGAAGCCGACTGCGTGGCCCTCTTCGAGCAGAAGTTGCTCGACAGCGGGGCCATCGATTCGGACACCGTGCGGACTCTGAAAGAAGAAGCGAAGCAAGAAGCCGACGCGGCCGCCGTAGCGGTGGCTGGCGAACCCCGCCCGACGCGGGCCGATGTCTACCGGGACACGTACGCCCCGTCGGAGCACGATGCGGTGTACCCGGAGGATTACACCGGCTTACCGCAGCGGCGGTGAGGGTCCAACACAAGAACCAAGGGTTTTGACATGAATTCGATCCTTGCCATTCACCCGTACAAATGCGACGGGCTGTGGGTATTCGACGATTCGCGGGTCGGGCTCGTCCAAGAACCGTTCGTATCCGGCGCCGATACCGTGATCGACCGCATGGTCGAGCATATCCCCGGGGCCGATCAAGGCGTGACGCTTCTATTTTCCGCCCATCCATTTCCCGGAAGTCATTTCGAATTCAATTGGTTGCGAGAGGAATCCGGCGGCAACTGGTATTACAGTCCGGAGTACGATCTCGAAGGATGGCTGTGCCCCGCATTATTCAAGTACTTCGACGCGGCACCCAAGCAAATCTTCGTCCAAGTAAAAACCAAGGCGATATGATTCGGAAATTGAAGGAGATCAGCGCAGGCCCACGACATTCGCATCGCTCGGCTTGGACAAGTTGAGCCGAGATGAAAAGATCGTTTTTGTCCACGAGCTATGGGACGACCTCGGAAACCTCGAGGGGCCGGCCCATATTTTGGTCAATCGCCGTTCAACTCGCGGCTCCGCGTCTCTGCGTGAGACCGCAGACCAAATCAGTTCACCACGTTGCGGTACGGTTCGCCGAGCAGCGCGCGCAGGCAAGTTTGGGCGCCTTTCACGCGCATGTCGCGCAGGCCTTCTTCGGAGTAAAAGGCGCCGTGCGGGTTGAGGATCACGCGGTCGAAGGCGGCGTGGTTCGGATCGCGCCAGGCCAAGATCAACGGGTCGTCGGCCGCGGGCGGTTCCTCGGGCAAGACGTCGATGCCGGCCCCGGAGAGCTGCCCGGATGCGATCGCGGGGGCAATGGCGGCGGTATCGACGCAGGCGCCGCGCGCCGTGTTGATGAGGTACGACCCCCGCGGCATCATCGCGATGGCGGCCGCGTCGACGATGTGCTTCGTCTCGGGGGTCAACGGCGTGTGAATGCTGACGGCGTGGCTCTGCTTCAGCAACTCCGGCAGCGTTTCGACCCGGCGGATGCCGAGCGCTTTATCGAGACCATCGGCGACATACGGATCGTAGAAGACGACATCCATGCCGAACGACTGGGCCCGGATCGCCGTGGCCATGCCGATGCGGCCGAGGCCGATCATGCCGAAGACGCGGCCGCGTAGGCGGTGCACCCGGCCCGCTTCGCGGTAGCTCCAATTGCCGACGCCGCGCTGCAGCCGCGAATTCGTGACGTGCAATCCCCGGCAAAGGCCGAGCATCATGCCGATCGCGGTCTCGGCGATTTCCTCGGTGCCGTAGTCCGGGACGTTGGCGACGGGGATCCCCCGGTCGCGGGCGAATTTGCGGTCGATGTTGTCGAACCCCACTCCACAGCGGACGAGGATTTTGCACTTCGTCAGGCGCGCGATCGACGCCGCCGAAAACGGGACGATGTACACGAGCATCCCGTCGGCGTCTTCGATCTTGCCGACGAGGTCCGCCTCGGTCTTGGCATTCACCGCGACGACGTCGGCCCGATCGCCGAACACCTCGCGTTCCGGCAGGAGGTCGTCGTCGATCAAGTCGGTGAGCACCACTCGGAATCGCGGCATGGGGAAACTCTCGGAGTCGGGAACGGATCGGGTTCAAAGGTATCGTATCCGAGCCGGGGGTGAAAGAAGGCATCCTTCGTTTTACCCGAGGCGAAATCCCCGTATCCTACTCTTGGCGTTTGCGAGTCCGGCACGACGACGAAAATGACCAATGCGATGCGGAGCAGTGTCGCCTTTCGCTCCGCGAAAGTCGGGTTCCGCGGAGAGTGTCTCTTCGGAACTGGATTTCCGCCGGGTCCAGCCTTTCGCGGAGCGAAAGGCGACACTGCTCCGCATGGCATTGGTTACTCGACCGCCAGTAACGCCGGACGCTCCGTTGGAGCGAAGAACCCGACGACGCTCCGGAATGCGAAGCATTCACCGACCCACCACCCCTCCGAGAGTCCGCGCATGACCCCGTTCGCAATGGCGGCCGCCCTGTTGATGCTGGGCGCCGCGCCCGCCCCGACCAAGCCCGATGCGGCCGCTTGGCTCGAGTTCCGCGGGCCGGACGGCGTCGGCCATTACGAAGGCCCGGCCGTGCCCACAAGCTGGGGGCCGGACAAAAACGTCGCGTGGAAAGTCGCCATCCCCGGCGCGGGTTGGTCGTCGCCGATCCTGCTGCGCGGCAAGTTGATCCTGACCACCGCCGTGCCGATCGGCGCGGGGGATAAGCCCGACTTCGAACTGCGCGTCGTCTGCGTCGATGCCAAGTCGGGTAAGATCGACTGGAACGAAAAGATCTTCGTCGAAAAGGCGACGGTGTCGCAGCCGCACAAGAAGAACAGCCACGCCAGCCCGACCGCGGTGTCGGACGGCGAACGGATCATCGTCCACTTCGGCCACATGGGCACCGCCGCGCTCGACCTCACCGGCAAAATCCTCTGGAAGAACTCGGATTACCCCTACGAACACCAGCACGGCAACGGCGGCTCGCCGATCCTCGCGGAAGGGAATGTCGTCTTCAGTTGCGATGGCAAAGACAAACAAATGGTCGTGGCCCTCGACATCACGACCGGCAAACAAGCGTGGAAGACCGACCGGAACATGCCGGCGGCCCTCAAGTTTTCGTTCGCGACGTGCCAGTTGATCGAGCACGCGGGCAAGAAGCAAATCATCTCGGCGGCGAGCGATTGGTGCGCGGCCTACGACCCGAAAACCGGCGCCGAAATCTGGCGTGTGAAGTACCCGAAGCCGGGCTGGTCGCTCATCACGCGGCCGGTCTATTCGCACGGGCTCGTCTTCATTTCGTCCGGGTACATCAACCAGCACCTCCTGTCGATCAAGCCCGAAGGCACCGGCGACATCACGGCGAACATCGCGTGGATGACGAATAAATTCGCGCCGAACACGCCGACGCCGTTGATCGTCGGCGACGAACTGTATACGATCTCCGACCAGGCGACGATGAGCTGCCTCGACGCCAAAACGGGCAAGCTGCACTGGTCGAGCCGCATCAAGGGGAATGCGTATTCGTCGTCGCCGATCTTGGCGAACGGGAAGATTTACGCCACGTCCGAAACGGGCGTCGGCCTCGTCATCAACCCGGGCACGAAGGAACTCGACGTGGTCGCCGAGAGCGACATGAAAGAGAAAACCTTCGCCACGATCCTCCCGGCGGACGGCGCGCTCTACCTGCGCACCGAGACGACACTGTTCAAATTCAAAGCGAAGAAGTAAACCGCGATGGAACGGGAGAACCTGTACTCGGCCATTTGCGCGAACCCGCGGGACGATCTGCCGAAGCTTGTCTTCGCCGACTGGCTCGACGAGACCGGCGACGCCACGGACCGGGCGCACGCGGAGTTGATCCGCATCCAGTGTGAGTGGGACGCGAACGCCCGGAGGTACGAACGGGCGCTGGAGCCGTATCGGCTCGGTGCTCCCGAACACTGTTGGCCCGATGCAAATTTGGTCGCCAAGGAGGACTCGGCTGCGGCGCAGGCGATTCGGATGCAAAACCGCGCCGAAGAGTTATACATGAATTTATGCCATATCAATCCGCGCCATATTGTGGCCGGCGTCAAAATCGAATACTCCAGTCCGATTTGCGGGATTCGAGATACCCTGCGTATTTCAAATGCCCTAGCGTGGGATGAACATCTGATTGCTCTGGCATCGAAATTCCCGATTCGTCATCTCGTTGCCGAACCAAAAATCGATTTGTCCGAAAGTCGCCCGCTCACGAGGCCCATTGATGTCCGCGTACTCTCGCATTTGGACTCGATCGCCTCCACACAAAGTTCCGATAACAAGTTATTCTGCGAACTCCTCGCTTCGCCGCATGTTACAAACCTAAGGCGGATCGTGATCCGACAGGAACTCGTCGCATCGGGTTTGTTGACCGCTTTGGAAAATGCGACACGCGCGGATCGAATTGAAGAGTTGGAGTTGCAGGGCTTCGGAAACACACCCGGGGAACTCACGTTTCGGCCCGAACGATTCCACTCCTTACGTCGGCTGACTCTCATTGGCGGCGGACGAGTTCGGCAAGAATTCGCTCCGGTGATTGCGGGATTCGCCGACGGCTCGAATCATCGAATCGAAGAATTGAGACTCGGGAAAATGCCCGACGGTGGAGGCATCGCTTCGCTACTTTGTCGTGAAGGATTCCTTCCTCGGCTCGAAGTTCTGCAACTCTCAGGTTCTCGATTGACCGGGCGTGAGATTTGCGATCTGCTCACGACGAACTCACTGCCTCAGTTGTCTCACCTCGATTTATCGCAGAACAAGCTCGACCACTTTTCGGGGCGAATCCTGGAGAAAGCCACCTCGTTTCCCAACCTGCACATCTTGAGTTTGGGAAGTCGGTTGCCCCCGGATGGCTTTGCATCCATCGTCAAATGGCCCAGATTCAATCGCTTGCGGAAATTGATTCTCGATGAAAATCCCATGAACCACGACGCCATCGCCGCCCTCGGGTCTGCCGACACTCCGAACCTCCGCACCCTGGGCCTCGCCAATTGCAAGCTCCACGGCTCCCACGTCCGCGAACTGGTGCGGTCACGGTTCGTCCGCTCGCTCTGGAACCTCGACCTCCGCGGCAACCCCGTCGACGACGCGTTCATCCGCGCGCTGATCGAAACGCCGTTCCTCGATGCGATCCAGTGCCTGCTGCTCGACATCCCCGAAGACGACCCCGGCTACGACCGCTTGAAAACCCACTTCGGCGACCGTTTCGAAACGGCGGGGTATCGGTAGGCGTTGCCGTTATTCGTCCAAAAGCGATTGTTCCAACACCCCGCCTCTGTCGGCTCGGGGATTTCTTCAAATTTCATGACGCAAGTCAATGCTGAGCAAGAGGATCGGCCAGAAGGACCGTCCCGGATCCGATTGTTCCAATTCGTCCCGATTGTTCCAGAGTGGGGTGTCACACACTCGGGAACAATCATTTTCCCGGGTATTTTTCGATGCCCACCATACGCGCACCTGCCCCTGCGGCCACACCACCCGCGCCCCCATCGCCGCCGACGACCGCGTCGTGCTGCGCGGCCGCAACTTCACCCTGCCGACGCCGCTGACCCCCGAGAAGTTGAAGTTCGACCAAGCCGACCCGCAAGCCGCCTTCGCCGGGAAGCCCAGTCCCTACACGGGATTCCGCATGGTGTTGCCGATCCCGTGATCCGGCATTCGTCCAGCGAGACAGCGCCCACCCTTGCGTGGACGAATCGCAAAACGCTGGACGAATCGCAAAACGCTGGACGAATCAACCCCCGCAACGACTTGCGCCGCGCGCGGTCCGCAGGGGGAATTGTGAAGAGTCCGCGTATCTGTGGAATAACTCCATTCGGCGCTGGACCGACAACCTTCGACACCGTTAGGATGGCTTCTGATCCGGGTCGCTTCTGATCCGGGGGCCGACGATGCACAGTTTCTCGCGGACACGCGTCTCGCTGACGCAACTCGAAGATCGGACGACGCCGGCTTTCTTCACGGTCAACAACTTCACCGATGCCGCGATCGCTGGCAAGAGGAACTTGCGAGAAGCGATTGCGGCGCCGCCGCGTTCTAGGATTGGTCCGAGGGGGTCCGATGCGGATACTGGTCGTCGCCGATATTCACGCCAATCGCGCGGCCTTGGACGCGATCGCCGAACCGCACGACGTTTGCTTGTGCCTCGGCGACACCGTCGAGTACGGCCCGGAACCCGCCGCGTGCGTCGAGTGGGCGGAGCGCCATGTCCATTTCGGGGTCCGGGGCAACCACGACCACGGCGTCGTGCAAAACGTCGAAATTACGGGCACCGGCGGCTTCCGCTACCTCACGATGGTCACTCGGCCGCCGACGCTCGCGGCGCTCGCCCCGGCGCACCGGCGCTACCTCGCCGACCAACCGACGACGCGGATGCTCACCCTCGGCGGCCTGCGGTTTTTTTTGGTCCACGCCACGCCGCGCGACCCGCTCGACGAATACACCCCGAGCGTCCCCAAGGCTTGGGAACCAAGGCTGCAGGGCATCAAGGCCGACTTCGTGCTCGTCGGGCACACCCACCACCAATTCACGTTTTCAGTCGGCGCAACGACTTTGGTCAACCCGGGCAGCGTCGGCCTGCCGCGCGACGGCGATCCCCGCGCCCGCTACGCCATCATCGAAGACGGTGCCGTGGAATTGAAGCAAGTCAAATACGCCATCGCGGAGACCATCGCCGGCGTCGAGGCGATGGACATCGACCCGCGCGCCAAAGCGATGCTCGCCGACGTCTACCGCCACGGCCGCTACCTGAATGGCAACGGGAACGGGCCCCCCCCGCCATCCGACTGACCGGGCAAACGCGAGCGCCGCGCGGTAAGATGGAATCGAGGAGAAACCGATGCCGCTACGCGACCATTTCCGCCCGCCGATTGTCGATCACTGCTCGTGGGAGGGATTCCACGGGGGATGGCCCATGGTGATGGTTCAACAACTCACGAAGTTGCTGTCCGAAGACTACATCGTCGAACCGCGGGTCCACCTCGGCACCAATTTCGAGATCGATGTCTGCGCCTACGAACTCGATGCCCCACCGCCTTGGCTTTCCGAGTCCGGCGGCGGTACGGCCTTGGCGACGTATGCGCCCCCAGTGCCCTCCCGGGTCGCGGAAGTCGAACTGATCGACGAGTACGCCTACGAAGTGCTCGTGTTCCAGCGCAATCGCGAGTTGGTCGCGGCCATCGAAATCGTCAGCCCCGGCAACAAGGATCGCCCGGAGGCCCGGCAAGCGTTCGTGTCCAAGTGCGCCGCCCTGCTGCAAAACCGAATCTGCGTGTCGATTGTCGATCTCGTGACGACGCGCCGATTCAACCTGTACGGCGACTTGATGGAACTCGCCGGCGAACCCGATCCGGACTTCACCGCGCTGGCCCCGGCCACCTACGCCGTGACCTGCCGGGGTCGTAAAGTCGGCGGCAAACCGCGACTCGAAATCTGGTCGCATGCGTTGGTCGTCGGCCAGCCGCTGCCGACGCTGCCGATTTGGTTGACGGAGGATTCGGCCGTGTCGTTGGACTTGGAAGCCTGCTACGAAGACACCTGCCGGACGCTGCGGATCCGGTGAGCGTCGCACGATGCTCGGCGAATCCACTGTGGCGACACGTTTCTTAACGTGTCGGATCGATTCCGACGCCCCGCCAGTTGTAAATTGGACGAATCGATTCCCCGACACGTTAAGAAACGTGTCGCCACAAATGGTCGGGCTCCGAATCTCGGAGTGGATGCCGTGGTTCAAGCAACTGATATTCCTGGTAAATTGCATCGCGGTCCTGCAAGCGAAAGCCCGCTCGGTTTTGAACCGATGATTCGCGATACCGTAACTATCTGACGTGGCGACAAGTTTCCAACTTGTCGACAAATTCACAGAGAACATAGCGGGTCATTTCGCGGCGTTCCAATCACTTGTCGACAAGTTGGAAACTTGTCGATACGTCGATAACCCCGCCCCCGCTACAATTCCCCAGTCGAAATCACCGTCCTCCGGAACCGTCCGCCATGCCTGAAGTGCCGTACAAAATTGTCGTGGGCCTCGAAGTCCACGTGCAACTGCTGACCAAGACCAAGCTCTTCTGCGGCTGCTTGAATAAGTTCGGCCAAGCGCCGAACACCGCGACGTGCCCCGTCTGCCTCGGGCTCCCCGGCGCGCTGCCCGTGATGAACCGGCTCGCCTTCGACCTGAGTTTGAAGGCGGCGCTGGCGCTGAACTGCCAGATCGCGTCGCACCCCGGTCTGCCGCCGGGCTTCACGAAGTGGGATCGCAAGAACTACTACTACCCGGACCTGCCGAAGAACTTCCAAATCAGCCAGTACGACCTCCCCTTCAGCCACGACGGCCACTTGGACATCAACATTCACCCCGACCCCAAGAAGGGGCACACGGCCAAGCGCATCGGC
Source organism: Fimbriiglobus sp. (assembly GCA_025352235.1). Classification (GTDB taxonomy): domain Bacteria; phylum Planctomycetota; class Planctomycetia; order Gemmatales; family Gemmataceae; genus JALHQU01. Next base: position 17,701 of record JANXTU010000589.1, read on the forward strand.
ATCATCCGGGCACACTTGGAAGAAGACGCGGGCAAGAACATCCACGACGAATCCGGCCGCGGCGGGGACACACGCGTCGACCTCAACCGCACCGGCACGCCGTTGCTCGAAATCGTCTCGCACCCGGATATGAACAGCCCCGAGGAGGCGCTGGCGTACCTCGACGAACTCCGGTTGATGCTCAAGGAACTCGGCATCAGCGATTGCGAAATGCAGGAAGGGAGCCTGCGCTGCGACGCCAACGTGAACATCCACGTGCCGATGGAAAGCGAACCGAAGGGCTACGCCGCGACGCCGCTCGTCGAGATCAAGAACCTCAACAGCTTCCGCAGCATCGGCCGGGCGATCAGCTATGAGGCGACTCGGCAGTACGAGACGTTCCAGAAAGATCCGGTGGGCTATCGCATCGGCAAGTTGCTGAAGACGACCGCCGGCTGGGACGACGCCCGCGGCAAAACCGAAGTCCAGCGTCACAAAGAAGAGGCCGCGGATTACCGCTACTTCCCGGAGCCGGATTTGGTGCCGGTGGTGGTGAGCGCGGCGCAGATCGAACGCGTGAAACTCGAGATGGGCGAACTGCCGCAGGCCCAGCGCAAGCGGCTCGAAACTCAGCACGGCCTGAGCCAGTACGACGCCGGCGTGCTCACGGCGAAGGGCCGGGCGATGGTGAAGTACTTCGAGGACGTGGCCACGGCCATCGGCGATAGCAAAGCCGCCGCGAACCGCATCAGCGACTTGATCTACCCGGCCCTGACCGAGCGCAACGAGGAGATCGACCAGTTCCCCGTGACGGCTGCGGTCTACGCGGACTTCATCAAACGTACGGCCGCGCTGAACAAGCAAGATCGCGTCGATCTGTTCAAATTCATGCTCGAAAACGAAGCAACACTCGACGCGGCGATGGAGAAGACCGGCATCAAGCCGGCGACCTTCGACGAAACCACCCTCCGCGCCGCGGTGGTCGACGCCATCGGCAAGAACCCCCGCGCCGTCGCGGACTTCAAAGCCGGCAAAGACGCCGCGAAGATGGCCATCGTCGGCGCCGTGATGAAATCGAACAAGGGCGTGCCGAATGATGTGGTACGCCGGTTGGTGGATGAGGAGCTGGCGAAGGGGTGAAGAAACCGCATCGGCAGACGGCCCGGAGCCAGCAACGCTCGCCGGGTGGATCGAGAACACGGCGCGGCCTGCGGCGACAACGCTTGGAGCATCTGGGAAGCGGGGTTGAGCCCTACAAGGACAATCTTATTCCAGCAAACTCCAAGAATCGTCGCTGCATGGGTCTGGCAAATCTTTCTGGCACTCAAAAAAAGCTGCACTTTATGCGGCTGGTGAGACCTCACCCCCCGGCCCCCTCTCCGAAGCGGAGAGGGGGAGCCAGACCAGCGAAACTCGATTGAGTTTCGGGCAGAAACAG
>JANXTU010000605.1 GCA_025352235.1 Fimbriiglobus sp.
GACAATCGTTTCGAATACTACACCACGACGAGAATCCCCAACATCGTGTATCCGGTGACGGGTTTAAATTCGGTGACCTACCCCAGCAAACCGGGCGTGACTTTCATGGTCCGGCCGGACCCATTCTTAGAAGCCCCTCGCAGACTCAGGCCCCGCCGACCGAACGATTGCGATCCGACGTACCCTCAAACACCCTACACGTCGGGCTTGCTCGTCGCGCTCGCCGACGGTTCGGTACGCACGATTTCGCCCGGTGTCGCGCCGGAACTATTTTGGGGCGCAACCACCCCAAGCGGCGGCGAAGTCCTCTCCGATTGGTTAACCTTCGCTCATCTGGCACAAATCGGGAACGCAAAAAGCCGCGTACCCCGAGTTCGCACTCGGGGTACGCGGCTTCCGAATCGGTCGGTTCTACCGACGTTTGATCACGCGGAGTTCGCGCGGGGTCAGGCCGTAGATCTTGTAGGTGTCGGTCCGGTAGGTCGGGGTGTAGAAGCTCGGGTAGGTGGTCGTGGTGTAGGTCGGGATCCCTCTGTATTGATCGGCGTTGATCGACAGCCACGCCGTCTTCTTCTCGAGGTCGAACTTGGCGGCTTCCCACGGCACGGTCATCAGTTTGCCGCCGTTGTCGACGATGATGTACTCGAGGTTGCCGGCGTCGTCGAAGACGAGGTCGTCCACGGTGCCGACGGCGGCCGAGTCTCCCGTGATCATGATCTTCGTCCCGAGGACTTGCTTGGCGCGGAACTGATTGCCGGCGACTTGGACCGGCTCGGCCGCCGAGGCGACGGTCGCGGTCAGCAGAAACGCGGCCACCGCACCGCTACGCATCATGTTGCTCAACATCGTGAAAACTCCTGTTCATCCGAGAATGGGACGGGCGGAGCGACATTGCTCCGATCTCCCGGACCCGGCTAAAGTCAATGCATCTGTCGTGCCGATTCGTATCCTGATCTTTTGATATCACCGGGGTGCCGACCATGGCCGAACCGCTCGCAATCGGGTTTCTCGGAGCCGGGCAAATGGCCACGGCGTTGGTGAAGGGGTGGGCGTCCGCGGGATTGCTCGATCTTTCCAAATGCTCGGCGAGCGATCCCTTCCCCGCCGCCCGCGACTCGTTCACCGCTGCAACTAATATCCGCACGGTCGAATGGAACCGGGCGGTCGTCGGTTCGAGCGCGGTGGTCGTTCTCGCGGTGAAGCCGCAGATGATGCCGGCGCTGTTGAAGGAAATCCAGCCCGCCCTTACGCCGGATCATTTGGTCGTTTCTATCGCCGCTGGAATCACACTGTCGCAACTCGCCGAAGGGCTCGGCGAATCGACCCGCATCGTGCGTGTGATGCCGAACACGCCGGCACTCGTCGGGATGAGCGCCACCGCGTTCGCCGGCAACTCGAATGCGACTGCGGCCGATCTCGAACTCGTGACGCGGTTGTTCGGGGCCATCGGAGTCGCCTTCCCCGTCGCGGAGAAACTGCTCGACGCCGTGACGGGCCTGAGCGGTTCCGGCCCAGCGTATGTGTACGTGATGATCGAAGCCCTCGCCGACGGCGGCGTGCTGGCCGGTTTGCCGCGGGAGATCGCGTTGAGACTCGCGGCGCAGACGGTGCTCGGTTCCGCGCAGATGGTCCTGACAACCGGCCGTCATCCGGGTGCGCTGAAAGACGCCGTCGCCAGCCCCGGCGGCACGACCATCGCCGGCCTGCACGCGCTGGAACAAGCCGGCTTCCGAGGGGCCTTGATGGACGCGGTGCTGGCGGCCTCGCAACGGGCCGCGGAGTTGGGGGCTACGCAAGGCTAGAGCGGACATCACGTTGTCGTAGCGGCTTGTGACTGGCCGGACCCCAGAGGGGTCACAGATATGAGCCGGTGGTCGCAGACCACCGGACGATGCTGGGATTGCCCCGACCCCGGCGGGGTCGCAGCGAAGGAACGGGCGGCTGCGACCCCGCCGGGGTCGGGGTTTTGTCGGTGTGGCGACACGTTTCTTAACGTGTCGGAAAGCCTGAGATTCTCCGACACTAGAAAATGGTCGCAAAAATTCAAAACCAACTTACTTTTTGCTTTAATTGATTTTAATAAAGGCGTGAT
>JANXTU010000032.1 GCA_025352235.1 Fimbriiglobus sp.
GTTCGCCGCACGGTCCGGGGCCGGGAATATGGCCGCCGACGAGGCGATGGTGTTCAGCGCCGCCGAGGGCGGGATCGCGAGCCTGCGCATCTACACGTGGACGGAACCGACGCTGACCCTCGGCTACTTCCAAGAGGCCGACGCGCGGTTGGCGGACGACCGCATCAAAGACCTCCCGTGGGTGCGGCGCGCGACGGGGGGCGCGACCATCGTCCACGACCCCGCCGGCGAAGTGACCTATTCGCTCGCGCTCCCCGCCGGCGCCGACTGGCAGCCGAAGGGGGTCTCGTGGATCTGCCGGATGCACGGATTCCTGCGCGCGGCGCTGCAATCGGTCTGGGGCATCGAGTCCGAGTTGGTCGTTTGTGGACAAGACAAGAAGCTCGGTCCGCTGCTCTGCTTCCACCACCAAACCCCCGGCGACTTGCTCGCGGACGGCCGCAAAATCGCCGGCAGCGCCCAGCGGAAACACAAAGGCGCCCTGCTCCAACACGGCAGTATACTGCTGCGGCAATCGCCATTTGCCCCGTCACTCGCGGGCATACAAGAGCTGACCGGGAAGGCGATCTCGCTGGACGACCTCGCCGTTGCGCTCACACGGCGCTTCGCCGTGGAAACCGGCTGGCACCTCCACCCCGGCCCTTGGACCGACGAAGAATCGACCGCGATGGTCCGCATCGAAGCTGAGAAATACGCCGCACCCCAGTGGAACGGCAAACGCTGATGTGCGAGCGTCAGCGTCATCGGCGGACACGGTTGAACACTATCCGCAGATTTCGCCGATGGACGCAGATAGAAGTGTGCCATGGGGCGCAACCAAATTTTCTGGGGATCGCTGATCGTCGCCTTTCGCTCCGCGAAAGTGCGGCTCACGCCAACGGGGTCCAACAATTCTCGTATTCCCCAACGATTCCGCACTTTCGCGGAGCGAAAGGCGACGATGCTCCGCTTGGGATACGCTCTCCAATAACCGGTGACCCCCGTCGAATTTGGTTGCACCCGTGCCATGGGAAAAAACAATTCTCGGATCAATCCCTCGTCTGATCTGCGAGCATCGGCGTTATCGGCGGACACGGATCCCGCCATAGAATAGGCCCGCAACCACCCGTCCCCGAAGGAATGCGCGATGATTCAGGATGAACCGATCGGCCTCGACGACCTTTGGTGGGCGGAGCCCGAGGTCAAGGAACAACTCCGGAGCGATCCGCGTTCCGTCTTGAAAGAGCACGGGATCAATCTGCCCATGGACGTGCCGGTGCCGTTGATCCACGAAATCGTCCGGATGGTGTCGCTCATCTGGCTGAACGGGCAACTGACGCCGCGCACCAAATTCGCCATCGACCCGTTCGACGATGGACTGCTGTTCGGCAAGGGCATTTGGGAATCGACCCGCACCTTCGACCACGTCCCGTGGCTGTGGGACGCCCACCTCGACCGCCTCAAACGGACCGCGGCCGAACTCGGGTTGACCGTACTCCCGGAGCGATTGCCCTCGACCGCGCAGGTGACCGAATTCGTGAAGTCGCTCACGAACCTCGATGTCGTCGTGCGGTTGAACGTCACGGCCGGCGTGCCGGGGAAGCCGGGCATCGTCTGGATGACGGCCGCGCCGCTCCCCGCGCCGTACGCGTCGGTGACACTGCAAACGGTGGCCAACCCGACCCCGAAGGATCAACCCTACCTCGTCTGGAAGACCTTCCAATACGCCACGCGGTTGCGCGTCGGGCAATCGGTCCGCCCCGCCGGGTTCGACACGGCCCTACTCATTGACCACGAGGGGAACCTGCTCGAAGCGTCGCACGCCAACATCTTCCTGCGATTGCCGAGCGGCTGGGTGACCCCGGCCCTCAACGGCTGTTTCTTGCCCGGCACCTTGCGCGGCTTCGTCGTGAAGAACGCCCCGCTGCCGATCCGCGAAGAGAAGGTGTCGATCCAGAAATTGAGCGACTGCCTGGAAGTGTTCCTGACCAACAGCAACGCCGGGATCGTCCCCGTGACGCAGATCGACAGCCGCAAATACGCCGTCGGCGCCGAGACCCGACGGCTGATGGAGTGGCTCGACCAGACGGAGCGCTAAGCCGCCCGCGCGATCGGTAGGATCGATGGCCGGTACTGCGGGCAGCGGGCGCGGAGCCAGCATTCGACCTCCACTGTGCTCAACACTTCGACCACGTCGGCTTCGGCGCGGACGCGGGAGTAGCGCCGGGTCACGTCCCACGACAGCGGGAAAACCGGGTCGCTGATCAGCAGGATCCGTTCGCCGTGTTGTTGCGTCACCGCGCCGAGCGACTCCCGGCCCCAGTACCAATGCGGGGAACCGTCGTACCCGGCGGGCAACGTCCCGTCCGATTGCAGTGCTTCGGTGCGGTAGAACTGGAATCGGCTCGTCGCCGTCAGTCCTTCGATTCGCCCGGTCTCTTGGCAGGCTTCGACGACCTCGCTGTCGGGCCGGCGACCCGCGAGGAATCCGCGCGACGGATCGCCCGTCAACTGCTCCGCCAACAGCACGTGCAGTTGATCGATGTCCGCGACACCTTCGACGACCACGCGGAACCCCGCCCGCGCCGCCGGGTGAATGACCAGCCAAACTTCTTCTTCGATCAGCCCCAGAATCCCCGCGAATTCGGCCGTTTGCGGCACCGCGTTCGCCGCATCGCGCAAGCCGGGCACGGCCCGCGCCATCCGGCGGACATCGATCGATCCGCAGAGAGACAGGGCATCGTCCAGCAAATCGGGCAGGCGATCCCACGCGCTGTGAAGGTCGGGGAGCGACGACGCGAGCCGGCTGAGGAACGGTTCCGGGAACGCCGCGGGTTCTGCACGCTTCGCGAGCCGCTCCGCTTCGGCGGCGCGGTCCGCATAGAAGAGCGCCGGTACCCCCCATGCCCGCGCGTGCCGGGTTGCCCGGTGTTGCATGGCCCGGCATTCGCCGAGCAACTTGGCGACCCGCCGCAGCGTTTCGCCCGAGCGCAGAAACAGCGGCCGCGCGGCGAACGCCAAATCCGGTTGCGAGAGGGAATCCTCGCGCCCGGTCCGCTTCGACCGGGGTTCAAAAAGTTCGATGGCCATGGCACGCCCTCCTTGGCGAAACCCGATTAACGCAAGTTCGGCGACCGCGTGCAAGCCGAAGTGGGCCCGGGTTGCGATGTCCGAAATGATTTCGGCGCGGAGCGCCCCACCCCCCGGCGAAATCATTTCCGAATTCGGGTAGAACCGATGCGCGACAACGCTTTGCGTCCGATTCCGGGGGGTGCGGTGCCCGCCGAAACCATTTTGGATCCGGCCCGGGCGCCCCCAGAACGATGCGACGCAGCCGCGAGAACGGGGAAACCGCCCCGGCGACTTGACCGGCGCGCTCCGGTGCTTTACAGTCATAACAACCCGCCCGAACGCTTGGGGAATGCCCCCGGCCCGTTTGCTATCGTTTCCCCGGCTCTCTCCCACCCGTCGAAGGGGCTCCCCATGCGCCGGATTCTCACCCGCGCGGTTTCGTTCTCGGCCTTGGTTTGCGCCGCGTTGGTCTACGCCCAGCAACCGGGCGCGCCGATGCCGGCGCCGCGCATCACCACCGTTTTCCCGATGGGGGGGCAAGCCGGCGCCAGCGTCGAAGTGACCGTGACCGGCACCGATCTCGACGAGCCGACCGGCCTCGTCTTTTCGACGGCGGACATCAAAGCGGAATTGATCGTGCCGCCGGAGGCCCCGGTCGATCCGAAGGCCAAAGACAAAGCCGCGCCGAAGCCGAAGAAGGGCGGGCCCGTCACCAGTGCGAAATTCAAAGTGACCATCCCCGCGAGCGTCGCCCCGGCGACGTACGATTGTCGGCTCGTCAATAAATCCGGTGTCAGTAACCCGCGCGCGTTCGTCGTCGGCGACAAGCCCGAAGTCAACGAAAGCGACAAACCGCACAACGATGTCGAGATCGCGCAGAAAGTCGAACTCGGCAGCGTCGTCAACGGCTTCATCGCCAACCCCGCCGACGTCGACTATTACACGTTCCCGGCGAAGGCCGGGCAGCGCGTGTTCGTCCACTGCGCGACCTCGAGCATCGACAGCCGGGCGCGGACGCTCGTCGAAATCTTCGACGCCAACGGCAAGCGGGTCGCGCTGAACCGGAATTACAAAGAGAACGACGCCCTCGCCGATGTGACCGCCGCGACGGACGGGGCGCTCTTCGTCCGCGTCTCCGAGTTCGCCTACCAAGCCGGCACGGCCGAGTACTTCTATCGCCTGAGCATCACCACCGCCCCGTGGATCGACTCGGTCTACCCGGCCGCGATCCATCCGACCGGACCGACGGCGGTGACGCTCTTCGGCCGCAACTTACCCGGCGGCAAAGTCGTGGCGGGGGCCACCGTCGATGGCCGGCCGTTGGAATCGCTCAGCGTCACGATCACGCCGCCGACCGGGGCCAGCGGGAACTACACCTTCCGCGGCTACACGCCGCCGGCGCAGGCCCTGCTCGACGGTTTCGAATACAGCCTCAAAGGGCCGGGCGGCGCGTCGAACAACGTGCCGATCTATTTGACCGATGCGAAGGTAACCCTCGAAAAAGACGCGGGGGCCGGTGGGAACGACAAACCCGAGACGGCGGAAGAGATCGCGGTGCCGGGGGAAATCGCGGGGACCATCGGCAAGCGCTACGACAAAGATTGGTTCAGCTTCGCAGCGAAAAAGGGGGACGTCTATTACTTCGAGCTGAGCGCGGACCGCATCGGTTCGAACATGGACATGTACTACGTCGTCAAGAACGCCGAGAAGCTCGGGAACGTCGTTGAAGAGCAAGACGACGACGCGGAGATGCTCCACCCGCAGACGTTCTTCAACCGCAGCGGCGACCCGGCCTCCGCGAAGTTCACCGCGCCGGCCGACGGCAAATACCTCGTGTTGGTGGCCTCGCGCGAATCGAACGTCAACTACGGGCCGCGCTGCATCTACCGACTGAAGGTTTCCAAACCGGCGCCCGACTTCCGCGCCGTCGTCATGGCCAAGGGACGCGAAGTGCCGATGACCGCCATTGCCCATCAAGGGGGCGAACTCGCCTTCGACCTCTTCGTCGATCGCCGCGATGGCTTCAACGGGCCGATCACCGCGACCGCCGAAGGGCTCCCGGCGGGGGTCACGGCGAAGCCGGCGCTCATCGGCACGGCCAGCAAATGGGGCACGCTCGTCCTCAGTTCCACCGATGCGGCCGCGGCGTTCACCGGCCAAATCACCGTGAAGTGCACGGCGACCATCGACGGCAAACCGGTCGTTCGATTGGCCCGCCCGGCCACGATCACTTGGGGCGTGCAACCGGGGAACAACACGCCGACGCTGACGCGGCTCGACCAGGGGCTGTTCTTCGCCGTGAAGGCCGAGAAAGCCACGATGCGGCTGACCGCCGACCTGCCCAACGCCAAGGTGAAGGGCAAAGACAAAGACGGCAAAGAGACCGACACGAAGCTGGAATCGCCGATCTTCGTGAAGCCGGGCGACAAGATCACACTGCCGGTGCTGGTGGCGTGGCAAGGGGCCGAGGCTCGGCCCGGCCCGCTCAACATCACGGTGGAAGCGACCCAGGCGAACATGCAGAACGCCCCCATCGGCAGCGCCGGCGGCGGGGGCAACGCCCCGGCCGGGATGATGGCCAAGGAGAAGAACGACGCGGCCATCGTGCTCGATGTGAAACCGGCGGCGCTCCCGGGCACCTATGCTATTGTGCTGAAGGGCGACACGCAGATTCAAATCGCCCGCGACCCGACGAAGAAAGACGCGAAGACCCCGGCCAACGTGCAGGGCTACACGCAACCCATCGAAATCACGGTGCTGCCGCTCACGCTCGGCAAGTTCACCGCGACCCTCCCGGCCAACGGCGTCGTCATCGCCGGCAAGTCGGTCGAGCTGACGGTGAAGGTCGAACGCAGTGCGGACTACACTGGGGAGTACAAGATTGCCATCGTGCTGCCGAAAGACATGAAAGGGATCGCGGCGAAGGACGCGGTCATCCCAGCCGGCAAGGACGAAGTGACGATCCCCATCGCCATCGCGGCCGACGCCAAGATCGGCGGCGTGACGAATTTCGTAGTCACCGCCACCGGGACGGTCCATACGAAGTATGCGATCAGCCACGAAGTGAAGGCGAATTTGTCGATTGCTGCCCCACCGAAGAAGTAGATTCGGAAGAAGAGTTCACCACAGAGGCACAGAGACACAGAGAAGAAACAGAATTGGAATCGAAAAGGGAGCGGGATCATGGAACGGGATGTATTGACCCACGAAGTGATCGGCGCGGCCATCGAGGTTCATCGGGAGTTGGGGCCCGGACTTTTGGAATCTGTGTACGAAGTTTGTCTGTGTCACGAACTCCGTCTCCGCAAGATCGAGTGCGTGAGTCAGGTGAAGTTACCGGTGAATTACAAAGGAACCGAGCTCAACGCGGATTTCCGAATCGACATCCTCATACCGGATCGGCTCATCATCGAAGTCAAAGCGGTCGAACGGATGTTGGGCGTTCACGACGCCCAATTGTTGACGTATTTGAAGTTGAGCAAGATCCGCGTCGGGCTGTTACTGAACTTCAACGTCCCGGTTCTCAAAGATGGCGTGAAACGCCTCGTGAATTGAAGCCATCTTGTGTCTTCTCTGTGTCTCTGTGCCTCTGTGGTGAACTGTTATTTCTGAGAGATTCCTCCCATGAATCGCATCGCTTTCGCCGTCCTGATTCTCGTTCCCACTGCGGGCTTCGCCCAAGAGAAGAAGCCCGACCCCAAGGACGCGCCGCCGGTGCCGATCGTCCTCGTTGATCTCAAACGCACCGGCGCGGTGTCGTTTGAAAAAGAAATCCTGCCGATCTTCGGGGCCAAGTGCCACGTTTGCCATTCGGGGAACCTCACCGAGGGGAAGCTCGACCTCAGCACCTACGCCAGCATGATGAAAGGCGGCAAGCGCGGCATCGACATCGTCGCCGGCAAGGCCGACGAGAGCTATCTATTCAAAGTCTCCGGGCACATCGTCAAGCCGATCATGCCGCCCAAGAGCGAAGAGAACCCGCTGACCGGCGCCGAAGTCAGCCTGATCAAACTTTGGATCAACCAAGGCGCCAAGCCCCCCGCGATCGACACCAAGATCAAACGGACCGTCGTCCTCAGCCTGCCGCCGATCCTCGTGAAGCCGGTGCGGGCCTTGGCCGTGTCGCCGGATAAGACCACCGTCGCCGCGGGTCGGGGCAACCAAATCCACCTGTTCGACGCCAAGACCGGCGATTTCAAAAAGTCGCTGATCGACTCCGAACTGAAAACCTCCGACGGCAAACCGGCCGCGAATTCGGCCCACGTGTCGCTGGTCGAAAGCATGGCCTACAGCCCGGACGGCAAGACGCTCGCCACCGGCAGCTTCCAAGAAGTGACCCTCTGGGACATGGATAAGGGGACGCCGAAGCTGCGCATCGCCGGCTTCGCCGACCGCGTCGTCGCGATCAGTTATTCTGTCGATGGCAAACTCTTCGCCACCGGCGGTGGCGCCCCGACCGAAGACGGCGAGATCCGCATCTACGCGGCCGACGGCAAGCTCGTCACCGACATCAAGAACGGCCACTCGGACACCGTCTTTGGCGTCAGCTTCAGCCCGGACGGCAAACTGCTCGCCACGGCCGCGGCCGATAAGTTCGTGAAGGTCTTCGAGGTCCCCGCCGGCAAATTCGTGAAGTCGTTTGAAGGGCACACGCACCACGTGCTCGATGTCGGTTGGACGAACGACGGCAAGAAACTCGCGAGTGCCGGGGCCGACAACATCATCAAAGTGTGGGACTACGAGAAGGGCGAGAAAGTCCGTGACATCGCCGGCAACACTAAGCAAGTGACCCGGCTGTTGTTCGTGCCGAAGACGGCGACGTTCGTCACCTGCGCGGGCGACGCCGGGGCCAAACTCTGGAGTGCCGAGAACGGCGGGGCCATGCGCAGCTTCGACGGCGGCAAAGATTTCCTCTACGCCGTCACCGTCAGTGACGACGGCAAGATCGTCGCCACCGGCGGCGAGGATGGAATCATCCGCCTCTTCAACGGGGTCGATGGTAAGCTGATCAAGGCGATGCTGCCGCCCGACGCGGAGCCGAAGAAAGACGAACCGAAGAAAGACGAACCGAAGAAGAAGTGACCGGTGCTTAGAATCGCGGAGAGCACCCATGCGGATTTTCTCGTCCGGCATCGCCCTGCTCATCGTGGGGGCCCTCGCGGCGGCGCCGGTGCCGAAGGAGGCACTGACCCCGCCGATGGAAGTCCTGTTCGGCAAACCGTTCGATCCTTCCAAATCGTGCGATTTTAAGCTCGATGGCAAGAAACTCGTCATCTCGGTGCCGGGGACGGTCGAATGCCCGGCGACCAAGCTCGACGGCGCCCCGCGGACGAAGCGGGATGTCACGGGCGATTTCGAGATGGAAGTCGTCGTGTCGTACAAGCTCCCCGATCCGCCGACGGGGGGGCACGCCGGGGCGGGCCTCGCCATCTGGCAAGACGAACAGCGTTTCGCGTTGGCCAACCGGCACCACTGGCCGGCGGGCGCGAAGTACAGTGGCGGGTTCGACGTCCATTACGAAAACCCCGACGGCGGCGCGCGGGTGTCACACGGCGCGGTACTCGACGCCGGCACCGGACCGGAGTGGAAGGCCCGCCTGCGGCTCCGTCGCCAAGGCGACACCGTGACGACGTGGGAGAGCCGCGACGACGGCAAGACGTGGAATAAACTCACCGAAGGGGAATGCAAACTCCCCGCGACGGTCTCGGTCGGCGTCGTCGCGTTCAACTCGCTGAAGGCGAAAATGGAAGTGACTTGCGACGAATTGACGATCCAGCCGCTCGGCAAAAAGTGAACCGAATCCATTCCGTCCCCGGAGTTTCTCCCATGTGCCGTTCGCTCGTTTCGTTCGCCGTCGTCGCGGTTCTCGCCGCCTTGGCCCAAGCCCACGCCATTTACATCACGGCGGCCGGGGAGAAAGTTACCGTCATCTTCAGCGATAGTTTGGAACCCGATCTCGCAGTGAAAGAAGCGACTTGGAAGAAGGTCGGCACGCCGGAACTCTCGGCCCGCGACGCCGGTGGCAAGGTCACGGTCGTGAAGACCGAGGCGGCCCCGGCGAGCTTGAAGGCGACCGCTCCCGCCGGGACGGCGCTGCTGTACGGGACGATCCCCTACGGCGTCTCGACGCGGGGCGATAAAGCCAAACTCTTGGCGTTCTACCCGAAGGCGATCCTCGACGGCAGCACGGGGAAGGCCGCGACCCTCGGCGAATCCGCCGCGCTCGAGATCGTCCCGGAAGTCGAAGCCGGCAAAGTCCGGTTCCTCGTGCTGGCCAAAGGGAAGCCGGTCGCCAAGACCGAGGTGAGCGTGATGGTGCCGGAGAAAAAGGAGACCGAAACGGTGACGACGGATGACAAAGGGCTGACCCCGGCCTTCGAGGCCAAGGGCCGTTACGGGGTCACGGTCCGCACGACCGAAGCCAAAGCCGGGGAGTCGAAAGGCGAGAAGTACGAAGAAGTTGGGAACACCGCGACGCTCGTGGTCACGGTGAAGTGAGGCGAAACCGGGGCGCGGCCGCGCCGGCGCCCCTTGCCTGACCCGTGCAAATCGCCTAATCGTGAGAGGTAGTCCGTGCCTCCCTCCGCGGGTCGAACGCCATGATCGTCGTCGAGAATCTCGTGAAGTACTACGGCGAGTACCAAGCCGTGCGCGGGGTTTCCTTCGAGGTGCCCAAAGGGCGCGTCGTCGGGTTTCTCGGGCCCAACGGCGCCGGCAAATCGACCACCATGCGCTGCCTCGCCGGGTTCCTCACGGCGTCCAGCGGTTCGGCCCGCATCGCGGGGTACGACGTCTTCAGCGACCCGATCCGGGCCCGCCGGCAAATCGGTTATATGCCCGAGAGCTGTCCGCTGTACCCCGAAATGCGCGTGACCGAGTACCTCAAGTTCCGCGCCGGCCTCAAGGGTTTGGGTTGGCGCGAGCGCCGCAAGCGGATGGATTACGTCCTCGAAAAGTGCTGGCTGAAGGACGTGAAGCGCCAACTCGTCGGCACCCTGTCCAAGGGATACCGCCAACGCGTCGGCCTCGCCGATGCGCTGCTGGCCGATCCGCCCGTGTTGATCCTCGACGAACCGACGGCCGGGCTCGACCCGACGCAGATCCGCGAGACCCGCAAGCTGATCCGCGAACTGGGCCAAGAGCACACGATGCTGCTGAGCACCCACATCCTCAGCGAGGTGGAGATGGCCGCGGATACGGTCATCATCATCTACCAAGGGCAGGTCGTCGAAAACGGTAGCCTCGAAGAAGTGCGGAAGAAGCACAAGAACCAGAGCCTCGAGGACATCTTCGTCCGCCTGACCGGGCAAGAAGGCATTTAACGCCGGAAGGGTCTTCCACAATGCGACCGCTGTTCGCCCTCATCAAGCGCGAGTTCACCGCTTACTTCTTGTCGCCCGTGGCGTACGTCACGCTGGCGGTGTTTCTGCTCGTCACGGGGCACCTTTTCTACTTGGTGCTGACGGGCCTGACGAAGCCGGGTTCCAGTGGCATCGAGTACCCGATGCAGGCGCTGCTCGGCGACGAGAAGTTCTGGCTCGTCTTTTTGTTTATCCCACCGCTGTTGACAATGCGCCTCCTCGCCGAAGAGCGCGGCACCGGGACGCTCGAAAGCCTGCTGACCTCGCCGATCCGCGATTGGCAGGTCGTCGCCGGCAAATTCATCGGGGCCTGCCTGTTCTACTTCGTGCTCTGGCTGCCGACCCTGCTGTACGTGCCGATCCTAACGGACATGACTTTCCCCGGTTGGAACCCGAAGACGTGGTCTTTCGGCATCGACCCGTACCCGGTGCTGACCTCGTACTTGGGCGTGTTGCTGGCCGGGGGGATGTTCCTCGGCATCGGTTTATTCGTGAGCAGTTTGGTGAAGAGCCAGCTCGTCGCGGCGATGATCTCGATGGTCGTCAGCTTGGTGTTCGTGCTCGCGGCCTTCTGGCGGCCCGACCTCGACAGCGGTTCGCTGACGTACCGGCTGATTTATTTCATCAGCGTGCCGGAGCACTTCCGCCGCGATTTCAGCCGCGGAATCATCGACTCCCGGCATTTGATTCTGTACGGGAGCATCACGCTGTTCACGCTGTTCCTGACGGTGCGCTCGCTGGAGTCGCGCCGGTTGCGAGCGTGAGTCGTTTTGTTCGCCGGGCGCGCAAGCAACGGACACGATTCTGACGGCGCAGGTTATTGATAGCCATAAATCTGCATATTTGAATCGTGACAGGCGGGGGAGATGCGATGTCGAGTGAGCCAGTCGAGCGGAGGCAGTCCCGCTGCAGTCACTGCAACGGAGTCGGGCATAACAAACTGAGATGCCCAATCTACAAAGCGCAGCGTGAGAAAGTATTGGCAGAAGTTGCAACGGAGCTGCGACTGCGGGAAGCGCTCATTCAGAATCTGGAACAACAACTGCGAAGAGAGTCCTCAAAATTCGTGGAGATCGAGCATCGATTGGAAATCGAGCGTGCCGAACAACGGGGAGTGATCCGACAACTTGGTAAGCAAGAGGAGCGGGTGCAATCGCCGCTATGGAAAATCGTACCGGCCTTGTTAGGAGCCGCTGGGAGCGGGCTTTCTTTCTTGAGCCATTGGTTTGATCGGGTCCCGCATGCTGAGCGATTCGGCATTGCCCTGCTTGTGCTCGTGCCCGGAGTTGCAGTCTTTGGAGTTGTCGAATACGGCCGCCGGTATTGGATGCGCTTTCTCGCGAAACGACGCTTGGAAGAGCTTCCTCTATTCGGTCCAAGTATTAAGCCGTAGCGCCAGAAGTGCGTTGACGGAACCGCCGGTGAGTACCGGAACGCGACCGTCGCTGGCGCGTCCGGCTAACGGGATATAGGACCGATCCATGAAGAGCGATAGCCGGCACAAAACGTCCGCGGGTTCGATGTTCCGCTTTTTCCTGCGGGCGCTGGGCCTGACGGCGCTGTTGGCCCTCGTGGCGGGGGCGGTGCTCGCTTCCGCGACGTGGCCCGCTTGGGACGCGGCCGACGAGGCGCTGAAGGGGACCTTCGGCGAAACTGCCAAAATTGCCGGGTTCCTGATCCTGATCAGCGTCGGCGGCGTGGCGGCGTGGCTGCTGATCGAAATATTGGGCGGCTTGGCGTTGGTCGCCGGCCGCAAGAGCGGGGCGGGCGCTAACAACACGGCCCAGATGGCGTTGGCGGTGGGATTGGTCGTCGTCGTGAACGCGGTGTCGTTCCAATATTACGGGCGGAGCGACAGCACCCGCGACAAACGATTCACGCTCGCCCCCGAGTTGCGGGACCAACTGCGGAAGCTCGATCCGAAGTCGCCGACGACCATCGTCGTCTTGCAAATGGACAAGACCTCCGCGGCGGAACCGGATCGGTCGGATGCGCTCACGAGCGCGGCCCAAGCGAAGATCGTGGAGAAGGTGCGGGACCTCGTCGACGAGATCCGCGAGTTCGGCCCGCAGTTCGACGTGCGCGTGCTGCACACCAAAGACGAAGACTTCGACGGCAAGCTCGACGCGCTGACGAAAGTCGGCGACGAGAAAGAACTGGCGAAGAAATCCAAACTCCGCGCGGCGATCCAAACCGCACCGGAGAACAGTATCTTTTTCTACCACGACGGCCGCGTCCAGCGCCTCGGGTTCAACCAGTTTTACCTGCTCGACAAAACCGCCTCGCGGTCGGACGGCGACCCGGACGG